>CAZBIU010000461.1:0-4795 GCA_964491625.1 uncultured Myxococcales bacterium
CGCCCTGCCGGTTCATGGTGAACGACACCTCGGGGCGCCCCATCTCATCCCAGCTCTCGTCGGCCATGGACAGATATTCACCCGTGACCCCCGCACGCTTCTTGAGCAGGTAAGTACGATAGTATTTGTCGGGCGTTCCTTCGCTGACTTCGCGCGGGCTCATAAGCTCAAGAGCAATCTCGCGATCGTTCGGAATCGCCAAATCGCCGGCCAGTCCGGCGATGAACTTCGTGAGCTCGTCCTTGTCCTTTTCCTTCACCCGCAGGTAGACGTCCTCGTGCTGCGTTCCCGCGTTCTTCTCGGTCCAAGACTCGGGCGCCACCGTGATCGGGCCGCCCTTGGACACCGTCGCGGCCACCTTTTTCATGTATTCCGAGCCGTCGTCGACGATCTTGAATTCGAGCTGGGCGGTGCGGCCGATGATGCTCTTGATGCGCTCGAAGTCCTTGGCCTTGGCTCCCGGCAGCTCGACCACGATGTCGGTGCCCTTCTTGATGATGGTAGGCTCGGCCACGCCGAAGGCGTCGACGCGCCCGCGGATGGTTTCGATGGCCTGCCGAAGCGACAAGTCTTCGATCTCAGCCACACGGTCGGAATCGAACTTCAGCTTTACCGTGCCGGTGGCCGGGTCGCGGCTAACGACATCGAGGTCGCGACGGAACGGCTTTAGCAGCTCGTCATCCAGCTTGGACATCTCGGCCGGCACCTTGAAGGCGACGGTGATGTTGTCGCGCCCCTCGCGTACGACGTTGGTCTCGGCACCCTTCTTCTTGAGCGCGTCGTCCACGTCGTTGGCCAAGCGGTCGACCTTGCTCGACACGGCCTTCTCGATGTTGACCTCGTAGACCAGATGCAAGCCGCCTTGCAGATCCAGACCGAGCTGCATTCGCTTCTTGAAATACTTTTGAAAGAAGGCTGGCATCTGTTGGTCGTTGGTGACGAAGGTCGGCACCAGGTACAGAACAGCCACGACAATTGCCGCGCCGTAAAGCGCAGCCTTCCACCACCACGATCGTTCCATCGAGTGTTCCTCTTCGAGCTAGGAGGCCTTGGCCTCGGTCTTGGTCGGCTCCGTCGAGGTCTTGAGCCGGCCGGTCACTGCACTTCGCTGAATCCTGAGGCGCACGCCTTGTTGCACCTCGAGAATGATCTCGTTGCTGTTCTCCTTGAAACCGGAGATCCGACCGATGACGCCACCACTGGTGACAATCTCGTCGCCCTTCTTCAGCTCGGACAGCATCCTCTGCGTTTCCTTGGCCCGCTTGGATTGCGGGCGAATCACGATGAAGTACATCACCGCGAAGATGAGCACCATCAAGATGATGGGATTGCCACCAAGGCCGCCAAAGCCGCCGGACGATTGCCCGGAAGACGGTGCCGGAGTGGAATTTGCTGCCTGAGCCAATGCGATGAGGAATTGAGTCACGAGGGCAAACGCTTACCAGAGGGGGGATCGCGGGTCAAGCAAGGATGCTGAAACCGGACCTGGGGCCGAAACCGAGTCTGGGCTGCTACACCTCGTCGTCCGCAAAGGCCAAGACCTCACGGATGGATGACGCACCTTCAACCAGCATCAGCAACCGGTCAAAGCCCATGGCTATCCCGCAGGTCGGTGGCATGCGGCCGAGCGCGGCCAGGAGGCGCTCATCCAGGGGATAGACGGGCTTACCGCGGGCCGCGCGGATCTCGGACTCGGCCTCGAAACGCCGGCGCTGTTCGACGGGGTCGGTGAGCTCGCCGAAGGCGTTGGCCAGCTCCAGACCCGCGGCGTAAAGCTCGAAGCGCTCGGCGGTCAGCGGCTGCTTGCGTCGCGCCAGGGCGGCCAGGGGCAGCGGCCAGTCTTCGACGAACACGGGCCGGCTAGTACCGAGATGGGGCTCGATGCGGTCGAGAAAGACCTGGTAGAAGCAGTCGTCCCACGCGGCGTCGGCGGCGACGTGGCAGCCCGCACGCTCGACCAAGGCGCGCATCTCTGTCTCGCTCTCATCGCCGCCAAGGAGGATGCCGGCGTGCCGCTGGAGCAGCGCGCGCACGGTCGTTCGCTCGAAGGGTGCGTCGACGCGGACGACATCGGCGCCGTGCGCACCCCGACGCGCAGGCGGCACGTTCGGGTTCGGCCAGCTGCCGACGGCGCGCGCGGCAACCTCGACAATGGCCTCACAGTCGCGCATCAGATCGTCCATGGTGCCACCTGCCCGATACCACTCGATCATGGTGAACTCGGGCTGGTGGTTGGGGCCGGCCTCCTCGGCGCGGAAACAGCGGCAGAACTGCACGATGCGCGGCAGCCCCGAGGCCACCAGGCGCTTCATGTGGTACTCGGGTGAGGTGATGAGGAAGCGCGCAGCTTGACCGTCGCGGCCGGCACAGATGGCGTCGAGGTGGATCTCCTGCCCCGGCGAGCGCACGCGCGCAGGGGTCTCCACCTCAAGGAAATCCTGTCCGTCGAAATATGCGCGCACCGCTCGCAGCACGGCAGCCCGCAGCACGAGAGCGGAATGCCGTCCGGTCAGGCGTGTATGCTCATCCACGCGTCACCCTTTCGCGTTGGCGAAGGCGGGCTTTGCCCGCAGTAGCCAGAGCGCGGGAGGGTTTGGGAACACTCTTAGGGTTCCCATGAGACTGCGACACCTAGGCGCGGCCCACGCGTTCCAGGTACTCGCCGGTCCGCGTGTCGATCTTGATGATGTCGCCCTCGTTGATGAACAAGGGCACCGGAACGGTCGCGCCCGTGGAGATCTTCGCAGGCTTGGTCACGCCGGTTGCCGTGTCACCGCGGAAGCCGGGCTCGGTCGCCATGACCTTCTGCTCGATGAAGTTCGGCAAGGTCACGCCAACCGCGCGGTCGTTGAAGAACAGCACCTCGACCACGATCTGCTCGGGCATGAAGTTGGAATCGTCGCCGATGGTCTCGTGCGGGATGTGGACCTGGTCGTAGGTGCTCGTGTCCATGAACACGTACGAGTCGCCTTCTTTGTACAGGTACTGCATCGACTTGGTTTCGACGTTGGCCGGCTCGAGCTTTTCACCCGAGCGCAGGTTGCGGTCGATGACGCCGCCGGTGAGCAGATTTTTTAGCTTGGTCCGTGTGAACGCCGCGCCCTTGCCGGGCTTGACGAACTGAAACTCGACGACCGTGTAAGGCGCGCCGTCGAGCATGACCTTAAGTCCCTTGCGAATGTCCGATGTATCGTACGAAGCCATTTGGATGGGCGGATTTAGCCTGCCCGGCCGCCAAGGTCAACCCTTACATCTCGGGCAAGGGGCATCGTGCGTTGTGCAACCGCAAGGTGCGCAGGCCAGCCTTGTTCAGGATCGCACCGCGTCCAAGCTGGTCGAAGGCCTGCAGATACAGGGTCGCGGCCCGGCATGCGTCACCGTGCAAGGACAGACCACGTTCCAGCCGCCGGGCGGCCGACTTGAAGTCCTTGTTCTGCAACGCCAGCGCGCCAAGCACATACGCCGCCACCGGGTTGCCCTTTTCGCCCCCCTTCTCGAACGCCGCAAGTTCGGACTTGGGCGGTTGGCCTGGGTGCGCCAGCAAGGCCAGGGCGCGCATGTCCCAGTCGATATCGAGAATCCCAGGCGGTAGCCCCTTGAGAGCCGCAGCCAGCCCGTCCGCTCCAGAGCGAGCGTAGGCAGCCCGAAGGACGACCATGTCGCGCTCGGGGCCCGCCGGATGGTCGAGAATCGGACTCGGCTGCAGGATTTCACCACGGCCGAGGCGGATGGCGAACCAGGCCCACTGCAGCGTGACCGCACCGGCCTCGGCGCCCTTTTGTGCCTTCTGCAAAATGTCGTCCGCCGTATCGATCTCGCCTAGCGACGCAAGCAGGAGCGAAAGTTGCCCCAAGAGCATCGGATCGGTCGTCGCCTGCGCTATCGCCCTGGCCTTACGAACAGCCCCAGCCCGATCGCCGTCCAGGCGAGCCTCCTGCGCAGACTCGACCGTGCACGCGGCGCGAATCGCACGCGAGATCTTGCTATCGCTGCCACAGGCGGCCTCGATCCGCTTGGTCCATCCCGACTCGCCCAGGGCGCGCTCGGCGTCGGCCAAGACCAATCGCGCGCGCGAATTGTCGGGCGACTTGCCCAGCGCCGCCAACAGCGTCCTTCGCGCGACCACCGGATCGCCACCGTCGATGCGAGACGCGGCCCAGTCCACCACGACCGGCAGGAGCTCAGCACCGATTCCGAGCGCGCGGTCGAGATCCTTCGCGGCACCGTCCGCGTCTCCCGCGAGCCGGCGCACGCGGGCCGAGGCCAGCAGCGTATACGCGGGGACATCGGGAGCATTGGCAGCCACCCCAAGGTCTGCCTGCTGTTTGGCCAGGACGCGGTCGCCGGCCGCCAAGGCCAGGAACGCCCTCGCCGTCGCTGTCAGCGCGACCCGGTCCTTGCGCGGCTCCGAAAACGCCTCCGCTCTTTTGAGCGCCGCATCCGCATCCTTGCCGGCATCCACGGCGTAGTCGCAGGCCAGGAGCGCATTCACGAGGCCGAGCCGGACCAAGTCGTCGGGATCCGGCGTCCGCATATCAAGCTCCATGCGCGCAACCTCGCGCGCACGCATCAGCACCTCCAACGAACCGGAAACGAGAGCGCGGTCCAATTCCTCGCGCGCGCTCGGCCGGGCCGTCTTGCCGCGACTGTAGTGGGTGTATCCGACCACTGCCCCGGCCGCTGCCGCCGCGCCGAGAACGACGAACAACCCGACCACTCCGAGACGGCGAGCCTTCGGAATTTGCCCGCTCGACAAGGCCGGGCCGGACACCTGCGGCGTCGGCAGAGACAGCGG
>CAZBIU010000462.1:0-4789 GCA_964491625.1 uncultured Myxococcales bacterium
GTGCAGTCGAGCTCGGTCTGGGTCAAGGTCGCCTGCGCCGGAGCCCTCGGCATCGTTGACAAGGACGATGCCTCGGTCAATTCAGCCATTATTCCGGAGGTCAAGTGGATCGAGCCGGATACCCTCGGCGGCACGACCGACAATGGCAAGGGCATGTATTCTGCGCATATTCTCGAGATTGTCGCGTTCGATCGTCGTGGTTGGGTCTTTCGGGGTAACGCCGACGGGCCGGTCACTTTCTACGGCGAGACCGCGGGCAGCACCGGCGGAGCCTCGGGCAGCGGCGGAACCTCAGGAAAGGGCGGAGCCTCGGGCACCGGCGGAGCCTCGGGTACCGGCGGAGCCTCGGGCACCGGCGGAGCCTCGGGTACCGGTGGAACCTCGGGGACAAAGACGTCCGGTACGGGCGGGAGCAGTGGCACTGCCGGGGTTACGGGTAGCGGTGGCCGTTCCGGCAGCGGTGGCTCAGCCGGGGAGGGCGGTGGCGCAGCTGGCTCAAGTGGAGCGCCAGGCGCTGGCGGAGCCACCAGCAGCGGCGGGCAGGGTTCGGGAGGCGCCGGGCCGCAGGGCATCGGAGGCACGGCGGCCTCGGGTGGAGCTGGCGCTTCCGCTAGCGGGGGCAGCAATGCAGCGGGTGGGGCATCTGGCAAAGGTGGCTCGCCCGCGTCCAGCGGCGGCACCACGACGGGCCAGAACGGAGGAGGCGACGTCAGCGGCTGCAAGTGTAGCTTGGGCAGTCGTCCCGTTTTACCGGCCCTCTTGTTCCCGACTGTGGCCGGCCTGGCGATTCTGTCGTTGCGTCGTCGCCGTCGCCAGCCTGCGAAGTTTCGCTAACTGAGATATGAAATGGAATCATGGCCCTAGGCTTCGGGGCTCCGAGGCTACGGCCAACGAAGGAGGATTCGATGGCTCGTCTTGGCTCACTCCCTTTCTGTGCCACCTTGGTCGCCGGGCTGCTAGCCTGCGGCAGTAACACCAGCAGCGACAACGGCTCGGTCGGCGGCACCGGTGGCAACGGCGGCAGCGGCGGCACGGGCGGCAGCGGCACGGGCGGCAGCGGCGGTGGCGGCACATCAACCGATGATCCTGTCAACCTCGTGCCGCTCGACAACGAAGTGTCGGGCTGGACCGTCGACACGGAGAGTAACAAGAACGGCAATGCGCAGCCGATGACAGCGACCACGCAGGAGCAAGCGATAGGCCTGATCGACGGCGCCGCTGCGCCGTTCTACAGGCCCCCTTTCACGCCCACCGAATTCGTCTGGCAGACCTACCTCAACAACAGCCTGTCGGCCGCTCCCCAAGGAGCCCAGATTGTCCTCTACATTTGGGCGATGCCGACCGCGGACCAGGCGGCAGCGCTCTATACGGCCCTGCTGCAAGAATCCGAGTATTCCGGCAACTGGCAAGCGATGTCGCCAACCCTCGGAACGGAGTCGCGCATCGAGGATACCAATACGGCATGGTGGATCAACTTCCACAAGGGCGTGTATTACGTCGAGGTCTTCCTGTCTCCGTCGTATGGACCAAAGCCCGACTACACGCCCAGCAACCCCGACCTCAAGAACCAAGCCGTGCTCTTCGCCCAAGCGGTCGCCTCGAAGAAATAGTCGACCGCGATGTCCACACGCTGGCCCGCGCTAGCGATCGCCGTGCTGCTCGCTGCCTGCCGCGGGCGCTCGTTGTCGGCACCGACCGCCGACTGGAATCCCAGGCCAGGTGCACGCGCCGAGGCGGCCGCGCTGTTGCTACTGGACAAGGACGGAATGGCCAAGGTGACCTGCCTGCCCGCGCGCGCCGGGCCGCGCCAACTTCTCCGCGGCATTGCCTTGCGGCGAATCCTGGACGTCAGTTGGAATGGGGGGCCCTTGCTCGCGGGCTCGGCGGCTGCGGCTGGCGACAAGGAGCAAAGCTCTATCGGCGAGCTCGTGCTGCTGGGACCGCGCGGCGAACCGCGCCGGCTTGCCAAGGACGTGCAGAGTGCCCGCTTTTCACCCGACGCGGGGGCGCTTGCGTATGAGGTCGCCCAGCCTTCGACGGCCGGTGTGTCGTTGCCAACGACTTATGTGCTCGAGCTCGCAACCGACAAGGTTACGAGGCTGAGCGGGTTTGCAGATCCCTTGTGGGAGGCCGATGGCAAACATCTGCGCGCGACACAACTGCGTGCTGCCGGCGAGGCAGGTCGGACATCGGAGGCGCATTGGATTTCGCTGCGTGCCCGCTGGGATCGCGAATCCGGCGCGTCCACCATCGATGGCCGCGGGTCGGCCCAGATTCCGGCCCCGGTTGGCGAGGCTGTCGCTTGGTCCGAGGAGCAGCGAAGTGCGATGGCGCCCAGCCAGTGCGCGGTCTTTCTCCGGCGGCAGGGCGGCGTCAAACACTCCATCGTTGGGCGGTTCTGCGCGGGCATCGCGGACGACCGCAGTGTCCGTTGGTCACCCGATGGGCAATGGCTCGCCTTCCCACATCCGGGGCCAGCGTCGAGCCGGCACACGCCGGGCGCTTTCTTCGTCGACGTCGTCGGCATCCAGGGTGGTCGCTATCCGGCGTTGTCCGAGCTGCGCGCGCAAGCTCGCCCGGCCGAGCTTGCGCTTGCAGTCTCCCCGGGCGCGGTGTCGTTTGATTGGTCGCCATCGGGCCGCTTTCTCGCGCTGAGCGACGGCGCGGATGATTTACGCCTCTACGATTTCGAGGCGCACGGCACCTCCGCCTTGGGCAAAGGTCAAGGACCCATGTGGAGCCCGGGCGGCGGGTATCTTTTGATCCTAGCCTCCGGGCAAGCGGTGGTGCTTTCCGGAGTCACGTCTGGCGCGGGGATCGTTCTCGGTCCGGCGCGGGACGCCCGCTGGCTGCCGGCCGAAGCGTGGCGGGTCGAGTGCTCACCCGCGCAGTAGGTGACTGAGCGAGCCTTCTGCCTGCGGGCGCGATAGGATGGGGCGATGCCCGCTTGGAGCCCGACTGTGGCCGAGAGGCGCGAATTGCTCGCGCGCTTTTTGCGCTATGTGAAGATTGACACCCAGAGCGACGAGGGCTCGGCCTCGCATCCGTCTACCGAAAAGCAGAAGGACCTGTCGCGCCTTCTGGTGGCAGAGCTCAAGGCGCTTGGCGTGGTTGTGGTCAAGATGAGGGAAACCGGGCACGTTCTGGCGACAATTCCATCGAACCTGCCGCCCGGTCATCCGAGCGACGGCAAGCTTCCCGTGCTCGGCTTTCTCGCACACCTGGATACCTACCCGGGCACGTCGGGAAAGGACGTCAAGCCGCAGGTCATCGAGTCGTACGCGGGTGGGGACATCACGTTACCGGCCACCGGCGAGAAGATCCCGTTCGCGGGCAATCCCGGCCTTCGCGCATGCCTCGGACACACGCTGATTCACACCGACGGAACCACGCTGCTGGGCGCGGACGACAAGGCCGGCATCGCCGAGATCATGACCATGATCGACTGGCTCGCTCGGCATCTCGAGTTTAGCCATGGCGAGATCCGAATCGCGTTTACGCCTGACGAGGAAATCGGTCGCGGGGTCGAAGGATTGGACATCCGGGAATTCGGCGCCGACTACGCCTACACGGTGGATGGTTCCGGCCTCGGCGAGGTCGAGGACGAAACCTTCAGCGCGGATTCGGTCACCATCACGGTCAAAGGACATGACGTCCATCCAGGCTACGCGAAGGGCGTGATGGTCAATGCCGTGCGCGTTGCCGCCGGAATCGTCGCCTCCTTGCCCGCCGACCACCTGCCCGAGACCACGGACGGTAGGCAATCGTACCTGCACGCGCACGCCCTGACAGGCGACGTGGCCAGCGCGCAGATCAAATTGCTCGTGCGCGCTTTCAGTGATGGAGAGCTTGCGGAGCGCGAGGCCGTACTTGCCGAAATCGTTCGGCAGTCACGGACGCAGTTCCCCGGTGCCGACATCGCTTCCACCCTCAAGCCCTCGTACCGCAACATGCGCGAGCACATCGCTAAGGACAGCAAGGTGATCGACTACGCGATTCTGGCGGTTCGCCGACAGGGTCTCGAATCGGTGCGCATGGCCGTGCGCGGCGGCACCGACGGGTCTCGCCTGTCGGCGATGGGACTTCTGACGCCCAACCTGTTCGCTGGCGGCCAGGCCGCGCATTCGGTGCGCGAATGGGCATCGCTGCAATGGATGGAGGCGGCGGTCGGGGTTTGCATCCAGTTACTGGACGTTTGGGTGGAAAAGAGCGGGCAGGGGGGATGACGATCTTTCTTGCCGAGCAAGTAGCCGATGCGGCTACCGCGATTCGCCGAGGCGAGATCGTGGCATTCCCCACCGAGACGTACTACGGGCTCGCCGTCGACGCGCTTCTACCCTCGGCGCTCGCGCGTCTGTTCGCGCTCAAAGGGCGCGGCGAAAGCAAGGCCAGCGCCCTATTGGTCGCGGATGTGGCGATGTTCGCCGAGCTTTGCGTGGAAATTTCGCCGCGTGCGCACGAGCTGGCTGCGCGCCACTGGCCGGGGCCGCTGACCTTGGCGCTGCCGGCCCGACCCGGGCTGCCGCCCGCCATCGTGAACGACGGTTGTGTTGCCGCGCGGGTGTCGTCGCATGCGATCGCGCACGCGCTGGTCGCAGCCGTCGGGCGCCCCATCACCGCCACCAGCGCCAATCCTTCGGGCAGGCCGCCGGTCTGCAGCGCGCACGAGGTGCTCGCTCTGTTCGCCGGCCAGGATCTCCACATCCTCGACGGCGGCGACACGCCCGGCGGCGCCCCCAGCACCCTGGTGCGCATCTACGCCGGCGCTGTCGAAGTCTTGCGCCAGGGC
>CAZBIU010000463.1:0-2479 GCA_964491625.1 uncultured Myxococcales bacterium
ATCGGCGTCGGATCGGGGCGATGGCCGGGCTTTGGACGGAGGTCAGCCCTCAGCACAGGACGCCGGGTTGCCGGGAACTGCTCTCTTCAAGCGGCGAGTCGCTCGTAGCGATGATGGAGACCGCCGACCGCCGGGAGCGCTACGACCTTGCCCATGGTGGGCGGCTGGATGGGTCGCGGTTTCGGCGCGTCCTTCCCCAGGGACAGGTGCGTTCGCGAACTGTGATAGTAGGCGAAGTAGGAGTTCAGGCTCCAGCACAGGTGCCGCTCGCCGAGCACAATGACGTGATCGAGGCACTCTCGCCGTACAGATCCCACAAGCCGTTCGGCGTAGGCGATCGCGGCACTGTGAGCACCTGTTCAATGACCATGCCCTCGACGCGACCGTGGAACTTTTCACAGTAGATACCGTCGCGGTCGCGGATCATATACCTGGGCGCGGTGTCCTCTGGAATGCCTCGACGATTTGCTGGGCGGTCCACTGCGCATCAGGGTGGCTGGTGATGTTCCAGTGGACGACGCGTCTGCGGTCGTGGGAGAGGACGAGAAAGACGTAGAGGACGCGAAAGGTCGCGGTGGGCAGGGCCGTCAGCCCTCGGCGACGGATCATCCCGGCATGGCGTGACCTTATCGATGGAGGAGGCCGAACCGCCGCAACAGGAGCCCGGCCGCGACCAGCAGCAGGACCACGGTGACGACGTTGCCCAACACGCGCCGGGTGCGCGAGGCAGGACGGGCGCGCTCCTTCCCTGCGATGCCATGGGCGACGGAGCGGAACCCGCCGCGCAGCGAGGCCAACGATCCGCCGCTGCTCTTGCCGGCGCGCCGGCGACGTCGTTTGCGTTCCACCGCCAAGGTTTTAGCACCAACGCCTGGTGAGGACATATGCTCGTTCACGGCATCGGTACTCGCCGAGCATTTGCCTGTGTGCAAAGTCGGCCAGGTCCGGTGGCCCGCGTTAAAGTTGGCGGTGAAGGCCCGGATGAGAGGTTGGCGAAGCACAGCCCCGTCTTGCATCCGGAGCTGTCGTACTTCCGCGCCGACAACCTGCGAAACCAGGTCAAGATCGTCCCCGGCTTGATGATCTGGCAGCACCTCCGTCGCTCCTCTGGGCTCAGCTTTCTGCCCAAAAGCGCCAGGCGACGACGCTGATCCGGGGTGAAGGAAATACGCTCCTTGCCCGTGGCAGCGCAGAGGATCTCCTTGAGAACCCGAACCTCCTCCAGGGAGTAGTCGAGCTTGCGCTGCAGCCTCTCGTTGATCGCCGAAGCGATCATCGCGATGAGGAACTAAAGCGTGACCGGAAGCAATCGGTCGCGACTTTGGCCGCTCAGGCATGCAGTTTCAAGCTGCGAATCTCCGCGAATTCGTGGCAGAATTTCAGCGACAGCTTTGCGGACACCACGGGGTCGGGGGCGCATCGACCGCCACCGGAGGCCTGGCATCTCATTGCGAGGTCTTCATATTGGCGACGGCGAAGTCGACGCTCCCACTTCCGCCTCCGGTTTCCACGAGAATCTTGGCCTCTATCATGCTGCCAAGCTTCATGCCCGCGGCATCCCACGCCTTGAAGTGGTCCGAAACCGTGATGGTTCCACACTGGCGTGCCTTCTGCCGGACACTCCAGAACTGCCCCCAGCTCGATTGATTGCACCTCGAGCCGCCGGTCCCATTGGTCTGGTTCGAGAAGAGCTTGTAGGTTTCCCCGTCGATGGTCGCGGTACCTTTCTGGCTCGAGTTGTAGGGATTGAAGGGGAAGGAGCCCATCGAGTCATCGAGGATGTAGTATTCAACGCACGGATTGTTCGACCACCCGTAGATGCCGATGTACGAGAATCCGCCGCCGTCTCCCGACTTCTTGAACGAGACGTCAGCGGTAATTGTTCCGTACGAAGTGTATGCCTTGCCGCCGTTGCCCCACTCGAAGCCAAGACGGCCCAAGTAATCGCCGGTTCCGCCCCAGCTCGCGCTGAAGGCAGGCGTACTGAACGTAGTCAGGTACCCGGTGCCCGAATTCGTCCAGATCTGCCAGGCGAGGTTCCCGGAACCACCCTGGCTATTCCCGGAGTGTTTCGTGCCCCCGCTCGGCATGGCGGCGTTGCAGTCGACTGTAGTGCTGGTGCTGGTGCTGGTGCCGGTGCCAGTGCCGCCGCCGGTGCTGGTCGACGTGGAGCCTCCGGTCGGCACGTTTCCGCCGGCTCCCGTCCTCCCTCCGATGCCGGTCATTCCGCCGATAGAAGTTGTCGTCCCCGCCTGTCCCCCGCTCCCGATTCGGCCTCCGGTCGACGGTTCAGCTCCGCCAGAGCCGCGCCCGCCGGAGCCGTTGATGCCTCCGGTGGACAGCCCGCCACCGCTGCCGTTCACGCCGCCGGTCGACGGTAGGCCGCCCGAGCCGCCGGTGCCGATGATGCCGCCGGTGCCTTGGATGCCACCGGTCGCGGAGGTTCCTCCGCTTGGGGTCATACCGCCGGTTGCTTGGG
>CAZBIU010000463.1:2579-4779 GCA_964491625.1 uncultured Myxococcales bacterium
TGCCGCCAGAGCCCTTTTCGCCGCCGGTTGCTTGGGTGCCGCCAGAGCCCTTTTCGCCGCCGGTTGCTTGGGTGCCGCCAGAGCCCTTTTCACCTCCACTCCCCAACCCCGAGGATCCCTCTCCGTTCGTGCCGCAAGCGGCAATGGTAATGACAAGAAGGGACAGTAGAAGTGATCTGGATTGCACGACGGATCTCCTTCCCAGTTCTCGATCATTAAGAGGCTAGGAAACCTGCGAACTGGCTCACCGATTTCTGCCTCGCCTTCCCTGCTGGATTACTGCAACGCGCCCGGGTGCGTGCGCCCCATGCAGTTGAGTATCTGCAACTGCCCTCTTCCCAGACCGTGTCGGTTGCTTACGTCTGCGCCTGTCCTAAGCTTAGCGAGCGAACAGTCTACTTGGCGATGAGGGTGACCCTAACAGGGCCGGAAGTGTGCTGCAAGCTTCGCGTGACGATCATCAGCGACGTGACGGTACAACGACAGATCGAGGAGCAACTTCGGGACGCACAGCGCATGGAGGCCATCGGTCGGCAGGGCCATGGAGGAAGCGAGCGAGGGCGCCCCGCTACGCGATGAGCTCGGCGAGATCCACAAGGCCACAAGGCCGCCGATCGCGCGGCGGCTCACGCGGCAGCTCCTCGCATTCAGCCGCAGGCAAATCCTGCAGCCCCAGGTTGTGGATCTGAACAGGATCGTCGGCGGTATGGAGGGGGATGTTGCGCCGGCTGCTGGGCGAGGACATTGCCCTGTCGGTCATGCTCACCATCGGACTCCGCAGGGTGAAGGCCGATCCGGGACAGGTCGAGCAGGTGGTGATGAACCTGGCCGTGAATGCCCGCGATGCCATGCCAGACGGTGGAAAGCTGACCATCGAAACCGCTGACGTCCATCTCGACGAGGCCAGCGCAAGCCAGCACCCTGGGGCCGAACCCGGACCGCATGTGATGTTGTCGGTCACCGAGACCGGATGCGGAATGGACGAGAAAACGCGTGCACGGCTCCATGAGCCATTCTTCACGACCAAGAAAGTCGGCAAAGGAACCGGGCTTGGACTTGCAACGGTGTATGGCATCGTGAAGCAGAGTGGGGGCTCGGTGGAGCATGGCACACGTTCGATGCACGTAATAACACGCCCCGCATCGGCCGCGTGCTCATAGCCCGTGGCCGCGACGCCGCCGACGTCGCCGTCACGACGACCTTCGGACCGAACACTCTGACGGGTTTCCGGGTCTGGACCGACGAGGTTGTCTGAACCTTCCCGATCGAAGTCGCAAACCTAGATGTGGTCGACCATCATCTTACCCGCGTGCAACACGATCATGACCATCCGCCTACGGCTTCGGGCCGACCCGCCGGCGGCCCGGAGAAGCTGCCCGGCATCACGCATGTCATCGCCGTGGGCAGCGGCAAAGGCGGTGTCGGGAAATCTACCGTGAGCGTGAATCTGGCCTTGGCACTGGAGCAGGTTGGCGGCCGCATCGGACTCGTCGATGCCGATGTCCTCGGGCCGAGTATCCCGGGAATGCTCGGCCTGCCGACCAACCAACCACCGATGACGACGGTAAACCAGACCCTCCTGCCGGCAGAGCGCTACGGCCTCAAGACCATGTCCATGGGCATGCTCACCGGGGACGACAACCCCGCCATCTTGCGCGGCCCCATGGTGAACAAGTATTTGAACATGTTCATCGGCGACGTCGAGTGGGGCAAGCTCGACTATTTGGTGATCGATCTTCCGCCAGGAACCGGCGACACGCAGCTCACGCTCGCACAAAACGTCCCGCTTTCCGGCGCCATCATCGTGACGACACCCCAAGATGTCAGCCTCAAGATTGCTCGGCGCGGATTGCGCATGTTCGAGAAGGTGCATGTGCCCATCCTGGGCATCGTGGAAAACATGAGCACCTTCACCTGTCCGCACTGTGGAAAGGACACCGATGTCTTCCGGCACGGTGGCGGCGAACGCATGAGCAAGGAGCTTGGGGTACCGTTCCTCGGCTCGATTCCTCTCGATGCCGATGTCGTCACCTGTGGCGATGCCGGCCTGCCCATCGTGCTCGAAAAGCCGAAGTCCGTCGCAAGCCTTGCATATCTCGCCATCGCCACGGCTCTGGTCAGGCAACTGCAAGGAATGCTGGCCACGGCCCTGAAACCATTTTCCTGGCAGTGGAGCAGCGAAGACGCTGGCCCTGGGTGG
>CAZBIU010000464.1:0-4763 GCA_964491625.1 uncultured Myxococcales bacterium
ATTCGCGAAGCTCAAGACCAGCTTCATCGACAAGGGAATTCCTGTGATCCTCGGCGAATACGGCGCGGTGATGACCACCGAGGCGGCGAGCCGTATCTACTGGATGGAGTACGTGGTGAAGACGTCGACCGACTACGGCATCGCGTCCTATTTGTGGGACAGCGGCGCCGGCGGCGAATTCGACCGCGGTTCACTCACCTGGCGAACCCCGGGCTTGCTTGACGCTCTCCTGCGCGCCTCTAGTGGCGCGGCCTACACGCCAACCAAGGGGTGATCAAATCACCTCCCCGCCCGCGCGGGTGGCGGCTAACGTGCCGCAGGCGGCGCCGATGTCGCGGCCGCCGGCATAGCGGCGAACCACGGGGATCGAGAAGCGCGACAGCTCATCTCGGAATTCTGCGATTTCGTCGTCGCTGGGCGGAACGAAGCTGCCCTCTCGATCATTTACGTCGATGAGGTTGATCTTCACCTTCATGCCTTGAAACAGCCTGCCCAGTTCGTGCGCCGATTGTCGATCCAGATTTGCACCCGACACGGCAACGTAGGCCAACGTGACTCGCGTCTTGCTTGCCCCGGCGTAGTCGCGAACCGCTGCCACCAGCTCTTCGATGGGCCACGTCTTCTCGATGGGCATGAGCGCCAGGCGGCGTTCGCGGGTTGGGGCGGCGAGCGAAATGATGAGACGAAACCGATGCTTTTCGGCGGTGAAGCGGCGAATGGCGGGCACCACGCCCGCGGTGGAAATGGAAATCGCGTCGGCCGAGATCGCCAGGCCGGCGGGATCCGAGAGGATGCGGGCGGCGCGAATGACGTTGTCGTAGTTGAGTAGTGGCTCGCCCATGCCGAGGAAGAGCACGCCGCGCGCCGGGTGGTCCGCCTCGCGAACCATAGCGTGGACCTGCGCCAACATTTCCCAGGTGGCGAGGTTGCGCGAAAAACCGAGCTTCCCAGTGGCGCAGAAGACGCAGCCAAGCGCGCAGCCCACTTGCGAGCTGATGCACAGGGTGTACTTGGCGGTCGGCAGCGCCACCAGGCCGTGTGCCTTGCCCTCGCGGCGCTTCTGCCGCAGGTCTCGTGCGTCGGCGGGATCAGGCAGCGGAATGCGCACCGCTTCGACCAGCGCACCGTCGCCCAGGCGAAACAGGTACTTCACGAAGCCATCGGCGGCACGGCGACGTTCGACAATTTCCAGATCGGGAAAGGCGGTGTCGCGAGCAAGCGCCGCGCGTGCCGCCGCGGACAGCCGGTCAACGTCGCCCAGGTCGGTGGCCCACACCCTGTGCACGCGCGCGAACACCTTGCGTGCTACGGTCTCGCGGACGCCATATTCGCCCAGGGCCTGCACCGTCGCCGGCCAGTCGAGATCGCGCAGCAGGAGGGAAGTCACGACCGGGCCGCGCTGCTAGCTCCGCCCGCTGGTTTCGCGATGAAGGAGGTCGAGCGGCGGGGCCTCGTTTTCCACCACGTAGCCGAACTCGCGCCTGAATTCCTCGGCCGATTTCTTGGGCGAACAGACCGAGCCGAAAAGGGTCAGAAGGGCCGGCTCGGTGAAATCGTCGCGGCGCAGACGGATCATGTAGCGCCGGGCGATGGCGTAACGGGTGGACTTGATGTCCACCATGCGTACGCGCGTGCGGCCGGTCTGCGGGTCGAGCAACTGCGCGAAGGGAATCGGCACGAAGTTCCCTGCTTGCAGCGACACCATGGCCGCGTTGCCGCCTGAAAAAAGGAACTTGGCCGCGCAGTAGCCGAGGTCGCGCGTGTACTCCATGTCGTAAGGAACCGGGTCGGCGCAGCGCAATTCGTACCCGATGTCCTTCGAGACGGTCATGATCTTGGGCACGCCAAGGTCGCGCAGGCGCGCATTCACGGACTTCTTCAGGCAGTCGCCCAGGTTCAATTCGGACACGCGAATGTGGCCGTATTCGTCGTATTCGATGTTGCCCAGCCGCTTGATGTCCTCGTCGGGTAGCGCCTCGGCAAGCCCTTCCGCCAGCACTGCCACACCGTAGCGGCGGCCTTCGGCCAGCCGCTTGATGATCGCGCCCGCGAGAATGTCGACCAGAATCCGCAGCGTCGGTTTGTTGCGTGGAAATTCCTCGGGGATGATGGTCAAGGTCGCGCCGGCTGCCTTTCCGATGCCGAGCGCCAGGTGCCCGGCCTTGCGTCCCATCGACACCACGAAGTACCAGCGCGAAGTGGTCTTGGCGTCGACCATCAGGTTCTTGACCAGCTCCACGCCGAGGTGGCGGGCGGTGTTGTAGCCGAACGAATCCACCGACGGATCCAGGTCGAGGTCGTTGTCGATAGTCTTGGGCACGTGCACGATGCGCAGCTTGCCCGCCGCCTTTTCGGACACCTTCATCGCGGAATACGCGGTTTCGTCACCGCCGATGGTAATGACCTGCGTGATGCCGAGCCGGTGCAGCGAATCAACCACCATCACCAGATCTTCGTCCCGCTTGGTGGGATTGGCGCGCGAGCTGCCGAGAATGGAGCCGCCGCTGAAGTGGATGCGGCTGACGTCGCCGATTTGCAGCGGGCGAATCTCCTCGAGGCGTCCCTTCATCAGCCGGTCAAACCCGTCGCGGATGCCGAGCACTTCCACGCCTTGCAGAAGGGCGCGGATGGTCGCGGCGCTGATCACGCTGTTGATGCCGGGCGCTGGTCCGCCACCGACCAGAATACCGAGTTTCTCCTTGGGCACGATCGATGTCTCCTTCGCTCTTGCGGTGACTTGCAGTGATTTGGGCGTGCGGAAGTTAGCACAGGGATGTCCGTGGGCCGCAAGCAAACGTAGTCCTGGAATGCAGCGCGGCCGAGGGGTCCGCTCGACGTTCTAGAAGCCGCCGCGCATCGGCTCGTGCGTGGGCTCGCGCGCGGGCTTTTTGGCGGCGGGCGGCTTCTCGGGTTTCACCTCCGGTTCGCCGAGCACGTCGATCTGGCGGCGGATCTGATCGCGCACGCGGGGCGCGGTTTCCACGGCGAGCTGCTTGCGCAGGACGTCCGCGGCAGTTGCGGACCGGGTCATGCCGATGCCGAGCACGGCGTCCAAGCGAACGTCCGCGTCTTCGTTCTCGAACAGAAGCGACAGTTGCTCGGGCGTGTCCGAGCCCGGCATCCAGCCCAACCCCACGGCGGCGCGGCGTAGCAGCAGGCGAAGAGTCGCATCAGTGTCTTTGGCGTTCTCCTCGATGAACTTTTCCAGAAAGGCCTGCACAGCGGGCGAAGGCAGAAGTCGCAGCGCAGCCATAGCCCGTGCCCGGGTCAGCCGATCGGCGTGTGCATCCGTCGCGATGGCTATCAAAGCCCGATCCGGTGCAGACGCAATGGCACGGATCTCGCCGGCGGAAGACACGTCGTGAGTTGCAAGGAAGGTTTCCAGCTTGACGCGGTCTGGGTTTGCTGGTCCGGCGTCGGGACGGCGGGTGCCTGTGGACGCTGCAGCGAGGGCCGAAAGGGCGATGGCGACGTAGGTCGGGTGCACGATGGGACGCATCCTAGCGCGAGCGGAGCCCAGTGGAGCGATGAATGGTGGTCGTGTTCGCGGTCGATGGTGATCACTCCAGCCACGGCCCCGACCACGGCCACGGTCACGGCCACGGCCACGGCCACGACGTTCTGCGGCTAGCGCAGGATTCAGGGGAGTCCGCTGCGCATGGGGTTAGGGTATAGTGCCGCCAACGCATCGCTTGGAGGGTTCAATGCATCGTCGCGCTCGCACGTACCTATTCGCGGCCGTGGCCGCGCTTGTTTTCGATACGGCCGCGTTCGCCCAGGAAGGGCCGGACACGCAGACGCCGGCGGCAGCGCCAGCCGCGCCCGGTGAATCAGCAATGCCCGCCGCTGGGCCCGGCGAATCGGCAACCCCCGTCGCTGCGCCTGAAGGCACGGCCGGAGGTGCTGCGGCGGTTGCCAGCGCCGACACGGTCGCGGGCAACTTGTCGGATCCATCCCATGCGATGTACGGGGCTGCCTTTCGCTGGCGCTGGGTTTCGGTTCCGGGCTGGTTCCTCAACTTCTTTACGCAAAAGAACGTGCCGCTCTCCAGCTTCGGCAGCTTCGCGCTGGAAGGTTTTCGGCGCAAGGTCGACCGGGACAATCCCAACCGAACTTGGGAGCTGGACGTGGGCGTCGGCTATCAAAACATGAGCCCGCCCGACGGGTACTGGCTGGGCAAGGGGGGCTACAAGCCCGAGAACGATACCGACCTGGTTCAGGCGCGGAACTTGTCGCTGATCACGCTGGACGCAGCATTCGTCTCGCGCCAGTACTTCGGCCCGTACTTCGGCATTCACTATGGCGCCGGTCTCGGGCTTGGCATCGTGCGCGGCCAAGTCCTCCGCACCTCCGCCCGGCAGGTCGGTCCCGGCCAGTACGAGGTCAGGGACAAGAATGGCAATCTGCTTTGCGATACCAGTGTTAAGTGCAACGAAACTGGGCTGAACGGGACCATGACTGGCCCCGACAATGGCCCCGGCGACCCTCACCGTTTCGTGGAAACCGGGGTTCCCGGTGCGTTGCCGATCATCAATCTTCTGGTCGGTATCGACGGGCGCATTCCCATTCCGCAGTACCATCAAGCGGTCGACATCCGATTGGAGGGCGGCTTCTTCGACGCCTTCTTCATCGGCATGGCCGTCGGCTACCAGATGTAGCCCGCTTGGTTCCTGGCATTCTCAGTCGAGGGATTGAGAAGGTAGCGCTATTAAGAGCGAGCCGTCATGACCTGTTGGTCTCTCGCGCGACGGCTTGAAAGATGA
>CAZBIU010000465.1:0-4741 GCA_964491625.1 uncultured Myxococcales bacterium
CGCAGGCAGGGACGGCCGTGTCGGTCACCTGGTAGTAGTATTTCGTGTCCGGCTGCAGCCCCGTGATGGTGTACGAGTGTTGCTTGTCGCCGAACTCGGGCGCGACCGCGCTCCCCATGCCGTAGCTCGTGTCGGTGCCCCAGCGAACGCTATTCGACTCGCCGGCGTTGTTGTCCTGCCAGAGCACCTCCATCGTCGAGTTCTGGCCGGGGTAGATGAGGTAGGGCCACTTCAATGCGGCCGCGCAAGCCGTAACCGCGAAGTCGAGTTGGACGCTCATGCCGAGGGCGTCCTTCGCCACGGCGGAGACCGTGGAGCTCGACGAGGCCCCGGCGGGGGCAGTCCAGGTGATCTGCGACGAATTGGCGCTGTCAGTCTGGCCCGAGACGGTGCCCGAGAGAGCAATCCAGGTGAAGGTGAGAGCGCTCGATTGCGGATCCGAGGCGGTGACCTGGAAGGTCACGCTCTTACCAGGAGTCACGAGGTTGGGCGACTGCGAGCTGCTCGTGATGACCGGAGAGCTCACCGCAGCAGGAGCGCCGACGGGCAGTGTGGCCTGACCGCTGGTCGAGCCACCACGGCCGTCGTTGACGGCGACGCTGAACGAGCAGCTGGTGTCGGTGTCGCCAGCGGGCAAGGTGAAGGTGGTGGCGGGGGCCGTGGCGGCGCTGAACGTGCCGGCGGCGCAGGTGCTGGCCCAGGCGTAGGTCAGCGGGTCGCCGTCCGCATCGCTGGAAACCGCGGTCAGCTTGGTCGGCTTGCCGAGGACGAGGTAGCTCGGGGCCGCGACCATGTTGGTCACCACCGGCCAGGTGTTGAGGCTGACGGTGAGGGAGGCTTGGCCCACACCGTTGCTGGTCGAGACGTTCACCACGACCGAGGCCGAGGCGGTCCCGCCGTGGGTATCGGTGACGGCGATGGTGAGGGTGTACGCGCCCGCCGTGGTGGGCGCGGTCCAGTTGGTGGTCGCGGCGGTCGGGGCCGAGAAGACACCACTCTTGCTGGGACTGACCGTCCAGGCGTAGGTGAGGGTGTCGCCAGCGTCCGGATCGTGGGCCGTGACCGTGGCGGTGATGGTGGCGCCCGGAACGACGCTGCTCGACGACAGGACGAATGCGTCGATCAGGGGGACCGAGTTCTGAAAGGGCGTCGGGGCCGTGGCCTGCTGGGCCGTGATGACAACGCTGGTCACCACATTCTGGACGATGGTGACGTTAGAGGCGACGCCGGTGTACTGCACGACACTATTCACGTCGGTGGCGCTGACGTTGAAGACGTAGCCGGTGGCGGCCGGGAGGGCGCCGATGAGAGCGCCCCAGGTCCCGGTGCTGCTCGAAGACAGCGCGACGGAACGGGGCGCGGAGAGAGCGGGACCGGAAATCGTGGCGGTTACGCCGGTGACGTTAGCGGCGCTCAGCAGCGTCTTGACGGTCAAGTTCGCGCCGCCGGAGCTGGCCGGGTCTTCGTGCTGGCCACAGGCAGCGAAGACGGCAAGGGTTGCGAGGGCTCCGAGCGGGAGCAATTGCGATAAAGAGAATCTGCGACGATCGAGCAACATGAGGACCTCCTTACTGGTCGGGCGTCACCATACGGAGGTTCCTGTGAGTGGATCGTCAACACTCGGCGACGGTTTCGCTACGGAGACACCAAGAAGAAGCAATGTGGTGCCGAAATTGCTTATCCACATTCCCCTGTCTCCCCAACGGTGATGCGCTGACCAGTGCGGCGCTCAGCATCGGCCCCGCGCCCGGCGTGGTGGCGCGACTGGAACGCGAATCCGTGGCACGCTTCTTAAAATGCGTGCTATGTACCTTGGTTCCCCCTTTCACTGGGGCTTGTTGAGGCATGCACATCCCTGACGGCTTCGTCGACGGAAAGACCGCGGTGACCGCGGCGGCGCTGTCCGGCGTCGGGTTGGCCGTGGCGCTGCGCAGGGTCCAGCGCGAGCTGCCGGCCCGCCGCATGCCCATGCTGGGCCTGGCATCCGCGTTCCTGTTCGCGGCGCAGATGGTGAACTTTCCCGTCGCTGGCGGCACGTCCGGGCACCTGATGGGAGGCGTGCTGGTGGCGGCGCTCTTGGGGCCAAGCGCGGCCATGGTGGTGATGGCGACGGTTCTTATCGTGCAGTGCCTGCTGTTCGCCGACGGAGGATTGTCGGCGCTGGGCTCGAACTTCTTCGACATGGGGTTGCTGGGCACCGCAGGCGGATATCTGGTTTACCGATCCCTGGCGAAGCGCTTGCGCGGGCTCCGAGGCCAGGTTGCGGCGGTGGCGTTTGCCGGCTGGTGCTCGGTGGTCTTGGCGTCGATCGGCTGCGCCGGGCAATTGGCGTGCTCGCACACGGTGGCATTCTCGACGGGATTTCCCGTGATGGCGACGGTGCACATGCTGATCGGGCTGGGCGAGGGCGTAATCAGCGCTGCGGTCTTCCTGGCGGTTCGCCGCGTGCGCCCCGATCTCGAGGGCGCGAC
Organism: uncultured Myxococcales bacterium; assembly: GCA_964491625.1. Classification (GTDB taxonomy): domain Bacteria; phylum Myxococcota_A; class Polyangia; order Fen-1088; family Fen-1088; genus Fen-1118. The sequence goes on from CAZBIU010000465.1 coordinate 2,472, forward strand.
CTCCGGCGAATTGGCAGGCCGTGACGGCGCCTGGGGCTATGGCCTCGTCGCATCGCTTGGCGTCGTGCTGTTCGTGGCGCCCTTTGCCAGCCCGTTGCCCAACGGGCTCGAACGAGTGGCGGCAAGGCTGGGATTTGCCGGAAAGGCCACTGGTCCGATTCTGCCAGCCGCCGCTCCCGACTACCATTTGCCCGGGGTTCACTCGGCGACCGTCGCGACAGCGCTCGGCGGGGCCGTGGGCACGATCGTGGTGTTTGCCTTCGCACTACTTCTTGGGCGAATCTTGGTGCGCGACAAGCACGCCGCGAAGAATTCCTCATGCTGAAGAACTGGGTCGGCCACCATCACGGCCATCACGCCGGAATCGTTCATCGCTTGCCCGCCGGGCTCAAGCTGGCCGTCGCCCTCGGCATCGTCGGGGTCACGGTGGCAGCGCCGGTGCACTGGCAGATTTGGTTCGTCGCGGTCGGCATTCTCCTGGCTTTGGTGGCGGTCGCCAGCCGAGTCCCTTTCGGCTTCCTGCTGCGACGCCTGCTTCTACTCTCGCCCTTCGTCGCGGGAGTGATTCTTGCCAACGCCTACCGGCCGGACTTCCAGGGTAGATGGCGCTTGCTGGCGGCGAGAAGCGCGATCTGCCTCTTCACGGTCATACTGCTCTCGAACACCACGCCCTTCAGCAGGATTCTGGCCGTCCTCAAACACCTCCGCGTTCCCGCATTGCTGATCACGACGCTGGCTCTGATGCACCGGTATCTGTTCGTGCTGGTCGAAGAATCCGAGCGCATGCGCCGCGCGCGCGCCAGCCGGACCCTTGGGCGAAGTCGGCGCCTGCGCTGGCAGATCTTGGGCAGCGTGGTCGGCCACCTTTTTCTGCGCGCCTCGGAAAGAGCCGAACGCATCTACGACGCCATGTGCGCGCGAGGATGGAAATGAAGCCGGCGATCGAAGTCGAGAATCTGCGCTACCGCTACCACGACGGCACCCTTGCCCTGCGCGGGGTGAGCTTTCAAATCTCCGACGGGGAGTGTGTGGGGCTGCTCGGCCCTAACGGCTCGGGCAAGTCCACGCTGCTCTTGCATCTGAACGGGCTTCTGCCCGAAAAGCCCGCAGGCGACGCCTGCGTACGCATCGCGGGCGAGGCCGTCGCCGCGCAGAATCTCGAAAGCGTGCGACGGCAGGTTGGTCTCGTGTTCCAAGATCCCGACGACCAGCTCTTCTGCGCGACCGTCGAGGAAGACATCGCGTTCGGTCCGCAGCAGATAGGCCTTGTGGGCGAAGACCTGGAAGCGCGCGTCGAGCGCTCGCTTTCGCTGGTCGGGTTGGCCGGCTACGGCCATCGCTCCACCCATCACCTAAGCCATGGCGAAAAGCGGCGCGCATGCCTGGCCGGCGTTCTGGCTTGCGATCCGTCGGTGCTGGTTCTCGACGAGCCCACCAGCGACCTCGATCCGCGCGGCCGGCGGGAGTTCAAGCATCTCTTGCAGGGAATTCCCGCGACCAAGCTGATTGCCACCCACGACCTCGAATGGATTGTGGGTCTGTGCTCGCGGGTCATCGTGCTCGATGGAGGCATGGTCGTGGCCGACGGACCGACGGCCGACATCCTCGACGACGAGCCGCTGATGCTCGCCCACGGCCTGGAACGACCGCACATCCTGCGCCACCATCACCCGCACTGAGCTACGGCTCTGCTTCCGGCCTTGTGACGCTTAGAAGCCTGGCGTGCGCGATGGTTTGGTAGCTCTTGGCGAACGGGTCGAAGACCTGCATCTCGATCTCCACCGGCCCCGTGCCGCGACAATAGGTGGTTCGGGTGACTCGGTCGGGAGCGCGACGGATTTCTTCCACAACGGCGCAGTCGCGGTAAGTGCCCGACGGGAGCGTAACGCTGGCTCCGGTTTCCACGACCTTGGCCTCGCCGCTTTGCACGGGCCAGGTGGCGCCCTTGCGAACCGGCACGCGCAAAAGGAAGTCCCCGAGCGCGGCACCTTCTTGGCGCGCGATTCCGTCGGGAAGGATGGCGTAGCTGATGCTGTCGTTGACGTTCTTGACCACGGCGAGATCGGCCGTGCGTCCCACCACCGCGTACGGCGCGAGAATCTTGTTTCCGTCGCGTTGAACGGCCTCGATATCAAAAACGGGATGTACCAGCCGGACGCCAACAACGGGCATACCATGTTTTTCGATCAAGTTATTTTCGCGGATACCTACGCGGAAGCCGCGGCCATCTCTTTGCCGAGCTGGCACAGCCGATCAAGTCCGGCACCGAA
>CAZBIU010000466.1:0-4719 GCA_964491625.1 uncultured Myxococcales bacterium
CGGCCTCGCGCACATGCTGGAAGGAGATGCCGGACGTGATGATGCCGAGGACCTTTCTGCCTTCCTCCACGATCGCATTCGGCCCTTGCCTGTCGTTCCAGACATCGATGTCCGCCAGCTTCGCGCGCAAGCGCCGGTGCGCCGGCCGCGCGTAGGCGGGAATCATCACGCGCCCGGGAACGTCGCGCACGAAGGCTGGCACTGGCGCCGGCGGAACCGGATAGCCGGGCGTGGTCAGGATCGTGGCCGAGTGGCACACACGCGTGGTCATGCGCAGCAGCACCGGCGTGTGCCAGCGCTCGGCGATTTCGAAGGCCCGCAGCGTGAAGTCGTACGCCTCCTGCGAATCCGACGGCTCCAACATCGGCATGCCGGCGGCCACCGCGAAGCGACGGTTGTCCTGCTCGTTCTGGCTGGACGCCATGCCGGGGTCGTCGGCTGAAACAACCACCAGTCCGCCGCTGACGCCGGTGTACGCGACGGTGAACAGCGGATCCGCGGCCACGTTCAGCCCCACGTGCTTCATGGTGACCAGGGCTCGCGCGCCCGCGAAGGCCGCGCCGATGCCCACCTCCAGCGCGACCTTCTCGTTGGGCGCCCACTGGGCGTGCCCGCCCAGCGCATCGAATGCCTCAAGGATTTCGGTCGACGGCGTGCCAGGGTACCCGGTGCCGAGCTTGATACCCGCGTGAAGGGCGGCCAGGGCCACGACTTCGTTGCCACTCGTCAGTCTGCGGGCGACGTCTTTCTTCTGCGACATGAAACTACTTCCTCGCAGGCGGGACCTTGGCGTAACCAACCGTGGGAGACAAGAGGGATTCTTCAAGGCGCTCCGTGGTGGCGGTCGCAGGGCTGCTGGGTAAGGGCACAGGCAGGCGAAGAAAGTCCATGGAGGTACGCCGGGTTCCGCTAGGATGCCACCCGAAACCACTGGCCGAGGCCTGCTCCTGTCTGCGTCCAACGACATCGCCCCTTCGCTGGCCCCCGCTGTGCACGCCGAGGCGCCGGCGGACTGGGCCAAGCGCCGACAGGGGATGCGCTTGGATCTTTCGGTCATGGCCGCTGTCCTTTTGCAGGGCATGGTCTGGGGAGCGCTGGTCCATTTCTTCAAGACACGCCGGATTTGGTACGGCTTCTTCGACGTGTCGGACATCGGCGTCTACGAAAACTACGCCAGGCTGTTTAGCGAGGGTCGGCATCCCTACGCCGGCGTAAACTTCGAGTATCCGCCCCTGGCCGCACCGCTGATGTCGCTGCCCAAGTGGCTGCCCAGCGTGGTGGACTACGCGTCGGTCTTCGCCACCGAGATGGCTCTCTTTTGCATGCTCGCGGCTGCCTTTGCGACGGCGGCAGGGGTTCGGCTATCGCGCGGGTGGGGCCGTCCCGTGGCGACCGCAGTCGCCTTCGCCCTCATCACCGTATTTGCGGGGCCGATCGTCGGCAATCGCTTCGACATCGCGGTCGGTCTCGACATGGCGGTGTTTCTCTACTTCATGGCGCGCCAATCGTGGTGGAAGGCGGCGGCGGCGCTGGGCGTCGGATTCGCGTTGAAGCTGACGCCTGCAATGTTTCTGCCCCTGGTGCTCATCATGGCAGCCACACCTCGACGGATGGTGGCCGCCGCTGCGGCCTTCGCGCTTACCGCGGTGGCGCCGTTTGTTCCACACCTGTTGCGTTCGAGCCGAGGCTGGCTTTACGTCTTCAGCTATCACACGGGCCGCCCCCTGCAGATCGAAAGCCTGTACGCGACACCGTACTTGGTGGCGCACGTCCTCGCGGGCCAGCGTGTCGTGATCGGGAATTCTCACGGATCGCAATCGTTGATCGCGACAGGTGCGCAAACCCTGGCGTCCGTGTCGATGTGGCTGATGGCTGCCTCGATTGGTGCGCTCTATCTTCTTATCTGGCGACGTCGGCGGCACTTGCGTGGGTCGCCGTCCGACGTAACGCTGGCCGCGCTGGGACTGGTGCTGGCCTTTGTGTGCACCAGCAAGGTGCTCTCACCGCAGTTTCTCATCTGGACATTCCCATTTGTGGCCTTGGTGGCGACCGCCCCGGGGGCGAGCAGACGCGTGGCCGGCGTCGCGATCCTGGGCGCGGTCCTGCTTACGCAGATCGGTTTTCCTTCCCGATACTGGGACTTGGTTGCCTTGCGTAGTACGCCCATCTTTCTGCTGGCGGCTCGCAACCTGATTCTGCTCGCCACTTGGGTGATGGTGATCGTCTTGATTTGGCGGAGGCCGAGGCGTGCGCCATCCTCGGCGGCCCCCTGGTTTCCCCCTGAGCCGTAGCGCACCGTCGCGCAACTGACTGGGAGAGAGAGCCCGAAAAGGGGAATCACAATGCAGCACCGTCCGGTTCGACCTTGCCAGCCGCGCCGAATACTCGCCTACCTGCTCGTCGCGACACTTTGGTACACGGGGTGCGCTGGCCAGTCCGGGGGTGAAGGCGGCAAGACGGGCTCTGGCGGCGAGCTGTCGAGTGGCGGCGCGACTTCAAGCGGCGGAGCGGGGGGCGGTGGCGCGGGCGGGGCTTCTACTCAACCTGGGGACAGCGGCGGTAGGGTTGCCGGCAGCGGCGGCGCCGGCAGCGGCGGGAGTGCGGGCACGGGAGATACCGCCCCGAAGGGCTCAGGCGGCAGCGGTTTGGGTGGCGTCGCTGGCGCGGCAGGCTCGGTCGGCGGCGGCGGTTCGGGTCAAGGTGGCACGAGCACCGCGGCTTCTGGTGGTAGGACCGTTTCGGCCGGCGGCGGGGGAGGAGGTGGTTCCGTTGGTGGCGCCGGCACGGGCGGCTCGGGTGGTGCCTCTACGTCCTCGCTCGGCGGTTCCACCGGAGCCTGCGGCCCGAGCACGCCCAACGGGCATCCGTTCGGCTGCAAGCTCGCCTGGGGTGTCGCCGATTCGGGCGGCTCTCTGTCCGGTCTTTCGTACGCCGAGTTCGTTTCGTCGTGGATCGATTCCGGCATCGATGTCTCGGGCACCATCGCGACCTGTGGCGGCTGCAATTGGCTCAGCAGCAAGGTGGCGAGCACCAATCTGGTTCCCGTGTACTACGCGTACATCATCGGCTTCTATGCCCACGCCAACGGGATCGTCGACGGCAACCAGAGCGGCAGCAAGAAGCTGACCACCGACGGTGCGGCATTTATCAAGGCTAACTACAACAGCATCGTCAGCGCGTACACCTGGTACGCCAAGCAGACGGCCAAGGTCTGGCCGAGCAAGCCATTGGTTTGGCTGCTCGAAGGCGACTTCGTTCAGTTCACCGACAGCGGACAGTCGTCCCCCATGAGCTTCGCAGATCTCGGCAAGCTGGCCGCGGACATCACCTGCGCCATCAAGAGCAACATGCCGAACGCCGTCGTTGCCATCAACCACTCAGCGTGGAATACGGACGCCGTAACCAAGAGCTATTGGAGCGCGATGAGCGGCGCCAACTACGACATGGTGTGGACCACCGGCGTCGGCGACGCCAACGGCTTCATCGCGACCGGAACCACCAGCAGCTCGTACAACGGCGCAACCGCAACCTATTCCTACCTGCACGGCGCCACCGGACGCACGATCTTGGTCGACACCAGTGCGGGCGCCTCGTCGGCGGGAGATAGCTGGTCGACCGCAGGCGCGTCGCAACTGAACGCGCGCATCAACGAAGGCGTCATAGCCGCGAACATCACCGGAACCCCTCCCAGCAACTTGCAGAGCAACATCACAAGCCTGAGCGGACTTAGCGCCATTCCGTCTTGCCCGTGAAGCAGTCGGCCTCCGTGGAGGCAGTCATGACGCCGTTGGACTAGCTGCGTCCGCGAAAACAGATCTTGACTTCCACGGATGCTGTGAAGATAATCACAATGTCGTGAACGAGACAGTGACAGCCCAAGAAACGGTCGGCGAGGCCGGAGAATCGGTCAAGAAGGCCGACCGGCACGTCTCGGTCTCGACGGTGGAACGGCTGAGCGTCTACCGCAAGCTTTTGGACGAGCTACACTATGACGGGCTCGAGTACGTCTATTCGCAGCAATTGGCCGAGATGGTGGGGGTCTCGCCGGCACAGCTTCGCCGCGACCTGGCAAGCTTCGGGTCGTTCGGCAACATCAGCCGCGGCTACAACGTCTACCAGCTGACCCGCACCATCAGCCGCATTCTCGGCACCGACACGCCGCAAACAGTGGCGCTGTTCGGCGTCGGCGACCTCGGCCGATCGCTGCTCGCGTACCGAGGGTTCGAAGAGCGCGGCTTTCACATTGGCGTGGTCTTCGATCTCGATGCCGACAAGGCGGGCAAGGTCTTCGCCGGCCGTCGCTGCTACCACGTCGACCAGATGGAGAAGGTGCTGCCCGAGTTCAACGTCCGGGTCGCGGTGTTGGCCTGCCGGCCGCCCGGGCTCCAGCACCTCGTGGACCGGCTGGCCAAGGTCGGCGTTACCTCGATTCTGAATTTTGTCCCCAAGCGCATCACCCCCGCACCAGGAGGCTACGTCGAGAGCATCGACATCGCTGCCAAGCTCGAAAAGCTCTCGTTCCTCAGCAAGAAGTAGCCCCCGGACAATCGATGATGTGCCTACGGCAAGTCGTCTCTGCTTCAGTCTGTGAAAGTTTTCACTGTGAATTCAATAACCCCAATAGCCCTGTTCACAACCGCACCGCAAGGACCAGCCGAAGGAGTAACCCCATGAAGAAGCGCGTTCTGCTCGTCGACGATGACAAGGATCTCGAGATCG
>CAZBIU010000467.1:0-4687 GCA_964491625.1 uncultured Myxococcales bacterium
TTCCCGGCCATGATGCGTTGGGACTAACGCGTAATAGGTACACGCGCAGTGGGTAACGCCTCCCAATCTGGCTCAGTCTTTTCGAGGCAGCGCACCCGGTTTCTCGCTTGTACTCTGTGCTTCCCAGAACCGGCGCGAGGCTGTTACGCTGACAGTGCTGTTGATCTTTCCTAAGGAGGTTTAACGTGACTAAGCTAGATTTCCGCCTGCCGTCCGCCCTAGGTCTTTGGGCGATGGCCCTGGCGGCCTGCGGCGGCGGTGGTGGGGGGGCCGACGCGGCTTCCGGCGGCGTGATAGGGAGCCAGATTGACGGAGACGTCGTCGACGACGCGGCTCCCGATATCGGCGCCATCGATGTGGGTTGGGGAATCGGCGGGGCGGGAGGTGGACTGGATGGAGGCGGTAACGTGATCCCCACCTGCGGCGGACCTGGTTTTCCTTGCTGTGCGGGCAATGCCTGCAGTCAGAACGGATGCTGTGTGCAGGGCATCTGCGCTGCCTCCGGTGCGGTCTGCGGCGTTCTCGGGGGGGTGTGCAACAGCGGAACGTGCGGAACCTGTGGTGGTGCCGGGATGAATTGCTGTTCCACGGGCGGGCCCGCCACGTGCACGGCGGCGGGCACCCGTTGCTCGAACAACCTGTGCGTGTCCTGTGGGGGCGCGGGCCTATCCTGCTGCGAGGGCACGGGCAGCAACGCCTGCCTGGGATCCGGGTTGGTGTGCAACGGAACCCTGTGCGTCCAGGGCACGCCCGATGCAGCCGTGAGCACGCTTGAGGTGGGTGCGAGCGCCCTCGATGCGAATGCAGGCGCCCCCGATGTGAACGGCGGCGGGCTTGATACGGGTGCGGGCATCCTCGATGCTGGCGTAGGCGTGGCCGACCTAGGCGCGAGCGGTGGCGCGGGCGGCGTCGGCGGCAAGGACGCGACAGGTGGCCTCGGCGGCAAGGACGCGGCAGGTGGCATTGTCGGCAGCGGCGGCGCAGGTGGCATCGTCGGCAGCGGCGGCGCAGGTGGCATTGTCGGCAGCGGCGGCGCAGGTGGCATCGTCGGGAGCGGCGGTGCGGGCGGGACAGGTGGCACTTGTGCCTGCGCGTCCGGATCGGTTTGTAGCGCCGAAGGTCGTTGCATCTTGCCCGGCACGATCGACGATTTTGGTAGCTGCGACACGAGGATCTACGCCGCCGAAGGACGCTCGGGAAGCTGGTACAGCTACATGGGGGATGGCGTGGCCTGTGCGGACATCTCGTGCGCGGGCGTCAGCGCGCCTCCTTGGGGCACGGCGTGCGGCGCCTGGATCGAAGGCGGCCTCTACGATTCTTTGGGTCAGATCTACGCTGGCGTCGGGGTTGGGCTGAACGGACCGGGTGTCACCTACGATGCGTGCGCATACACCTCGGTCGAAGTCAGGTACGCCACGGATCAGGCGATCAAGATGTACGCCAAGTGGAACAACACCGGCACCGCGGCCCCGCGATCGTACGTCGTGCTTCCCGCAACCACGGGTACTGCGACCAAGACCGTGACCTTCTCCTCCTTCACGGGGCTTCTTTGCAGCACGCTGACCGAATTCCAATTCGAACCGACGTCCTTCACGGCGGGATTCGGGATCGCCATCTACGGTTTGCGCCTTGTCGGCGCGGCCTCGGTTGCTTGCTCGGAGGGCGACGTGCAGTGCCTGAGCGGCGGCGGTGTGCAGAAGTGCGTGGGTGGCGTGTGGACCGCGTCTGCCTGCCCGACGGGGGCGACCTGCGTGTCCAACCAGTGCGTCGCGTCTGCAACCACGCCTGTCCAAGTCCACGGCAACCTCAGCGTCTCGGGCACCGGCCTGGTCGACGAGCATGGCAACCCTGTGCGTCTCAAGGGGGTGTCGAGCCAGTGGCTCAACTACGAGACCGACGGCTACGCCACCAACCTGGATGCGCTGAAGTGGATGCGGGACAACTGGAAACTGAGCGTGATCCGAGCGGCCATGGGCGTGGACCCGGATCAAACCGGCGCCTACCTGTACTCGGCTGCTGGCAAGGCCAATATGCAAAGCAAGGTGGAGACCGTCATCCAGAACGCGGTGGCCGCTGGTGTGTACGTCATCGTCGACTGGCACAGTCACGAGGCCGAGCAGTACACGTCCGACGCGGAGGCCTTCTTCAAGGACATCTCGCAACGCTACGGCCAGTACCCCAACGTGATCTACGAGACCTACAACGAGCCGCTCGACGTCGCCTGGACCACGCTTAAGCAGTACCACCAGGGCGTCTACACCTCGATCCGCTCGTACGACGCTGATTTGAACCAAAACGTGATTCTGCTCGGCACCCCCAATTGGGATCAGGACGTGGATGTGGCGGCGGCCAATCCCATGGCCGGCGACACCAACATCATGTACACGCTGCACTTCTACGCGTGCACCCAGAATTCGTACAACGGGCAACTGGGCAAGGCCGAGACCGCGCTGTCTATGGGCTTGCCCATCTTCGTGAGCGAATGGGGCGCCACTGCGGCGGACGGCGGTGTCGGGGGAACCAGCGTCTGTGCCAGCTACGCCGACGAGTGGCATAGCTGGATGGACGGCAACAGCATCAGTTGGGCGGCGTGGAAGCTGGACGACTGCCCCGGCATGACGGTCGAGGATACGAGCTGTATCCTCAAGCAGGGGGCGCCCGTGACCGGCGGTTGGACCAGCGATTATTTGAATGGCCACGGACCGTACGTGGTCGGTAAGCTGACCCAGTAATGACTCGGCTTTTCCTTGCTGGCGGAGGTGACCCTTGGCATCCAAATCAGTTTTCATCGAACGCCGTCAGATATCTCGACATTCCCTGTATCTGGCGGCGGAGCTTGTTGTCGAGGGGACGACTCCGCGCACCGCTATCACCAAGGACATCAGCAAGATCGGCTTGTTGCTGCTGACGCGTGCCAGCCTTGGCCGTGGCGATAGCGTGGTGGTCAGAATTCACCTGCCTGGCGATGACATGCGATCGATCGACGTTCCGGGGAAGGTGGTTCGGCTGGAGCCGCTAACCGACGAGGAGAGGGGGATCTGGCGGAACAAGGTCGCGTTCAGCTTCGACACCGAGCAGCCCGACATCGCCCAGGAATTCGAGAAGCTCGCCGCCGACCAAGCCAAGGTCTACGGCCAGGCCCGGAAGCCAGAATAGTCGCCCGCCGGTCGCGCCGCTGCCCTTCAGGACCATCCCCTCGACTGGGCAGCGTATCTCAAAATCGGCAGCCCGTGTCTCACGAAGATGAAGGTTCCTTCGGCTGCCAGAAAACTCTCGCTTGAATCGCGAACGCCAAGATTCTACGATCTTCCATCGTGCTGAAGAGGTACCCACGGAGCCGGGCCCAAAGACGTTCCCGCAGCGGCCGCGCGCCGGGGGCCCGCGCACTCGCCCTGGCGCTAGCAGGCCTTTGGGCCGGCAGCGGACGAGCGGCGCAGCCGACGCCGGCGGCCCAGACGGCACCAGCGGCCCAGACGGCGTCGCCCCGCGGCGGCCTCATGGTGGTCGAGGGAGGGCGCTTCGTGAGCGAGACGACACCCGAGAACGCGCGCCGGGACGGGCTGACCGTGCTCGATCTCTCGGACGACTGGCTGCCGTACATCTTTTCGGAGGAGCCCGAGAAACCGCAACCGCTGCGGCCCTATCTGATTGACCTTGCCAACGGGTGGATGCGCGGGGGCAGTAACTACGCGCGCCCCCGCGAGGACCGCTATTTCGAGGCATTTGGGATATTCCCCAGCTTGAACCTGGTGCGGCGACGGTTGGCGGATAGCAAGCGCCACGTTTGCCACGAAAAGGTGAAGGACGGTGTGCTGACGGAATTGTCAGCCAAGAACGTCATCCCGCCGGAAATGCCGGAGAAGGTCCCGAACCCCGACCCCGCGACGGTCGCCGAACAGCCCATGATTCTGACCGGGCGGACGATCTCGCCGCGCCCCTTGACCCCGACGGAAAAGCGGGCCGTGACCGCGATGCAGGCCCACCTGCGCTGCGAAGGGTTGCTGCCCGGAGGGGCCAGAGCTCCTCGGATGGATCTCCGCACGGTCGCGGGCCTGCAGGCCTACCAGCGCCTGCTCATGCTCGCGGACAATGGGAGCATCGATCTCGAAACCCGGACCGCGCTTCTGGGCGACAGCCGCGAGCACGACTTCCGGGCCCTTTTGCGCGCGCTACGCGAGCGCGTTGTCGACGCGACCGGGTTGCTCGAGGACGGCTCGGCCCTGGGTGTTCTCGGCGAGGTGCAGGGGCGCCTGCTGGACAGTTCCGAGTTCCGGCCCCTACCCGTGGAAGCGGCGACCAATCAAGTTCAGAACCCGCGGACGGGTTCCGAACCTCCCGCGATGCGCTCGGACGGGCAAAGCCCGTCCTCCCGCGACGCGAATCAGCCGCGCGTGCAGCCTGGCGGCTCTGCTAACGCCAAAATAACAGGCGCGCCGGATCTCATCGCCGCCGCCACCCAGGCTGCCAGCCAGGCGCTGGGCTGGACCTCGCCCGAGGCCGTTCTCGCCAGCACGCTGGTGGTTGCTCCGACGCCGCCGCCTGCCTCGCGACGATCCGCGCGCAAACCAGCCTCGCCCAAGGGGCCTGCGCCCCTGCCCACGGCTGTCGCAATCCGCCTGCCGCCGCTGCCGGCCTACCACGGCCCCAAGATGGACCTGCGCGCTGAGATAGACCGCGGCGAGGTGGT
>CAZBIU010000468.1:0-4662 GCA_964491625.1 uncultured Myxococcales bacterium
GGCCATGTCACCGAGGCTTCGATCCCATTTTACAGCAAACAAGTTCGCCGCGTGCTCTCGAACACGGGCAAGATCGATCCAGAGAACATCGACGAATACATCGCGCGCGAGGGCTACAGGGCGCTCTACAAGGCACTGAAAGAAATGACGCCCGACCAGGTCATCGCGGACGTGATCGCGGCGGGACTGCGCGGCCGCGGCGGCGGCGGATTTCCGACCGGAAAGAAGTGGCAGATCGCTCGCGCACAGGCCGACGGCACACGGTACATCGTGTGCAACGCCGACGAAGGCGATCCCGGCGCGTTCATGGATCGCAGCCTTCTCGAAGGCGACCCGCACCGCGTGCTGGAAGGCATCTTGATTGCGGCCTACGCCATCGGCGCCGAGCACGCGTTCATCTACTGCCGCGCGGAGTACCCGCTGGCAATCCGCCGCCTGGAAATCGCGTTGGCACAGGCGCGGCTTTACGGGCTGGTCGGTCCCAACATCCTCGGTACCGGCAAGAGCCTACACGTGGAGATCGTGCAAGGCGCGGGCGCGTTCGTGTGCGGTGAAGAGACCGCGATGATTTCCAGCATTGAAGGCAAGCGCGGCATGGCTCGCAACAAGCCGCCCTATCCGGCGCAGCACGGATTTGCCGGACACCCCACCTGCGTGAACAACGTGGAAACCTTCGCCAACGTGCCGCTGATTCTGAGCAAGGGCGTGGACTGGTTCCGCAGCGTCGGAACCGAGAAGAACGCCGGCACCAAGATCTTCTCACTCTCGGGCAAGATCAAGAACACCGGCCTCGTGGAAGTGCCCATGGGCATCACCCTGCGCGAGATCCTCAACGACATCGGCGGCGGCGCGCCCGATGGATCGACCATCAAGGGCGCGCAGACCGGTGGTCCGTCGGGCGGCTGCATCCCGGCCGACCGCATGGACACCACGGTCGACTACGAAAGCCTGAAACGCCTTGGCGGGATGATGGGGTCGGGCGGCTTGGTGGTGACGGACTCGAATACCTGCATGGTGAACTTCGCGAAGTTCTTCCTCGGGTTCACCCAGCACGAATCCTGCGGCAAGTGCATTCCGTGCCGCGAGGGCACCAAGCGCATGCTGGAGATCCTGGAACGGATCACCGACGGCAAGGGCAAGATGGAGGACATCACCGAGCTGCGCCACTTGGCAATCGTTATCTCGCGTACGTCGGCCTGCGGCCTCGGGGCCTCGGCGCCGAGCCCGGTAGTTTCGACCCTGCGCTACTTCGAGCACGAGTACGTCTCGCACATTCGCGATACCCGCTGCCTGGCCGGCGTGTGCAAGTCGCTGCTGACCTATCACATCCTGGCCAACTGCCGCGGCTGCGGCCTCTGCGCGCGCGGATGCCCGGTTCAATGCATCAGCGGCGACAAAGGCAAGATCTACGTCATCGACAACGAACGCTGTATCAAGTGCGGCGAGTGCAACCGGGTTTGTCCTTTCGGCGCCGTGGCACGCACCTAGCCCGCAGTTAAGCCGATGATTACATGAACGGAGATTTCGTCATGGCCGACAATCAAGTCAATCTCACCATCAACGGCATGCCCGTGCGCGTACCCGCGGGCTCGACACTGTTGGAAGCGGCGCAAGCGCTAAGCATCCGCATCCCGACCCTCTGTTACGACAAACAGCTCACGGTTTCCGGTGCGTGCCGCCTATGCGTGGTCGAGGTGGCCAATCCCACCGGATCCACGCGCCTTGAACCCGCCTGTTCCTATCCCGCCCAGGAAGGCATGAGCGTCCGCACCAACACGCGCGAGCTGCGCGACGCCCGTCGCACCATCATCGAGCTCATCCTGGCCAACCATCCGCGGGCTTGCCAGACCTGCATCCGCAACCAGCGTTGCAACTTGCAGGATGCTTGCCGCGAGTACGCCATCGACAAGATCCGCTACGAGGGAGAAAAGCGCCATCGGGCCGTCGATTCGTCGTCGGTGGCGATCACCCGTCACCCCGACTACTGCATCCTTTGCGGCAAGTGCGTGAAGGTCTGCAAGGAAGTGCAGGGGGTCTACGCGCTCGACTTCGTCAACCGAGGTTTCTCGACCACAGTGCTGCCGCCCTTCGATCGCGACCTGGCGGATACGGTGTGCGTGCTGTGCGGACAGTGCCTGCTCAAGTGTCCGGTGGCTGCTATCCGCGACAAGAGCTACCTCGACAAGGTCGCCGAGGCACTGGAAGATCCCGACAAGGTCGTGACCGTTCAGATTGCGCCCTCGGTGCGCTGTACGGTGGGGGAGCTTTACGGCCTGCCGCCGGGCGTGTCCTTGACCCGCAAGCTGCCCACCGCGCTTCGCCGTATCGGCTTCCGCTACGTATTCGATACCGATTTCGGCGCGGACATGGCGGTGATGGAGGAAGGACACGAGCTCATCGGGCGCCTCAAGAGCGGCGGGCCGTTCCCTCTCATCACGAGCTGCTCGCCGGGCTGGGTGAAGTACATGGAGCACTTCTTCCCCGAATTCATCCCCAACATGTCGTCGGCCAAGTCGCCGCAGCAGATTGTCGGCGTGCTCACCAAGACCTTCTTCGCCGAACGCACCGGTATCGATCACAAGAAGATCTTCAACGTCTCGATCATGCCGTGCTCCGCTAAGAAATACGAGATTCAGCGGCCCGAGCACAAGCTCGACGACGGTACGCCCGAGATGGACGCGGTTTTGACCACACGAGAGTTCGGCGACCTCTTGCGCCTTCACGAGGTCGACGTCCCGACGCTGCCCGATTCAGACTTCGATCCGATCTTGGGCGTCGGCACCGGCGCGGGCCTGATTTTCGGCGTGACCGGCGGCATGATGGAGGCCGCGCTGCGTACGGTGGCAGCGGTCATGGACCCGCACAGCGAGCCGCGTATCGAGTACTCCGCGTTGCGCGGGACCGCCGGTATCAAGCGTGGGTCGGTCCTGATCGGCGACCGCGAAATTAAGCTTTGCGCTGTGAGCGGCTTGGCCAATGCGCGCAAGATCTTGGACGACATCAAGAGCGGGAAGGAAGAAGTACACTTCCTCGAGGTCATGGCCTGCCCGGGCGGGTGCATCGGCGGCGGCGGGCAACCCTTGCCCACCGACGATGAAACCCGTCGACGTCGCATCGAGGCGATGTACGCCGAAGATCGGGGTCTCCCGATTCGCCAGTCCCACAAGAGCCCGGCGATTCGCACGGTGTACGAAGAGTTCTTAGGCGAGCCGTGCGGCGAAAAGGCGCACCACCTCTTGCACACGAAGTACACGGCGCGTACCCCGCGGGGGTTCTGACGGCGCTCGCCGTCGTCATGTCGTCTGCCGCTCCGCCCCGAGCCATCGGGTGAAGGCAAGGCCTTCGCATCGCCTGTGTTGCGGCCGCGAAGACCGGACGTAGTCGTATCGTGCTGGTATCAGCAATCATCATCGGCACGCGTGCCGCGATTGGCAATATCAGTAATACAGAGCGCATTAGCATCATTATAATTAGCAATTGTCGTCTTCCAGCTTTTGCCGGTGGTAAAGTGGCCAGGGTCACGTCACGTGGAAGCCCACAGGTCGAATCTGCGATCACTTTCTGAAGAAAGAGGGAGGTCGAAAATGGGATTTCGAAGAAGCAATGCCGTTCTCGGGGGTGTGCTCTTCTTTGCATTGTGCCCGACCCGCGCGTGGGCCCATTGGTGCGATGACCTGTGGAGCTCGGGCTACGACATCGTGGTTCGCCCGGATAGTGACACGTCGCCCAAAGAGCTCTATGTGGAGAACCGTTGGGGGTATCAGCTGACCAACTTCAAGCTGACAGCCACGTCCTCGAGCGGTGGCACGATCACACTCACTCCTCCGACGAACCTCAAGGTGGCGAACACCCTGCTTCCGGGTGAGAAGGGCACCTGGAAGATCACGGCCGGCAGCCCGGCGAAGATCGAGGACATCACATTCGACGTGTCATTTGGCGACACCTCGGGCGCGACCTCCAAGCAATGGGCTTGTTACCCGGTTCAGGGGGCGAATCCGGTCATGGTTGTGAAGAACGACGGAAGTCTCTTTCCAACGGCCATTGCCGGCATTGACAGCCCCAAGTCCAATACGGCCCGCGGTTGCTCATTGGGCGACGTCGGGCTGGGCACTTCGCTGCAAGACCAAACCATCACGGACTGGGAGGACGAAGACGCCGGTTTCGACGCGCTCATGCACATCTATTGTTCGGGCCGTGGCTCGTGGGGCACTGCAGGCCCGGTCGGAAACTACGCCGGCGAAGGCGTGAGCCCGTCCTACTGCAAAGACAGCTCGAGCTATTCCTGCCCAACGACTAGGCCGACCGCCTCGCCCGGCTCCCGATCCGACTACATGCACCTCTGGGCGGCCGGCGCTCTTGCGATTCGGAAGTCGGCGCTGGGCACCCGCCTATCGGTGGTCCGCCAGCGCCTGAAGTGTGGGGCAAACGATGGGGATCCTGGAATCGCCGGATACACCCTCTTCGTCCTCGGGTATTTGGGTGACGACTCGGACGCCAAGTCCTTCCTGCAAGGCCAGGCCGGCGCAAGCGGCGACATCGGCACGATTGCCAAGGCCGCGCTCTATTTGATGGGCGACACGAGCCAAAAGTCCGCCGTGCAAGCAGGGGTGCAGTCGAGCTCGGTCTGGGTCAAGGTCGCCTGCGCCGGAGCCCTCGGCATCG
>CAZBIU010000469.1:0-4635 GCA_964491625.1 uncultured Myxococcales bacterium
GACATCGTGCTCGAGCCGCTCGCCTCGGGCGAGGCGGTGCTGGAAGAGGACGAAAAGGGCCTGGGCGTGGCGCTGATCGATATCGGCGGCGGAACCACCGACATCGCAATCTTCACCGAGGGCGCGGTCGCGCACACCAGCGTGATTCCCCTCGGCGGCTATCAACTGACCAGCGACATCGCGTTCGGGCTGCGCACGCCGCCCCACGAGGCGGAAAAGATCAAACACCAGTGGGGCTGCGCTCTCGCCAGCATGGTGGCCGAGGACGAAACCATCCAGGTCGCCTCGGTAGGCGGGCGTGCGCCGCGGGTCCTTTCGCGCCACTTGCTCTGCCGCGACATCGTGCAGCCTCGCATCGAAGAGATCTTCTCGTTCGTGAAGGCCGAAATCGCGCGCCTGGGCTGCGACGATTTGCTGGCGTCAGGTGCGGTCATCACCGGCGGCACGACCCAGCTTCCCGGCATGGCCGAGCTGGCCGAGGACACCCTGGGCATTCCCGTGCGCTTGGGCATTCCCAAGGGCGTCGGTGGGCTTGCCGACGTGGTCAAGGCGCCCGGCTTCGCCACCGGCGTAGGCCTGGTGCAGTACGCAGCAAACCAGCAGGCCATGAGCACGCGCAACGCGAGCCCGCCCGCGCGAGCCGGAATGTTCGGCCGCCTGCGCCGCGTTCTTTCCAGTGCGTTCTGAGTCTGATGGAAAAAACAGCAAAAAATTTGTCCTCTCTGCCGTGGCGTGCGATCCAAGGAGTCTAGGAGAATTCATATGCTCGAATTCGACGAACCGATTCTGGGCCCCAAGATCAAGGTTGTGGGGGTAGGCGGTGGCGGCGGCAATGCCGTCAACACGATGATCGAGGCTGGCATCCAGGGTGTTGATTTCGTGGCCGCCAACACCGACTGCCAGGTGCTGGAGACCAACCAGGCGCCCACCAAGATTCAGATTGGCAAGACCCTGACCAAGGGTTTGGGAGCGGGCGCCAATCCCGACATCGGCTGCGCCGCCGCGCTGGAGGATGCCCAACGTATCGGCGAAGTCCTGAACGGGGCCGACATGGTCTTCGTCACCGCCGGCATGGGCGGCGGCACCGGCACCGGCGCCGCGCCGGTCATCGCCCGCGCCGCCCGCGAGTTGGGCGCGTTGACCGTGGGCGTGGTCACCAAGCCGTTCATGTTCGAAGGGCTTCAGCGCAAGAAGAAGGCCACCACCGGCATCGCCGAGCTGGCCAAGGCCGTCGACGCGCTCATTGTGATTCCCAACGATCGACTGATCAACCTGGCCGGCCGCAACCTGACCCTGCGCGAGTCGTTCAACATGGTTGACAGCGTGTGCCTGACCGCGGTTCGCGGCATCAGCGACTTGGTCATGGTGCCGGGTCTCATCAACGTCGACTTCGCCGACGTGCGGTCGATCATGACCGGCATGGGCCGGGCACTCATGGGCTCGGGCGTGGGCAAGGGCGAAAAGCGCGCGCTCGACGCCGCGCAGATGGCGATCACCTCGCCGCTGCTGGAAGACGTTTCCATCAATGGCGCCACCGGGATTTTGGTCAACATCACCGGCGGTCCCGACCTAACCCTGGCCGAGGTGAACGAGGCGTGCAGCTTGGTCCACGAGGCGGCCGACTCGGATGCCAACATCATCTTCGGCTCGGTCATCGATCCGAACTTGAAGGATGAAGTTCGGATTACTGTCATCGCGACCGGCTTCCAAAGCCGCGTCGCAGTCGAGACCTCCACCAGCACGGGCGGTCAGCGTCCAATGGTGAAGAAGTCGGTGGAAAACCAGATGACCCTGCCCATCCACAGTGGTGCCGGACCGTCGGTGGCGCGGGTCGCAGTGGAGACTCACGCGCAGGCCGTGGCGCACGCCCAGGTCGACCCTGCGGTCGCGCCCGTCGCGGCTGCGGCGTCTGCGCCCGTGTCCGAGCCGTTCGATGCCGCCGACACCGACGTCGAAATCGACGTGCCCGAGCTGCTGCGCTACCCGCCGCCGGCCTCGCTGCTGACGCCCGCCCCGGTATTCGCGCCGTTGTCGGCGACGCCGCTGGCACCTGCGCACGAGCGACCGGTGATCCGGCCCGCGGTTGCTTCCCCCATCGCTCCGTCGAGCGTCACCAGCAGTGCCCGTCGCGCCACGACGCCTGCGCCTGCCACATCGCTCGCCAGCGCCCACCTGGGCATTGAAGAGAGCGAGTTCGACAAGCCGACCTACCTTCGCCGCGCGATGGCGGGCGAGGGCCTGCGCCAGCCCGGCGACCACAAGGGCTGACAGGGCCCCAAGGGCGAACCGTGGCGCGCTCCGGCGGGCGGAAGGGCGGCAAGACCGCGCAGGACGTGCTAGCGCGCAACCGCAAGGCACTCCACACCTACGCCGTCGATGAAGTGTGCGAGGCCGGGCTTGGCCTGGTCGGATCCGAGGTCAAGTCGATCCGCGACGGCAAGGTCAATCTGGTCGACGCCTACGCCGTGATCGAACGCGGCGAAGCCTGGCTATGCGAGCTGGACATCAGCGTCTACGCCTTTGCCCACGCGCGCAATCACGACCCTCGCCGGCGCCGCAAGCTGCTCTTGCATCGGAACGAAATAGAGCGTCTGGCCGCCAAGGTGCGGGAAAAAGGCCTGACCTTGGTGCCACTGTCGCTCTATCAAAAGAACGGGCGGGTCAAGGTCGAGCTGGCGCTGGTGCACGGCAAACAAGAGTTCGACCGGCGCGAGGACGTCAAGAAGCGCGAAGCCCAGCGCGAGATCGACCGCGCGATGTCGCGCCGACCCCGCTGAGACCCGAGGCCGGCTGTGGCGTGCGCGCGTGAACCGACTACGGCGGCAGATAGGTGATGGTCTTGCACTGTGCCGAGCAGCGGCCGTCCTGGCCATTGTCCGACCCGTCGTCGCAGTCCTCCGGGGGATTCTGGACCACGCCGTCGCCACAATGCGGGCCGAGCTTGCACTGCGCTGTGCACCCGCCGTAGGAGCCGTCGTTGACGCCGTCGTCGCACTCCTCGGGGCCGTTCACGATGCCGTCGCCACAGTGAGGCGCGGCGATACAGCCGGGCGCGCAGCCGCCATACTCGCCGGTGTTGAGCTGCGCCCCGTAGTCGCACTGCTCTGGCGGCTCGATGATTCCGTCGCCGCACCCACCAGGCTTCTTGCACGCTTGGGTGCAGTTAGGATCATCCGAGCTGGTCGGCTCGCATTCTTCGCCGTAGTCGCTCTGGACGATCCCGTCACCGCAACGGGGCGCCAAGGTGCAGTCTGGATTGCACGTGCCGTACGTGCCGTCATTAGCGCCGTCGTCACATTGCTCTTGGCCGTTGACCTTTCCGTCTCCACAATACCCGCCGCGCTGGCAGTCCGCCGTGCAGCCGCCGTATGCGCTGCTCGGATCGGTGCTGCTTGAGTTCTGGTCGCCATTGTCGCACGCCTCGCCGAAGTCGACCTGCACGATGCTATCGCCACAGCGCGGAGGCAACTTGCAGCCGGGGGCACAGCCGTTGCTGGTGCCATAGTCGTCGTTGTTCTTCCCATTGTCACACTCTTCTGGCCCGTTCACGACGCCGTCGCCACAGTAGCCGCCCCAAGTGCATTGCGAAGTGCAGCCATTGTACGATGGATTGTCATTGGGACCTGGACAACTGGAGGGCACTGACACGGTGCCGTCGCCACAGTCGCACTCTTCGTCGCCGACCGTCACGCCGTCGCCACACGCAGGCACACAATCCGAAGGCGAGGCGTTGAAACCGCTCAGGGTCAGCTTGTACGACGACCCGGTGGTTTGTCGTTCGGCTTGAAAGACCGCAATCTGGTAGACCTTGCCGTCCTGCAGTCCGAGGCTGGTGGACTGGGTCGTGGGCGTCGGGGCCGGGTTCAGCGGATAGGTCGCCGTGACGGTGGTGGTGCCGTTACCGTTGGCGCCGATGGTGATGTTGCCATCGACCGGGGTGTGAACGCCGCCCAGATCCACGGCCAGCTTTCCATTGATGAACACCCACACGTCGTCGTCACCTACGAAGTCCAAGGTGTAGGCCTTGCCCTGGTTGTAGGGGAACCAGTAACGGACCTCGCTGGTGAAACTGAAGTTGTGCAGCTTCTTGTTGCCGGCGGCATCCACGTCGAATGGCCACGTAGCCGACGCGTCGTAGTAGGGAGGAATGGTTGCGGCCGTCAGCTCGGACGCGGGGGTAAATGTATCGCCGTCGACCGGAAAGAAGACCGGGTTGCCATCGACCTTGGCGACGATGATGGTGGCCGAGTATGAGCCATTGCTCTGAGTGCAGGTCAGGATCGTTCCTCCAGCCGCAATCATGGTGTCGCACTCGGTTGGATTCGGGTCCGAGGAGGCGCAGGGGATAGGATTGCCCGCTGCATCCGTCTGTTCCCTTCCTACAGTTCCGCAATAGTAGGCCTTGTTCGTGATATTCCACTGTTCGCCGTTGGCGCCATATCGGTTCACATAGTTGCCCTTGCCATCGTTCCAAAGCGTCATCTTGGACGCGGTCGGGTGATTGACGCCCGAGATGCTCGTGTACCACTGGCTGAACGAGTCGATGCTCAGAATATGCGCGTTGCCTCCGATGCCCGTGTAGACCGGCCGGCCGTTGCCATCAAGTATCGCCGCCGCGACCCCGCCGGCCCCCTC
>CAZBIU010000470.1:0-4629 GCA_964491625.1 uncultured Myxococcales bacterium
GCTGGCTTGGGGCGATTTCGGCGAACGCAGCGATGTCGACCTGGTTATGGCCGGCGTCGATTCGACCCTGGCGACATCGATTGAGGTCGCGGTGTGCAGGGCTGCCCAGGCCGAGGTGGACTTGCTCACTTTCGAGTGGCTGTCGCCTTCTTTCCGGGAGCGCGTGGAGCGCGAGGGACTTGCCATCCATGGTCAGTGAGCCCAACGCTGTCGTACGCCTCACACGCTTGCGCGCCGAATTGGAGCGCGACGTTTCTGCCATGGAGGCGCGCGCAAGTGAGGTCGACGACTTGCTTCGCCGCTGGAGTGCCGATGGAAACCTTGGCCGCGCCGAGATCATCGTGATGGCGGTAAATCTCCACGGTTGGTACACGGCGCTCGAAACGGCGTTGGAGAGGATCGCTCGGCTGCTGGATCAGTCCGTTCCTGGCGGCAGCACCTGGCATGTGGACTTGGTCGAGCAGATGCAGCTCGACGTCGCCGGGGTCAGACCGGCCGCGCTCCCGGGCGACAGCCGCCCCAAGCTCGACGAGCTTCGGAAGTTCCGGCACTTTTTCCGTAATGCCTACGTGTTCGACCTGGATCCGGATCTGGTTCGTCGGCGCGCCATCGAGCTGTCCTCCCTCCATGGCCCCATTTCCGCTTCGCTCGGCCGGGCACAGGCCCACATCATCGCCACCCTGGCAGAGATGGCGCGATAGCATCTCGCGTCTTGCCAACCGCTTTGGTTCGGGGCAGCATTCGCAAATTATGCAGATTCGCGCGAAGAACGTGCTGGGGGTGTTCGCCGTGGCGTCTTGCTTGGCTTCGAGTTGCCTTGATCGGAAGAACGTGTCGATCGACGCTGCGGTTATCCTCGATGGATCAAGCTCCATCGACCAGTCTGGCCGGACCACCGACTCGGCCACCAGCCCAACCGACACACCCTCAGACAAGCCGGGACCGAGCTTTGACGGGCCGGTCGTGACCGGCTCAGGTGGAAGCGGCGGAAACCCCGTGGACGTCGGCGCGGGAGGAAGCAACATTTCGGGGCCGGACTCGGGTCCAGGCGCCGATGCTCCGCCCGCGGATCTGCCGCTGCCTTCCGACGTCCCGCAGACTTCGGGCGACGTGGTGCCTGCCGACGCTGCTCACGACTCCGCGCCTGGCGGCAGTTTGGACTCGACGCTTGACCTGCCCGTGGACGTGGGCGTGCTTGCGGGTCCCGAAGTTGGCCACGACGTCGGCCCCGACATTGTGCTCGTACCTGATGTGCCCGCCGACCTGTCATTCGGCCCCGAGGCGCAACCCGACACCACACCGACCGTCTGCACGATCGATGGAAAGACCTACTCCGCCGGCGACCTCAATCCTTCCAACGCCTGCCAGACCTGCAAGCTGTCATCACCGAGCGCCTGGTCGACCTTGGACGACGGCACCGGCTGCCCAGGCAGCGGAAAGTACTGCAATGCCGGAACCTGCAAGAGCGGCTGCCTCGTCGGCGGGACGTTCTATGCAACCGATGCCGCCAAGTCGGGCGAGCCGTGCCAGACCTGCCAGCCGACCTCCTCCGACACATCCTTGACAAACGTGACCAACGGGACGGCCTGTGGCTCTGGCAGGGTGTGCAGCGGCGGAAGCTGTCAAACCGGATGTTGGTTCAGCAGCGGCAGCCAATTTGTCGCTAGTGGCACGACAAACGCGGCAAACAATTGTCAGATCTGCAGCCCGGCGGTATCTACGTCCGGCTGGTCGAACAACGATGGAGCTACTGTGTCCTGCGGAAACGGAAGCTGCATGGGCACCGCGACGTGCACGAACATGCAACTTGGGTCATGTAGCAAGACCCTAGTAGCGTACTACCAGGATGTGGATGGTGACGGCTACGGGAATCCTTCCGTCTCGATCACGGCATGCTCTGACACTTCCCCGACGGGGTACGTGCGGAAATGTTGCGATTGCAATGATAGTAGTTCCCTCTACTACCCTGGCGTCGGCACCTGCTCCTCTGATTACAACGTCCTCTTCACATGCCAGAGCAGTGGCACAGAAACAACAAGCAGCTGCGCAAATGGTTGCGCGGGAGGACAGTGCAGGAGCTTTGCGACTGTCAGCGTAGCAGGAACGGTTACTTGCGGTGCCCTTCAGTGTCCAGCAAACCAGGGTTGCTCGTTCAGCGCTCCAGGCTTCGGCGGCGACCAACCGCAGTGCGGAACTGACCCGAGCGCTGCAAGTGAGAGTTGTGATGGCCCCAACGACTGCGCTTCTACGCAGGTTTGTTGCTTATACGAGCCTACAGGCGGCACAATTCGCACGCAGTGCGACGGTGCCGGAGACTGCCCGGGCAGTGACATTGGGGGGACCCGCTACCTGGTGTGTGATCCCAATCAGCCAGCATGCCCTACCGGCACGTCCTGTGTCATGTCAACTCCGTTCCAGACTCCAACTCCGTTTTCGATCTATGTCTGCCGGTAGCGGTCACCGGCGCAGCGGCCGGTCCGAGGGAACTGGCGAGAGCCGTAGAGCAGAGTGCCGTCGAAAAAGGGTTAGACGCCGAGTGCGCGTCTTCGAGGTTCTCGGCGGTCATAGACCGCTTGTCATCAGCATGATCCGGTTGACGGACCCAAGCCGCCGGACGCCGCGCATAACCTGGCCACGTCGTCGCACCGAAGCGTTCCCACACGTTGCTGGGACGCCTACTCGATGAAATTCACGTCGTCGATCCAAAGCTCGAAGTCGTTGGCCCCTGCGACGCCGTTCGTGTAGATGGCGTTCACCTGAATGGCCATCGCTGTTAGGTGGTTGACGTCGAGATAGTCGGCACCGTCACGAAAGAAGCCTGCGTTGTATTGGTCCTGTTGCGTGTCGGCGAATAGGATCTGGTATTGCCGCCACGTCGTGTCGATCTTGTAATTCTGGTATGAGGGGAACTTGGGATCGGCGAATTTCACAAGGAATGGACTGCAGTTGTTGGTCGCCCCGGGGGTCGAATAGAGACAAGGAGGAATGGTCGGGTCGATAACCCGCGGGTTGGCCGAGGCATCGGTCCACACATCGGGAAAGCTAACCTGGACTGTTCCGGAAATCGGCGCCGCTGCCTTAGCCCAAAAGGAGACACCTTTGTATTTCGACGCATCGTAGGTCCCTTTGAACGAACCAGCGTCGGAAACCACCTTGGGAACGAAATCCGCACCCAGTGCTGCACCCCACTGACTGAAGCCCGTCGCCTTGGTGTGGAAGGAGCCCGGGCCTGAGCAGGTCGGATTGCCGTTGTCCGAGTCGATCGGATAAGACTGGCCGTCCACGTTGGGTGGATCGAATGTCCCCGAGCTGTCGCCATAGACGTAGAAGCCACCCTGGCGACCGTCGACTGGGCTGAGGCCGTTGTCGGTGGTGAAGTCCGCGATCAAGTCGTCCGCGACAGTGATGCACGCGGCGACAGGAGCGGTATCGGGTACCGCATCCTTGTCGCCGCTTCCCGCACTACCCCCACCACCTCCGCTTCCCGCATTGCCCCCGCCACCTCCGCTTCCTGCATTGCCCCCGCCACCTCCGCTTCACACGTTGCCCCCGCCACCTCCGGTTGGGGTATTGGAGCCACAGGCCGCCGATGCCGCCGAGGCTAGGAACAATATTGTTGGAAGCTGAAGGAGTTTCATTGGGGTCCTTGCGCGCACCAGTGTCGCGATCCGTTGTTAGTGGGCGAAGTTACCGGTCATCATGAGTAGAGTCATGAGCCCCACGGTGGCGTTGAAGTACGAGTAGGGCGTCTTTCCGGTTGGGTCGGTCGTGTCCAGGCTGCCGCGGGTGACAATGTCGAATACCGCCTGGTAGGCCTCGTTGATGAATGCAGTGTTCGTCCCGTCTGCCATGGCGCCGACCGCGGCAGTGCCGATGATGGACGCCGCATTGTTCGCGCTCGCCATGACGGATGAGGCTGGGATGTTGTTGGTGGTCGGGTCGTAGACATCGAAGATGCGACCGATGCCGTTCTTGCCCGCATTGGCGTTGGTGGCAAAGAAATTGGTTGTCTTGGCAACGTAGGTCTTGGCGTCGGACTTGGCATTGAAGCAATAGTCGAGGCCGATACGCATTGGGATGCGGTGCGAGTCGTACTGATAGAGGACGTCCGTGTTGTCGTTGTTCTTGGAGATCGCCGAGCAGCTGCCGCTGCACCACGCTGCATAGAGCCCGTTGGAGTTGCTCCCCACGAGCGAGGTGTTGAGCGCCTTGTAGACTGCGCTGATGACGCCGTCCCAATTGTTGGTATCGCCGGCAGCCTTGAAGGCGGCATAGTAGGCTGGCGCAAAGTAGGACGGATTGGTCACGGCGCTACTGGGGGAGCCATAGTTGCTCCCGCCCTTCGGCAACAGAGTGCCGCCACCATCGATATCGCTCTTCCAGATGTCCCCTATCATCGTCATTGCGGCGGACTTGTACCCGCCGCCGAATACCTTGTCGGCTTGCAACAGCGCAAAGGCCGCGTCCTCATCCGCGTCCGTGGCCGAGCCACCCGAGGTACTGCAAGCGGTTCCCGTGCTGCCCCCGCCGCTGCCAAGACACCAAGTCATCAGCGAGCCCGCAGTAGCATTCGCTTTCCAGGTTCCATAAAGGCTGTCGAACAGCGTCTTGTCGTTGAAGTTGAGCGCG
>CAZBIU010000471.1:0-4601 GCA_964491625.1 uncultured Myxococcales bacterium
CGGCGGTTACACACGCTACTCACCCAACACCAGGCACTTCATCAAAGACATGTTCTTGTAGCCCGCCCCCCCACCTTGACTTCCAGTCGGCGGCGTCAATCATTAGATGGGCCAAGGCCATGATGACGCCACCACCTGGGTTTCCCGGCTACGAAGTCCTCGACACGCACCGCAAGGCGCTTGCCATCAACCTCGACCAGCGGCGCTACGGCACCTTCGCAGAAATCGGCGCCGGACAAGAGGTCGCGCGCTGGTTCTTCCGGGTGGGCGGGGCGTCGGGCACCATCGCCAAAAGCATCTCCGCCTACGACATGGCGGTGAGCGACGCCATCTATGGCCACACCGAGCGCTACGTTTCGCGCGATCGGCTGCAGAGCATGCTCGACTACGAGCACGAAAAGAACGTCAAGCGCCTAAGCGTCGCTCGCGGCGACACGACCGCGTTTTTCGTCTTCGCCGACACGGTCGCGGCCAAGGGGTTTCGCAGCAACAAGGAATCGCACGGTTGGTTGGGACTGAAGTTCCAGACCCATCCGCGCGACGACGAAAGTCAGATCGTCATGCACGTGCGCATGCTCGACCGCGAGGCGAGCCTACAGCAGGAAGCGCTGGGCGCCGTCGGGGTCAATCTGCTCTACGGCGCGTTCTTCCTGCACCACGAGCCCGATCTGCTGGTGCGGTCGCTGCTCGACAACCTGTCGAACGAGCGCATCGAGATCGACATGATCGAGTTTTCAGGCATCGAGTTCCGCCACGTGGACAACCGCTTGATGAGCCTCAAGTTGGTCGAGCTTGGGCTTTCCCAGGCCGCGATGTTCGACGCCCGAGGCGAGGTACTGCAGCCGAGCGAGGTCCTGCACCGCCAACCGGTTCTGGTCCAGCGCGGGGCTTTCAAGCCGGTAACCAAGGTCAACATCGACATGCTTCGTTGCGCACGCGCCGCCTTCGCCACGTCGCAGGAGCGGCCGGAGTCGGACTTGATTGAGATTATGGAAATCAGCATGCGCAATCTCGTGCAGGAGGACGGTGCCGTCGACGCGCGCGACTTCCTGGCCCGCGCCGACGTGTTGGGCGCGGCGGGCAAGACGGTCCTCATCTCGGACTATTCCGAGTACTTTCGCTTGGCGGGCTATCTGCGCCGCTACACCAGCGAGCCGGTCGCCTTCGTGCTTGGCGCGGCCAGTCTGCTGCAGATCTTTGACGAGAGGTACTATGCCGATCTCGACGGCGGCATCCTCGAAGCGGTGGGGCGCCTGTTCAGCAAGAACCTCCGCATCTTCGTCTATCCCACGCTCGACTCCGAGACCGACAAGGTGATCACGGCGTCGAACCTTGGGATGCCCGCCGGGCTCGCAAAGCTGTACCACTATCTGCTCGAACGCGGATCTCTGGTCGAGCTGCGCGACTACGATCCCGAGGTGCTTCCGATTCTCGCGCGCGAAGTTCTGCGCCTCATCAAGGTGGGCGACACCACATGGGAGCGCATGGTGCCGCCGGAGATCGCCCAAATCATCAAATCGCGCGGGTTTTTCGGCCAACCGATGCACGGCTAGGGCGCAGCAAGATGACGAGGCTAGGGCTGGCTCTGCCTATGATGGTCGCCACGGCCGGGTGCGGGCTCTTTTTCCGCGCGCCGGCGCCGATAGCGACGATCCGGTATTCCTCGTCGAGCACCCCGGCGAAAGAGCTACTGGTTCTTCTGCCGGGTCGAGGGGATCGCGCGCGCAGCTTCGCCGACGCGGGCGTGGTCGACATCATCAAGCGGGCCAGTCCGGCGCTAGACGTGGTCGCCGTCGATGCGACCGTCGGATACTACATCCACCGCAACCTGCGCGAACGGCTCGACCTTGACGTGATCGAACCTGCCCGCTCCCGCGGCTATCGTTCGATCTGGGTCGCAGGGATTTCTATGGGGGGTCTTGGCTCGCTTCTCTACGCCCAGCAATACCCACGGGCCATCGCGGGCGTGTTGCTGGTGGCGCCCTTCTTGGGTGACGAAGACGTGATCGCGGAAATCGAGCGTGCGGGCGGACTTGCGTTGTGGAAACCGCCGTCGACCATCGACCCCGAGGATTACCAGCGCGATCTGTGGCGATGGCTAAAGTCATGTGTCACAAAGCCCGGGACCTGTCCGCGCATCTTGCTCGGGTTCGGCTCGGGTGACCGCTTCGTGCGCGCCCATCGCCTGCTGGCGGCGGTGTTGCCGCCCGACCAGGTGGTCGAGGTTCCCGGCGAGCACGCCTGGGAGCCGTGGCGTCTGCTGTTTACGGCGCTGGTGCCGAGAATGGATCCTCGCCGCGGCGAAGACGCAGTCCGCTGACGCTTTTCAAGCGATACTGCGCCAAAGACCTGCCAGCAACTCCTTCCGTGGTATGCGGGTTCTGCTGCTGGCGCTGTCGGATTCGCTGTGGTCGAAGGCGCCGGTCCCTGGAACATCGGCGCACGCCGTTGCGGCTTTTCCCGTTGCGATGCGCGGCCTTTCGCTCTTTTCGTGGCGTTGACCGAGCTGACCGCCGGCCTTTCTGCCAGCCGCATCGACGGGCTGAAGCTCAAGACTCGCAGGATCCTCCCCACCGCAACCTTCGGCTAGGAATGGGCGGTCTTTTGGAGCAGAATATCGGCGTGTCCCAGCCTTGCCTTAGTCTCTAGTAAAGATAGGAATCATTTCGTGTTGAGAATCACAGCCGGTCGTTCGTCAGTCCTTCCTTTGGTCGTCTGCCTCGCGTCGCTACCGCTCGGTGCCGGGTGTGGGAATCCACCCCAGGTGAATACGGTCGGCCAGGGCGATGCAAGTCCCCCGTCGCCGGACGTGTCGTACAACATTAACCTCGACGCCGTCGTCGCGGCCAAGGACGTGCCGGTTTCACCCCGGTACGACTCGGGCCTTTGCACCACCTGCACCATCGACGCCTCCACGGTGCCCGTTTGTGGTGATGGCATTCTGCAAGTTGGCGAAGGCTGCGACGACGGGAACGCCAAACCCGGGGACGGTTGCTCAGGCGTCTGTACGGTCGAGCCGGGCTACATTTGTCCGACGGTGAACGCCCCGTGCAAGCCCGTCGTGGTGCAGGTCTGTGGCGATGGTGTCATCGAAGGCGGTGAGGCGTGCGACGATGGCAACTCGCTCGCGGGCGACGGCTGCTCGGCGGGCTGTGCGGTCGAGCCGGGCTGGGCCTGCAAGGTTCCCAACCAGCCGTGCACCCGGACGACCGTGCCCAGCGAGTGCGGAAACGGGCAGGTGGAATCCGGCGAACAGTGCGACGACGGCAACACCACTGCTGGGGATGGCTGCAGCGCCGGCTGCCAAACCGAGAAGGGCTGGACTTGTCCACAGCCCGGCCAACCATGCTCGCGCATCGAGTATTGCGGTGACGGCATCGTGCAGACGAGTCGAAACGAACAGTGTGACGACGGCAACGTATTGCCGGGAGACGGGTGTTCGGGGGCGTGCACGCTCGAGACCGGCTACACCTGCCGCACGCCCGGCGCTGCCTGTGTGAAGACCTGGGTGTGCGGAAACAGCGTCATCGACCCGGGCGAGGCCTGCGACGACGGCAACACCTTGTCGGGCGATGGCTGCGCCTACGATTGCGTGACCGTCGAAAGCGGGTGGACTTGCCCCAAGGGCGCCAACAACACGGGCGGTCCGTGCACGCGTTTGCCCGCAAACGTGTGCGGCAATGGCATCCTCGGCACCGGGGAAGGCTGCGACGACGGCAACACCTTGTCGGGTGACGGGTGCTCGTCCAAGTGCGCGGCCGAGGCCGGCTGGAACTGTCCCACGCCGGGCAAGCCATGCACACGCGTGGAGTATTGCGGCGACGGCGTGGTCGACCTGGATCTCGGCGAACAATGCGACGACGGCAATACCTTGGGCGGCGATGGCTGCACCACGCAGTGCACCGTCGAGCCCGACTACGCCTGTCCGACCGCCGGCAAGCCATGCGTGTCCACGGTGAAGTGTGGCGATTTCAAGATCACCGGGACCGAGCAGTGCGACGACGGCAACACCGTGGCCAGTGACGGGTGCAGTGCGGCCTGTCAGCTCGAGCCGGGTTGGACCTGTCCCGTGGTGGGTGCGGCCTGCTCGGCCAAGACTTGCGGCGACGGAATTCTCGCCGGCAGCGAACAGTGTGACGACGGGAACACCGTGGCCGCCGACGGGTGCAGCCCAACCTGCCAGCTCGAGCCCGGTTGGGCGTGTACATCCGGCAGCACGGGTGCTGCCTCATCCGCCTCCACGTGCCACAAAACGATCTGTGGCGACAAGAAGAAGGAAGGCAGCGAGCAGTGCGACGACGGCAACACCCTACCATTCGACGGATGCTCGCCCGATTGCACGAACGAGCCGAAGTGTGGTTACCCCGACGATGACACGAGCCAACCTTACAAGTGCTTCTCGGTGTGCGGTGACGGCATCAAGATGCCCGACGAGGAGTGCGACGACGGGAACCTGCAAAATGGCGATGGTTGCTCCTCGACCTGCACCGTCGAGGCCGGCTTCAAGTGCACCGCCTCGGCCCCCGCGCTCGGCGATTCGATCACGATTCCCATCCTCTACCGCGACCTCAACTGGCACCACCCTCAGTTCGAGGTGGCTC
>CAZBIU010000472.1:0-4585 GCA_964491625.1 uncultured Myxococcales bacterium
ATGTCTCCCCGTTTTTTCGTGCCGCTCGCCTTGCTGCTGTTGCTCGCCCCATCGGGCGAGGCAAAGGTCTGGCGGCACACACGCGCTGACGGCACGGTCGAGTTTGCCAGTGCGCCGCGCATCGGAAAAGGCTGGGACTCGGTCTCGGGCTTCGATCACCGGAAACCGGTCGAGGGGGGAGCACAGGAAACCATCACGCTGCCGCGTCGCCGCCCCGCCAGCGTGGTTTGGACGCGCGAACGCGGCGACGGAACGGTCGAGTTTACCAATCTTGAGCCGGTTGGCAGGCACTGGAAGGTCCTGTTTCGCATCGGACCCGGCAAGGCCTCGGCGCTTCGAGGCTCGTCCGATTTGGTCCCAGCCCGCGATACGTCGCCCGCGCGTTATTCGCGCTACGACGATCACATCCGTGATCAGCAGGCCTACTACGGCATTCCCCAGGCTCTTGTCCGCGCGGTGATCCGAACCGAATCGGACTACGACCCGATGGTGGTTTCCAGCGCCGGAGCGCAGGGGCTGATGCAGCTGATGCCGGCCACCGCGCGAGCCATGGGCGTCACCAATGTCTGGGATCCGCGGCAAAACATAATGGGTGGCGCGCGCTATCTGCAACTCCTGGCCAAGCGCTACTGTCGGACGCCCGCCATCGGCAGCGGCCCGGGCGAGACCGCGAGCCTCATCTGCTCGTTCGACGAGGAGATCAAGATCCTCGCCGGCTACCACGCC
Source organism: uncultured Myxococcales bacterium (assembly GCA_964491625.1). Lineage (GTDB taxonomy): Bacteria > Myxococcota_A > Polyangia > Fen-1088 > Fen-1088 > Fen-1118. Next base: position 727 of record CAZBIU010000472.1, read on the forward strand.
GGGCCGGGCGCAGTGGACAAGTACGGCGGCATGCCGCCCTATGAAACCACGCGCACCTACGTCAACGCTGTACTCCAGCGGTTCGAGGAGTATAGAAGACGGGAGGCGGTGCTTTCGGACTGGTCCGAATCCGTCCCGCTTTCATCCAGGTGAATCAACGTGGCCGAATCGCTTAGCAATGAACCGCAGGCGCAGGGGCTTCCCGCCCGGGAAGCAGACGCTATCCCCGCGACGGGCGACGATGCTTTGCTCGGACAGCTCCGCCGCACCAGCGAGCTGATCGCGGGGCAGCGGCTTCCCGAAGCAGAGGCCCTCCTGCTGGCGGCGAAACGAGGTTCGGCGCACGACCTGCGGGTGATCAAGCTGTTGGCGTTGGTACGGTTCAAGCTGGGCCGGCTGGCAGAGGCGCGCACCGCCTACCGCGAGGCCGCCGAGATTGCGCCCGAGGACGGCACGGTCAGACTGAACCTGGGGCTTATCGCGCTGAAGCTGGAGTCGTTCGCCGAGGCTGCGCAGGAGTTGGAGGCGACCGTGCGCTTGCAGCCAGACGACCGCCGGGCGTGGAGCTACCTCGGCTACGCGTACGCCAAGAGCGCGCTGCCGACCCAGGCAGCGACTGCGTTCCGGCGCGCCGGTCAGCACGAGCTTGCGGCAGAAATGGAACGGGCGGCGACACCGGCGGCTCACGCCGCGACCAGCGCGGTGGCGGAGGGCTTGCCGCCGATGGATCCGGGCTCGTCCAGCAGCTTCCCAGCCATCTCGTCGGGCGCAGCCACTCCGCGTCCGCTCGTGCGCAACGAGAAGACACCGATTCCGTTGCTGAAGGCCGAGGCGTCCGGCGGGGAAGCCAGTCCGGTCGCAACACTGGCAAGCTTCACCACACGGCACTTGCTGCCCTCTACCACCACGGGGGCGCCTATGGAAATGCTCGGACGTGGCGTCTTGCGCTTCGTCGCCGGGTCCGAGACGCACGTGCGCGCATCGGCCCTGCTGGCCGCACTTGGGGCGGAAGGAGTGGTGCCGGCTCGGCGCAGGGTACGCGGGCATCTCTCCAATCAGCACCTTGCACGCAACGCCGAACGCTTCTTGCGCGTGGAGGGCAAGGCCGACCTTTTGCTTTCCTCGCCGGACAAGGAACGGCGGCTTTGGGCCTTGTCTCTCGACCGGGACGTCCTTTACCTTGAGGAAGCCCGCGTTGTCGCGTGGGGCGACGAGATCGTCTGGGAATCCGGCAATGTGCCGGGCAGCGGGATGCCGCTTTTGCAATTTCGCGGAACCGGACGCGTGGTGGTCGTCGCGGGCGAGGACGAGCTCTTGGCGATCCGGATCGCGGAGGGCGATGCGATCGCGGTTCCCGGCGAGCGGCTGGCCGGATGGCTTGGTCGTGTGGTGGTGCAGGCCCGGCCCGACACCGACAACGTTCACCACGTGACCTGTGAAGGCGAAGGCGTCCTTTTGATCTCGAAACATGGCGAACCTCGGTAGAGAGCTCACCAACCTTCCCAACCTGGTCACCATGGGCCGGGTGTTGTTCGTGCCCGCGGTGCTCTACTACATGGACAATTACAGTCCCGTGCGCTGCCTGATCGCTGCGCTTCTGTACTTGGTCGCTTCGGTGGGCGACGGTGTGGACGGTTACCTGGCGCGCAGCCGAGGACAGGTCAGTGTTCTCGGCAAGTTCCTCGATCCGGTCGCCGACAAATTGATGGTCACGGCGGTGCTCGTGTTCATGGTCGCGCTCGGGCGGGTACCGGCCTGGCTGGTCGTGGTGCTCACCGCACGGGACCTTGCCATCACCGGCCTGCGCAGCATCGCCTCGAACGAGGGCATCGTGATCGCTGCCAGCCGCGGGGGCAAGATCAAGACAGCGCTACAGCTTGTGGCTCTCACCATGCTGCTGCTGCACTTTCGCTATCCGCTCTTGGGGCTTGGAATCAGCATCGACTACAACGCTGCGGGGCTGGTCGTCCTGTACATCTCGCTGGGCGTGTCGCTGGTCTCGGGTGTCGACTACGTGGTGGGATTCCTTCGCGCCATTGGTGACCGGCGAAGGGGAGAACCGCCGCCCGCGTAGACCTACGTAGCGGAGGTCTGCTTATCCGCGCGCCTTCTGCGCGGCGATTTCGGCGCGCAACTGGGCGATGGCCGCCAGCGCCTGATCGTGGACGCGGCCATTCGAAGCCACTACGCCGCGTGGGTTCTCCAGCCCGGCCTTCAGATACGACAAAGGGATGCCGTCGCTGTCGGTGATCCTGCCGCCCGCGGCGAAAAGGATCGCTTCCGGCGCACAGCTATCCCAGATCTTGGTTTGGCTTCCCGGGTAGACGTACAGATCGCGCGCCGCCTCGGCGATGGTGGAGACTTTCAATCCCACGCTGCCAAGGGAAATCTCGTCGGTGATGCCAAGCAAGCCGCAGAATCGTCGGTAGTAATCCGAGCGGTGGGATTTCGAGGACACCAGGCGAATCTGATTGGCCGCGTCCACGGTCGAAACCGCGAGGCGCGCCCGGGTTCCGTCGGAGGCTTCCTTCCACGCTCCGACGCCGGCGGCACCCAGCCAGATCGCACCGGTGTCCGGCTGCGCGACCGCCCCGACCAGAGGCCGTCCCTCATAACACAGACCGATCATGACGACGTACCCCGATTCTCCACGAAGAAAGTCGCGCGTGCCGTCGATGGGATCGATCATCCAGACCCTGGGATTGTGCAGGCGCGTGCCGTCGTCCGGAAGCTCCTCGGAAAGAATCGCGTCGCCCGGAAACGCCTCGTGCAGGCGCTTGACGATAAGGGCGCTCGATTCGAGGTCGGCGTTCGACACCGGCTCGCCGCCGGTCTTGTGCTGGACATCGAGCGGTCGCGCCTTCAGGCGAACAACCAGCGCAGCCGCTTCCAGCGCGGACGCGCGAGCGATGTCGATCTCTCGGGAAAAGTCAGGTTGCTTCATGCGCCGCCAACCATAGCAGCCTAGTCGTGCGACGGCGCCCTCTTCACGAAACGATGGCTGCGGATTCGAGATCCTTCGCCAAGACGCGGCGGCCGGCAACCAGCAGGATCCCTGAAATCGCGACAAGAAGGCCTGTCACCAGAACCGGCAGGCGCAAGCCGATTGCGTCCGATGCAAGGCCGATGAGAAAAGGCGAGCAGGCGTCCCCGAACACGTGGATGGTCGTGGTGTGCAGCCCGACGCCCCGCGCTCGCGCCGGGCTGGGCAGCACGTTGATCATCGCGGCGTTGAGCGGGCCATAGTTGAGAAACAGGAAGAACAGTGTCATTCCCATCGCGGGCCAGTAAATCCACGGCGTTGCGCAGGTCACGGCCAGCACCGAAAAGGGAAGGGACGCAAGCAGGGTGACGCCGGAAAAGGTGAAGTGGGCGGCGCGGTACTTGCGGGCAAGCCGGTCGCCCAGCGCGCCGCCCAACAGAGTTCCCACGAAACCGGCCACCAGCAGCAGCACTCCGAAGATGGTTCCCGCCTGCGCCACGCCAAGGTGGCGCTCGCGCACGAAATAGGTCGGCATCCAGGCGCCCAGGCCACCCATGGTGAAAGTGTAGACGGTCTGGGCTGCCACGTTGAAGAAGTAGCTCGGTCGCTGCCGCAGTGTACACAGAAAGTCCCTGAGGGTCATGGCCGCGTCCCCGGCGCCGGCATCGAAGCGTCCGCGCGCCGGTTCGCGCAGCAGGAGCAGCATGCCCGCGAGAAGGATACCGGGACCGCCCGCGACGAAGAACGCCGGTCGCCAGCCGTAGCGGGCGCCTATCTGTCCACCCAGCACATACCCGATGGCGATACCGAACGGCATGGCGTCATAGAAAATTGAAAGCGCCCGCGCGCGCCGGTTCGGCGGATAGTGGTCTGAGA
>CAZBIU010000473.1:0-4579 GCA_964491625.1 uncultured Myxococcales bacterium
CGATGCTCAGTTGGCGGGGCTTTCCGTCGCGGAGGTAGTCGACGAGCAGCACGGGTGCGGTCCGGAGCGACTCTGCCACGTCGAATGCCTGTTCCGGCTTCTCGATGGACTTGCCGTTGACCTTCTGGACCACGTCGCCTGCGCGCAGGTCCACGTCCTTGTAGCAGGGGTCGTCCGGGTAGATGCTTTTCACCAGCCATCCCTGAAAACGGTGATTGGCCAGGGCGCGATCACCCTCCACGCCCTGCAGCCAACGAGGCAGGCCGGCATCAAGCAGGCGCACGAGCGCGGCGCGCTTGAGAAGGCCGGGCTTTGCGAACATGTCGCAAGCTCGGGGCGGTGGTGGCGTTGGCGCGGGAGGAGGCCCCGCGTTCTCAACTTGCATTGGCTCCGCGCGACTCTCGGGCGAGAGCTGCGGCTCCCCGGAGACCGCCGGAACGCTCGACTGGGGAGAAGTCTCGCTCGCGGTCGCGCAGGAACACAGCCACAGAGCCGCGCCCAGAATGACGGAGGTTGACCTCGGAGAATACCGCCACATGGTCCGCATTGTCGCACGGCTAGAGGATCGGCGCGAGAACGCGGCAGATGGCTCGTGTGACTTCGTCTTGGGCGAGCGTGCCGTCCAGAACCACCACGGTCGGATCCTGGTGCGCAAGCGCGCGGTAGTTGGCGGCCACCTTCGCGAGATACGAATTGGCGTCGTAGCGTTCCACCGGCCGGCCGGCGGCCTCCCGGCGACGGGCGGCAACTTCGATGGGCAGATCGAGAAGAATGGTGACGTCGGCTCTGGGGACGCCGCGCGCAAGCAGAGACACCCACTCGCGGTCCGATTCTTCGGCCTGGTACGCGAGCGACGACAGAAGGTACCGGTCGGAGACCACGGTGGTGCCGGCCGCCAGTTGGGGCTCGATTTCTCGCTGCAGATGGTCGCGCCGATCGGCGGCGAACAGCAGTGCCATGGTTCCGCCATTCATACGACCACCGTCGGACATGGCGTGCTGGCCGAGCAGTGCCTCGCGCAGGAGTCGCCCGACCGGGCCTCGGCTCGGCTCTTGGGTCGCCACCGCCGGCAAACCGCGGGACTTGACGAACTGGACGACCCGATCGAGCTGGGTGGTGGTTCCGGAGCCGTCGATGCCTTCAAGAACGATGAGTTTTCCGCGCACGGCTTGATTGGTCATGACCGCCTTCTTCTACTTCCAATCTTGCGCTCTGCCGAGAGATCTTGGGCCTATACTGGGCGCCCAACCGATGCGTGTTCCACCACCTTTGCACCTGCTACTCGCCGGGCTTGGCGCCCTGGCCGTGGCGACGGCTGGTTGCAAGCGCTCGCCTGGCGCCAAGAACAGCCAACCCACGGGAAGCGCCACTCCGGCTGCGCGCGAAGTGCTGTGCATGGAACAGCCCGAAGGCTGCACCTACTGCAACAGCCGCGACAGCGTGGCCACGCCGTTCCTGGAAGCTGACCAGTCGCGTCCCACCCTGTGCGATCCCAAGAACGAAGACAACTGCGTCGAATTCTGCAGCTCGCTGGCGCCTGATTGCGCTCTGCCTTGGTCACCCAAGCCACATTGCGTGTTCGATACCGAGCTTGCCTTTCAGCGCGCCACCTTCAACCGCGATACAGCGGACCGCCCCGAGGTGGTGGTGACGGGCCGACTGGTGGACGAAAACGGCCGCCGGATCGACGGTGCGCACATCGACGTGTGGGTTTCGCGCGGCACCCAGCAGACTGCGCTGGCGGAAGAGGTGTCCGGGAAGGACGGCACCTTCCGGACTCGCCTGCGCAGCGGTCCTTGGACCTATTCGTTGCGTTTCAGTCGGCCTGGACTGGCCACGGAAATCATCGAACGCCTGCCCGCGGAGAAACTAGCGCCCATGGTGGCCGGTCAGCCGCGCGTGTTTCACATGGGCGCTGAGACGGCCATCAAGGGACGCATCGTGGACAGTTCACCGGCGGCCGTACCGGTGGTGGATGCAGAGGTGTCGGCCATGCGCACCTCCGAGGACGGCATCGCCTGCGGGACTTCGCGGACCGGCGACGACGGCAGCTTCATCCTGGGCGGACTGGAGCCGCATCGGTATTTCCTTCGGGTCACCAAATTCGGCTGGCGGCCTCTGGTGGTCAAAGGGGTGCAAGCCGGCTCGGGCACGCGGGCTCTGGTCAAGCTGACCCGAGCGACCGTGATTCGCGGTATTGTGCATGACAAGGACGGCGATCCCGAGCCCAGCGCAACGGTGGCCGCCGTGCTGTCAGAGGTTCCCGGCGTCCCCACCACGCCTATCTTCTGGGCCAGCGACAGCGCGGGCGCCTTTGCGCAAGATCGTTTTGCGCCAGGGACCTATTACCTTTGGGCACGCAAGGGCGACATGCTGGCCTACCCGCCGGAGAAGATCGAGCTGCCCGATGGCGGCGACGTGGAGGTCACTCTGGCGCTCAAACAAAAGGGCTCACGGGTGAACGGCCACGTGGCAGCCCAGCCCGGCTTCACGCTCTCGTCGGATGCCCGGGCGCTGCTCATCAGTCGCTCATCGCCGCTGGCTTTTCCCCGTCCGGCGGTTGCGGCCCTTGACGAAAAGGACGGCCATTTCACCTTCACGGGCATTCTGCCCGGGCGCTACGAGATCAGCATTCGCGATGGCGCAAGGACGTTGGTCATCGTCACCGGCCCTCGGGAGGTGGAGATCCCCATCGATTCGGACGTCAGCGTCCCGCTCAGGGAACCCATCGTAGTCCGACCGCGCATTGCGGAGTAAGTCGAAGCGTTCAGTTCAACACGCGGAAGCGGTTCAGACAATCGTCCAGCACCAACTGGCTCTCGTTTTCGAAACCTTCGAAGCGCACGGCCATGCCAGAGACCGAACGGGTCGTCCCGTCTTGAACGTAGTTCACGAAGTAGTGGTTCTTGACTTCCCCCACCGCGACGATCTCGGCGGTCTCCTCGGGATTCAGGAATGAGATGCGAACCCGGGCGCCAAGGGGCAGGGGATCGCGCATTTCGATGAAGATGCCGCCGGCGGACACGTTGCGAGCGATGCCTGGGAGCTCGCCAAAAAGGACGGACTCCACCCGAACCGGAAAGACCTTGTCGAAGCGAAGGTGCTGGCGCTTCTCTGGATTGGACGCAACCATTTCGGAGGACGATGAGGTTCTTGGCATGCGGACATGGTAAGATATGTGATGATATGAAGTCAAATTACCTACATACAACCACCTAAGCGTTTGGCCCAGGGCGGCCGCAATTTGCCGAAACATCAAGCGAAAACCGGCCGAACCGAATTGAAAGACGACGCGTGCTCTGTTACGGTGCTCTTAGCAAGGATTTGCGCGGCGAATGCTCCCGAACGAACGTACGACGCGAAACGAAGTCGCGGCAACCCCTGGCGAGGTGGACGGCCTGGTTGTGGCACCGGATCGCATCGCAGCCCGCCCGTTAGTCGAGTTTCTTCGCAGTGAGGGCATTAACGTTCAGGTGGTCAACTCCTCCGACGCGGGTTTCGAAGAGGCGCTTCTTCACCGTCCGAACATCGTTCTGATCGACGAGCACATTTCGAAAGCCGGTGGCGTGGACCTGTGCAGCCGGCTGAAGGCGAACACCCGAACCCACTTCTTGCCGATCATTCTTTTTTCGCAGAACAAGCAGGATGACCTCCTGCGACTCGATGCCCTCGCGGCCGGTGCCGATGCACTGTACTCGCCGGTCACCAGCAAAGAGGAGCGGCGCGCCCGCTTGTGGGCCTTGCTGCGTTCCCAGGCAATTTTTCGCAAGCTCGACAACCGCCGCCAGGCCCAAAGCAGCGCCATCAGTGAAAAGCGGCGATGGGTTCGCGCCCTGGTCCACGACGTTCAGAACCTGCTCGGCGCCATCCAGGCCAACTTCGAATACGTCGCCCAATGCTCGCCTGACCGGGATCCGGCCAAACGCGCCGAGTTTGACGAGTGCGTGGAGGAGACCCGCGGTACCTTCCGCGAAATGGTCCGCAACCTGCGCACGGTTCTGGAATTTGAACGCTTCGAGGCCGGCGATGTGGTGCTCAAGCTGGGCAAGGTCATGCTGTCCGACCTCTGCGAGGGCGTCCGCTCCAGTTTGGCTCACTTGGCGTCTGGCAAGCACAAGCAGATCGTCGTCGACTGCGCAGCCTACTCACAGCCGATCAGCGGCGATGCCAACTACCTCAACGAGGCGATCGCGATCTTGTCCAGCCACGTCCTACGGCAGCCCGAGAATGAAAGGTGCTTCTTGCGCGCTTCCTCGGAAGCCGGCGTCGCACGCCTGCGCATCTATGGCGACAAACACCAGATCCCGCCGGCCGAGCGGGAACAGATCTTCGACCCGTACTCGGAGTCGACCAAGGACAAAGCCATCCGTGTGGCCCACAAGGCCGGGCTTGCCTTGGCCAGGGTCATCGTGGAGGTTCACCACGGCTCGACCTGGGTTGAAGACGTTCCCGGCGCTGGATCGGCGTTTGTCATCGAGTTTCCATCGCACTGGGCAGTCAGGGAGCATCGCATACCGGAATGATCGGACGCGGACGGGCTCTTCCGGTGGTGGCGGCAGCGTTGGCCGCGATCCTCTGG
>CAZBIU010000474.1:0-4567 GCA_964491625.1 uncultured Myxococcales bacterium
CCTCACGTCCGTATCATTCAGCCAGTAGATACTCGCTCGGTCGACAGCAAGCTCGCCGACATTGCCCTGCGCTGTCGCAAGCGTGGTGGTGCTTGTGGTACCGTTGCCCGATCCGCCAGTGCCGGTGATTCCAGCGGTGCCCGGCGTACCGCCGCCTGATCCACCGACTACCGTGCCGCCGTTGCCGACTTTGCCGCCGAGCGCCCCCCCATCGCCGGAGCCATTCGTGCCTGAGCAGGCGCTTAGAGCAAGCAGTACTGCGGTTCCCAAACAGAGATGTCTTGCATCCATTGGGCCATGCCTCCTTGCGAGTCAAGCAAACCAAGCTGAAATCGATCACTCCGCTGTCGGCCAACGACGACCGGAGGATCAGTCCGTTAGCGAGCGGCGGCCAGAGTTGAAGAAGCTCACCCTGTCGGTGATCCGCGTGTTGCAAGCCGCCATTCGTTCCATAGTACCACTCGGTGGGGATCTTGTGGATTGATTCATTCTCGGACATCATAAAAATCAGGAGATCGCTATGCCTTCTACCGCACGTGACTTGCTCTTCCAAAAGATCGACCGCCTTCCGCCGGCCCGCGTATCCGAGGTCGAGGACTTCGTCGACTTCCTTGCCTCGCGAGACACCGATCGCGAGCTGGCACACGCCGCTACCGCAGCGGCCGTGCCCGCCTTCGCCAAGGTCTGGGACAATCCTGAAGACGACGTCTACAACGACATCTGAAAGCCGATAGCACCATGCCCCACAGCTTTGGAGACATCATCGTCGTTCCATTCCCCTTCACCGACCAAACCGCCACCAAGAAGCGCCCCGCGGTCGTCGTCAGCTCCGAGTCATATCACCGCGCGCGGCCCGACCTCATCTTGATGGCCATCACAAGCCAGATCCACCCAGCCCCCACCGTGGGCGAGGCCATCGTCGTGCACTGGCAAGCGGCTGGCCTGCTCAAGCCGTCCGTTATCAAGCCTCTGCTCACCACCATCGACGCCAATCTGGTCATCCGCCAGCTCGGCCAGCTTCACCCTGACGATCAGAGCAGCCTGCGCCAGGTATTGGCCGCCGTGCTGGGGTGATGTCGGGCGGCCACTACTGGCCCTTGAGCAGCTGAGGCGGCGTTTTGCCGTCCTTGTAGATCTTGACGACAAATCCAGATCCACCTTCTCGTTTTCTGTCCCGAGGCGTGAACCAAACCTGCCAGGATTCACGCCCCTCGGAAACAGTGATGTCCAGCCCCTCGACAGAGCGACCATTCTCTTGGGCAACCGCAATCGCTTGCTTAGTCAGTTTGTCCTTCATATCGTCGGGCACCTCGCGCGCCTGAGGGGATCTTGCTCTCAGACTCGGGCTACTTGTCGTCAACTCTGCCCTTCCTGTCTGACCTTGTTGGTTGCAACCAGACAGGACCAAGAAGAGAACAGCAGACCCAATTGTATTCATCGTCTCGCTCCTGTTCACTTTGCCAATATGGACATCGGACCGAGGTACACCTGGCTGTCGCTGCCTATTCGATAAACGCCACTTCCAGAAACAATGTAGTGGGGAGTCGAATCATGCCCCCATTCAGTCCAGTCCGCTTGGCTAGCGCTATGTTCGTACCCTGCACCGTTGTTCGGGTGAGTGTGGTACGAGCAAACCACATCTTCGTTGTCGGGCGGCAGATCGGGATAGATGTAGTCAGGTCCCACAGGCGTCCACGCCTGAACCTTGTACTCGCCAAAAAGGAACCGACCAATTGCACTACTTCGTCGAATAATGTAACCACCTTGCTCCTTCCGGCTGGGGTCGTAGAAGTCTCCCTCACCTGGATTGGAGTCTGCGTAAGCCTGCCTTAACACTCTCCGCACACGAGGGTCTGCAAGAGGTTCATCGCTGCTCACCTGACCCGTTTCAGGATCGGGCACGGGATCTACAAGGCTGGCGGCGCCGTTCTCCCTAATCTTGAACTGTTGCTCCCCGCATCCGCCGTCCTGCTGTGTTGCCTGGTCAACAGGGTTCGAGCCGCTCAGTGCCACCGACACCGCCGCAAAGAAAGCGCCCTCAGCAGCGCCCATCAGAATATTTTCGCCGAGGTTGCCGCCGTATATGGCCGTCGAATAGGCCGCCATCACGCCACCAGCGACCGCACCTCCAACGATTGCACCGCCAGCGGCGCTGCCGTAGGCAGCGGTGACGTCGCCGGCGATGCCCTGGGCGAATTCACCACCTACGTAGGCCAACGCGATACTAAACATCCCCATAGAGATGGTCTCGCCCCACGAGGCACCCGACGAGAGCGCCACGGCGGAATTGATGATCGTGTTCGACACCGTGGCGCACCAGTAACCAGCGGGTCCGCCGTAGTAGCTGGCAACGACGGTACCAGCGATCTCTGCCACCATTATTCCCAGGCGTGTTAACTGGCCAGTATCAGTTTGCCAAAAACCGAGCGGCCGCTCGTAATACCCGGTCGGATCCGTGTACCGAAGGGGGTTGTCCGTGGCGTAGCTGTAGCGGTTGTAGCTCTGCAGATCTGACGCGAACTGGACGTTCGGGTCGGGCGAAAGGAAACGGCCGACGGTGGGGTCGTAGATGCGCCCGTTCATGTTCACGAGCCCCAGGCTTGGGATCGCCTCCTGGTCGGTGAAGCCCCGGTTCCCTGCGGGCGAGGCGTACGTCGGTGGGTCGGCGGTCTGGCCGCTGGGACTGCGGATCGCGCCCCACGGGTCGTAGCCGATCATGCTGGCGCCGGAGCCGCCCCCAGGGGCGCTCGTGACGTGGCCACTTTCGTCGCTGACCGCCGTCACGGAGCCGAGGTGGTCGAAATGGTGGTACTCGGTCCTGGGTGTCGTCGACGATGACGAATCATCCTCGGTCACCACCTGGATGGCGAAGGCGCTCCCTCCGTGGGCTGCGCCCGCATAGATGAAGTGCGAGTGCTCGATGGTCGTGCCGCGCGTGGTCCGCTCGTACACGCTCTTGCCCGTGGCCCCGAGCCCCACGTACACCGTGCGCGCCAGCGTGCTGTTGCTCGAGCTTCCGAGCGCCCCGTCTCCCGTGCCGACCGCCTGTACCACCCGCAACCCGTCCGCGCCGTAGATGAAGTCCGCTGTCTTGGTTCCGTCCCCGGTTCCGCTGGTCAGCCGCGTCGCCTTGTTACCCGCGTTCCACTCCACCGTGCGGTCACCTACGCTCGTCAGATTCCCGTTCGCGTCGTAACTGTATGTGGGGCCGTCGTCTATCTGACAGACAGCATGGGGCCCCGCATCGCGCGTTCCCGCCAGGCACCCAGTCCCGTACTTGTAACGCTTGCCTGCTTTGGTTTGCAGGTTCCCAAGTGCATCGTATGTGTAACTCTCCGGGTCGTAGCCTTGCGCCGGGACCTGCACCGTGGCGCCAGTTATGCGGTCGAGCGGGTCATAGTCGAAAGCCTCGCTCGCGGCCACACCGCTCCCGTCGTCCTTGCGCTGGCGAGCCCGTAGGTTTCCCGCCTCGTCGAACCCGAACCCCCACTGCTGGATGACGGTGTCGGCGTCGGCGTGTACGGTGCTGGTCCTGCTGAGCAGCCACCCCATAGCATCGTTCCGCACCGACGCGGTCTCCACTCCGTTCCCGAGCACCTCGTCCGTCACCTGTCCAACCGCGTTCATGGCGGTCGCTTTCCACAGCACCTTGCCGGTGGCTTGGTCCGCAACGTGCTCCAGGTATCCGGCCTTCGTGTACACGTAGCTCACCGCGAGGCGATTGCCTTTGACCTCAGGATAGCGCAAGAGATTGACTCGGCCGAAGCGATCGTAGCCGTACGTTGTCAGGAACGTGCTGCCGTCCGCGCAGTCGGTTACCTCGTCCACATCGCCGAAGGCCGTGTAGTGGAACGATCGCCCAGCCTGTTTCTCGCCATCCCCCGGCGCCGGCGCAAATTCAAGTTGGCACGCGCCCGCGAGTCGCGTGTCGCTCGGGCTCACCATCGCCGCGAGCTTTCCTATCCCGTTCGGGGCCGCGTCGTAGATCCACCGCGCGGTTCCGCTGCCGTCGTCGCGCTGGACCATGCGCCCCAATATATCGTACGTCATGTAGCTTTGCCCGGCCTTGCCGTCGGTCTGACCCACCAAATCGCCGAAGCTGTTGTACGAATAGCCCCAGTCGCCTAGGTCCGGATCGTGGGTCACCTGCTTGCGGCCGCGAGCGTCGTACTTGATGTGCACGGCCTTGCTGGTGTCGGCATTCGAGTCACACACGTCTGCCGGCGCCGCCGTGTACGCCAGGTTTCCGTCGGCATCATACGAGAACGACAGAGTGACGCCGTTCGCGTCGGTAACCGACGCAAGCTTCCCGAGGGCATTCTTGGTCTCGGACCGCGTGCGCGTCTCGCCGTTCACAGTACGTGTCGTCGTGATGATGGGTCCGTCATACGTCGTCGTTATCGTCGTGGACTGTGCGTGAGGACTCGTCGCCGTGCCGTCGAGCACGCCAAGATCCGTGGATACGGACGTCACACGGCCAAGAGAGTCGTAATACGTGTTCGTAAAGCGCGCCGCAGCTTCGGGAAGCTGGACCGCCGACCCTAGGAACGGACGCGTCGTCCGAGAC
>CAZBIU010000475.1:0-4526 GCA_964491625.1 uncultured Myxococcales bacterium
CGCGCCAGCAGGGCGTCAGCCTGGCCTCGGACGCGTTCTTCCCCTTCCGCGACAACGTGGACCGCGCCTCGCAAAGCGGCGTGAAATACATCTCGCAGCCCGGTGGATCGGTGCGCGACGACGTGGTCATCCAGGCCGCCAACGAATACGACATGGTGATGGCCATGTCGAAGCTGCGCCTATTCCATCATTAAATACCGCTGCCGTCCGAATAGTTGATGCCGCAGTACTGAGCCGCGTCCTCGCCGTGCAGCACCCGCAGATGGCGCCAGCGACCTGCCCGCGCATCCTCGCCCGGTTGAATGGGCGTCGTGCACGGGTGGCAGCCGATGCTGGCGTAGCCTTTCGCGTAGAGCGGATGCACCGGGAGGCTGTGGCTTTCGCTGTATTTCTGAATGTCCGCGCTGGTCCAATCGAAGATCGGCGAAAGCTGATACCCCTTGGTCCGGGCATCGTGGGCAAGCGCACTGAGATTCGCGCGCCGACCGCCTTCCTCGCGCCGCAGCCCGTTCACCACCACGACCGGCGCGGCCTTCCCCGCTAGATACTCCAAGAGAGGCAGCTCCTTGCGCATCCGGCAGCATTCGGGCTGGCCGTCGTTGCACGTATAGAGCTTCTTGCCAAACCGGCCTTCCTGTTCTTCGATGGTGAGCTCAGGATAAAGTGTGACCAGGTTCAGGTGCCACTGGCGCATGAGCTGGTCGCGAAAACGTAGGGTTTCGTGAAAATGATAGCCCGTGTCGACGAACAGGATTTCGTTGCCGAGGCCCAGGTCGTGGAACATGTGCATCAGCGCCACCGACGTGCGTTGCATGCTGGACAGCAGCACCACGCCGTCGCCGAACTTGTCCGCAGCCCAGCGCACCCGATCCTTGGCCGACAGCCCGGTCAAGTCCGCGTTCGCGGCATCGAGGGAAAGCTCAGACATGGCGGGCGGCCCTTTCCTGGGTCAGGGGCAAGCCGATGCCACAGGTCGATGTCCAGTTTATCGGACTCGAATCCAGTTGCGTCACAAGGATCTGCCGTCGAGCGAAAGCTCTGCGCGTTATGTACATCTTCAATACCATTCTCCATGTCTTCTTTAGCAGACAGAATGCCGGCGCGCAAACCCAACCAGCGCAAGGGCGAGTCAAGCCCGCTCGGTAGAGCTCGCGACCGGTCCAGCGTTGTGCAGCTACAGGTTCAGGTCCAGCGTGAATTGATTGGTGCCGTCCGTCAGATAGGCGTCCAAGTCCGGCGAGTAGGTCCGAACCCGAATCATTTTGGCCGCGAAGTCGAGCTGGACGATGCGAAGGTATCCGAAGCCGTAGTGGTGGGTATTGAGCCACTGGTAGTCTGACAGCATCTGATGAACCACGGTGCCGTCCGGGCGGCCGCTGGAAAGCCAGGCTGCCCCGGTTTGGTGCCCGCAGAACACCAGGCGCAGGTTCGAGTTGGGCAGAACCAGCTTCTGCCACAGCATCTCGCCGTCGTTCATGCCTTCGCTGGGAGTGAACGCGTAGAACTGTGGGTACCACCATTGGTAACTGTCATTACCCTTGTCGCTTCCGGCAACCGCGAGGTTGTACCGCGTACCATCGCTGTAGAGAAGGCGTGCGTGAGCAGAATCGCCGGCCGGTCGGGAAAGGCCTTCAGGACCTGGTCAGCCCACGTGACGGACGCGTCGGTGGGCGAAAACTCCAGCGCAACCACCAGCCACTGCCGGCCGCCGATATCCACCAGCGCGTAGTTGTTCTCCATTTGACCGACGACCTTCGTGCCGGTGATCCACGGCATGCTGGCCGGACCAAAGTAACTGTCGATCAGACCCTGGCGGCTCTTGTTGTCCTCATCGTGATTGCCGGGAACAATCACGTACGGAACGATGCCGTCGAGCCGATGCATGGCCGTGCCGGCGATGTTCCATTGGCCGGGATCGCTCGGGCTATCGACCAAGTCACCCACGTGCAGGACGGCGTTGATGTTCAGTGCCGCCTTTTGCGCCAAGATCCACGCGATCTGTTCGTCGAACACACCAGCGTGATCCGGCGGCTGATAGAATCCAGCGTCCGCCGAATAGGTGTAGTACTGCGTGTCCGGCAACACGATGATGGTCGCCGTCGACGGTGCCTGTTTGGAATCCGTACCCGCGTCTGGACCGAGTCCGCCGTCGACGGTGGAACCCGAGATGTCGGGGCGGCTGGCATCGAACTGAGAAGGTGAAGCGTCGGTCGGAAGGAGACCGACCTCTTGACTGGCCGTCTCGCTATCGATGATCTCGAAGGCATCGGGGTTCGAGGCATCATGAGACTGGCGGGAAGAATCACCACAGCCAGCGGCGAATGCGAACACGGGCAGCAACAGCAGTCCGCGGCAGCATGACGGATCCCTCGACATCCCTCGAAGTATACCGGCACCGGCGCCGCGATTGGCGGGCAAGCGAACCCTTGCCAAATTGGCGCTGACGCAGCATCATGGCTAACGTACTCGGGCACGCGCCCACAGAAGAAGTAGTCATGAATATGCGTAGGCTTGGCTTCTCAGCATTGTTGGCCTTGGCGGTCTCGTTCGCAGTTGCGCCGGCCACGCGGGCGGCCAGCGAAGAGTCGAAGGAGCGCGCGGCCCGCAAGGCGTGTCTTTCCGGCAACGTCCAGAAGGGCGTCGAGATCCTGTCGGACCTGTTCGTGAAGACCGAGGATCCCGTCTTCATCTTCAACCAGGGCCGTTGCTTCGAGCAGAACGGCCGCTGCGAAGAAGCCATCAACCGCTTCCGCGAGTATCTGCGCAAGGCCGGCAAGGCAAACGCGGAGGACAAAGCCGACGCCGAGAAGCACATCGCCGACTGCCAAGCGCTGATGGGCCACAACGCCGCGTCCGAGGCAAAGCCGGAACCCGCGCCGAAGCCTACCGCAGAGACCGCGGTCACGCCGAAAGTCGAAGCGCTGTCGGCGCCACCCGTGCAGCCGCCGCCTCCGCCACCAGCGGTAGTGACGGTTCCACCGGCGCAGCCGCCAGTGGTGACCGAGCCCGCGCCGAGCCCGGGTCGCGGCATGCGCATCGCCGGGATCGCCTGCGGCATAGTGGGCGTCGGCGCGATAGCGACGGGGATCTACTTCTACACCAGGGCTCGCTCGTATTCGGACAAGGTGTCGAACCAAGAGGTGGTGAACCCGTCCGACGATTCCGCCGGCAAGAACGCCGAAACCATGCAGTGGGTGTTCTACGGCGTGGGCGGCGCCGCGGTCGCAACCGGCGTGGTGCTCTACGTGCTCGGGGCGCGCGCGGGAACGGAGAGGGTCGCGGTCGCGCCCTGGGTCGGCGGCGGAGTGGCGGGACTTTCCGCGCAAGGGGCTTTCTGATGACCAGGCGACTTGGGATCTCGGCCTTGGTGTTGTTCCTCGCCGGGGCGTGTGGATACAACCCGCATCCCAAGGGTGCACGCGGCCTCGACGGAGGCGGCGCCCTCGATTCGGGCGCCGGGGGAGCGGTGGACGCGACGGGGGCCGGCGGGATCGATGGGGGTGGCGGGAATCGGGATGCAGGGGCGGACATGACGGGGACGACTGATGGGGCGCTGAACAGCAGCATCGATGCTCCCGCGACGGCAGACGTTCCGGGAATCTGGGACTCGGACAAAGACGCTCGGGTCGCCGAATTCGATGGCGCCGCTGGAATCTTTGGCGGAGGCGGCGTCCCGGGCGGTGGGGGAATCTCCGGCCCCGGCGGTGTGCCCGGCGGAGGTGGCGGATTCCCCGGGACTGGAGGATTTCTCGGCGGTGGTGGGCGCGGAGGCGCATCGGGGATCGACGGAGAACCCGCCGCGCCCGATGCAGGTGCGAGCGACGCGCCGACGGCCGATGGGCCCATCGTTTCGACCGACGCTCCCGGACCCGAAGTGCCGGCTGTCATCACGACGACCCATACCAACACCATCACCCGCACCGAAATTCTGACCCTGCCGACGACGGAAACATCATCAAACACCGTCACGCTCAACGGGCTGACCACGCTCACCAACACCAACACAATCACCGACACGTTGACCGCAAGCATGACGGTGAGTGGCGTGGCGACCGCGACCGCTACGCTTACGGCGTTGGCGGGGACCGGATCCGGGACCTTCGCACCGGCGATTGCCACCTTCACCGCCCAGGGCACCGCGACCGGCACGGAACTAGCGTCCGGCACCTACACGATGACGTGGACTGCGACTTCGGCCTCGACGGCGACGAGGACGATCACCGCGACAGGGACCGTCACCGAGGCGACCACTTCCCTCGGAGCCTACACAGCATCGGGAACCGTTACCGCCACGTTGACGGCTACGGTGACCGCAACCGTGACCGGAGCCGCGGCCGCTACTGCGAGCGGAACGGTAACCGCAATGGGAACCGCCACCGGCGCCGGCGCGTACACGACGGGAACCGTGATTATGTCCGGCACTGCCCCGGGGACAGCGGCGACGACCGTGACCGCGTCCAACACGGCGACCGGCACAATTACCGAAGTTGCATCGGGCACGAGCAGCGGCACGGCCACGCTGGCGG
>CAZBIU010000476.1:0-4514 GCA_964491625.1 uncultured Myxococcales bacterium
AGAGGGACGCTGGCTGGGCGCCGCGCTCCTGGTCGTCAAAGGCTGCCTGCGAGCCGTGCGTCGGACCGACAACGCGCGTGAGCTGACCCTGGAGACCTTCCGGCCAGGCGACCTCGTGGCCGACGCCGTGGTTTGTTCCGACGGCAGCATTCCCGGCGACGGGCTCGTTGCGGCCGAGACCAGCCTACTGCTGTTCATCCCTCGCGAGGATTTTCTGTCGGCACTGTCAAGTGTTCCCCACGCCGCCCTGACCCTGATCCGCGACCTGGAAAGGCGCCTGAGTCGGGTCAAGCTGCTCGCTTCCGGCCTGGCGACGTCCGACGTGGAAAGCCGCCTCTATCGCTTGCTCTACAACCTCGCCCGTGACGAGGGACAACCCGCCGGTGAGGCCACGGTGATTTCGCGCTCGCCCACCCAGCAGGACTTGGCCAGTCGAATCGGTGCCTGCCGCGAGACGGTGTCCCGGATCGTCGCGGACTTGGCCCGCCAGCAGATCCTCTCGCTGGAAGGCCGAAAACTGACACTCGAGCCTCGGTTTTTTGAGATCGCCAGGTCGGTCGGCATCGCCTAGTCCGCGGACATTCACCGGGTGATTCCGGACAGAATTGACGCTATACCCGGCGGGTGTGAGAATCCGCGCAGCCTTGAAGCAAAAGCCAAATCGGTCTACCAGGCGTCGCACCAGTCCGACCGCCAAGGCGAAGCCGTTCTACGCGCCCAGCTCGATTGCGGTTCGCGAGGCCGACTTGCGCACGTCGATACGGCCCACCGTGGCCGTGATCGACCTGGGCGCGCTTGGACGAAACGCGGCAAGAATCCGTGCCGCAGTCGGGCCCAGGGTGGCGGTCTTCGGGGTCGTCAAGGCTGACGGATACGGCCACGGCGCGGTCGCCATCTCCGAGGTTCTTGAGCCCTTGGTGGACGGGTTGGCGGTTTCGCTGGTGGAGGAAGGTCTTGAGCTGCGAGACGCCGGCCTCACGAAACCGATCCTGGTGCTCGGCGCGTATTACGGCCGCTATCAGTCGGAGGTTTTGGAAGAAGGCCTGACCCCGGTCATCTACGATTTGGGCGACTTCGAGCGTTTCGGCCAGGCACCGGTGCGCCGCCGTGCCCGCGCGCAGAAGGCTGCTGGGAGCGGTTCGGGGGCGGGCCCCTGGCCGGTGCACATCAAGATCGACACAGGCATGAATCGGCTTGGTCTCGATGCGACCGCCATGTCGAAGCTGGCGGCGCTCGCCGAGCGCTACCCGAACCTGACCATCGACGGGCTTTGCACGCACTTTGCCTCGGCGGATCTGAAATCGGCGGAAGCCACCCACGCCCAACTCCATCGGTTCGACCAGGTCATCGGTGCCGCGCGGGATCTGGGCATCCTGCCGCGTCTGATTCACGCCGCGAACAGCGCCGCGACCGTGCGTTTCCCCGAGGCCCGCTTCAGCGCGATTCGGCCAGGTCTGGCCCTTTACGGCCTCAGCCCGTCGGCCGAGGTGGCGCGCCCGGATCTAGAACCCGTGCTGAGTCTCCGCACCCGGATCATGGCGCTGCACCGGGTCCGCCAGGGTGCCAGCGTCAGTTACGGTGGCATTTGGCGCGCATCACGCGACTCGACCATTGCCACCCTGCCGATTGGCTATGCCGACGGCTACCCGCGCCACATCGAGGGCGCCGAGGTCCTGATCAAGGGCGAGCGGGCGAAGGTCGTGGGCGCCGTGTGCATGGACATGATGATGATTGACGTCACCGACGTCGCCGGCGCGGCCGTGGGCGATGACGTCATCCTGATCGGCAGCTCGAAGGCGGAGACCATCCTGGCCGACGACTTGGCCCGTTGGGCCGGCACTATCAGCTGGGAAATCCTATGTGGGATTTCCAAACGCGTGCCGCGCCTGTATCGTCTGGCTGCAAAGGGCACCTCATGAGCGGGCAGACGGACGACAGCACAGACCCGCTTGCGGGCAGGCGGTACCATCCGTTTGCTGCCATAGGGAAGGCCTTCTCATGGGTGCCGGGGTCGGTGGCGCTCTTTGGCGAGCACATCCTGCTGCTCGGACGCGCGCTGATTTGGCTAGTTCGGCGGCCGTTGCGGATTCGCCTGTTTCTCGACCAGATGGAATTCGTCGGGGTCGGGTCGCTGCCCATCATCATGCTCGTGGGCTTCTTCACGGGAGCAGTCACGGCGCTGCAGGCGATCCTGGCGTTGTCGCTCTTTGAGCAGCAGCGCTACGTGGGCTTTGGCGTCGGCATCTCCCTGGCGCGCGAGCTGGCCCCGGTCTTCACCGCACTCATGATCACCGCGCGCGCCGGTTCGGGCATGGCCACTGAGCTTGCATCCATGAAGATCACCGAACAGGTCGACGCCTTGACCACTTTCGCGGTCAATCCGGTGCAGTACCTGGTAACGCCGCGGGTCGTGGCGTCGGCCCTCATGCTCCCGGTCATGAGCATGGTGTTCAACGTGGTCGGCTTGATCGGCGTCTACGTGGTGGCCATTGTGATCAGCCACATCGACCTCGGCCAAGTGCTGGCCCTGTTCCGTTGGGGCGTGGATCCCATCGACTACATCGAAGGACTCATCAAGGCGTTCTTCTTCGGCATCACCATGGCGACCTGTGCCTGCTACCAGGGCATGAACGTGCGTGGCGGCGCCAAAGAAGTTGGCCTTGCCACCACGCGGGCGGTGGTTTCCACGTCGGTGACGGTGCTTGTGCTCGATTACTTCCTTATCCAGATCATGAACGTTCTCTTCCCTTACGGTGCCTCGTAGATGGCCGACGACTTGAAAAAGCGCGACGACCGCTGGCAGATCCGAATTCGCGGTCTGAACAAGTCGTTTGGCAAGCAGCACGTCTTGCGCGGGGTGGACCTAGACATCGAGCGCGGAAAAATCAACATCATTATCGGCGGCTCGGGCCAGGGCAAGTCGGTGCTGATGAAGCATCTGATGGGCCTTCTGGCCCCCGACAGCGGGCAAATCTTCGTCGACGGGCAGGACATCATCGGCCTGTCGGACGTGGCCATCGCCAAGATCCAGCGCAAGTTCGGCATGGTGTTTCAGTACGCCGCGCTTTTTGACTCGCTCAACGTGGTCGAGAACATCGCGTTTCCTCTGCTCGAACGCTACCGTTTGCCCAAGAAGGAAGTCCTTGCACGGGTGAGGGATCTCTTGGAACGGCTCGACCTCGCGAGTGCGCCGGGGATCGAACAGAAGTTCCCAGCCGAGCTTTCTGGTGGTATGCGAAAGCGTGTGGGTCTTGCCCGTGCCCTTATCGACCGACCCGAGATTCTGCTCTACGACGAGCCGACCACCGGTCTCGACCCGATCGCGACCAAGAACGTGGACCAGATGATCCGACGCACCGCCGACGAGTTCGCGGTCACCTCGGTCGTGATCTCCCACGACATGGCGTCCACCTTTCGTATCGCAGATCGCATCGCAATGCTCTATGAAGGTGTCATCGTGGCAAAGGGAACCCGTAGCGAGATCATGGCCGCGCCGCACCCCGTGCTGAGGGAATTCGTCGAGACCTCCGGCACAGTGGCGCTCGGGAAGGCGCAGGCATGAGGCGGAGCTGGGCTGCGCTGACGGTGGGTGCTCTCAGCATCGTCGTGCTGGTGTCGACCTATCTTTTGTTCCAGTACACCCGGGAAAGCATAGGGGGAAAACAGGGCTACCGCGTGTACGGCTTGTTCCGGAACGCGCTAGGCATCTACGAGAAGACCCGCGTCTTGTCGGCGGGCTTGCGCGTCGGACAAATCGAAGACCGCAGCCTCGATCAGGAATCCGGCAAGGCGAAGGTTTTCGTTCGCATCGATCCCGAGATTCGTCTGTACGCCAACGCAAGGATGGGGAAGAAGTCGGCTTCGCTGCTCGGCGAGTACTACCTGGACCTCGACCCGGGCACGCCCTTCGTGATGAATGACGGCAAGAAGGTCGAGGTGCCGCGCCTCAAGGAGGGCGATCAGATCAGGGACATTACCGAACCGGCCGAGGTGGGCGAGATCATGGACTCGGTAAATACCATCCTACCTGTCCTGAAAGCGATTCTGGATGACGTCAAAGGGCTGACCTCGGGCCCGATCAAGGACATCGCCAACAACACCAACCAGATGATCGAGCGCAACTCGGTCATCGTGGAGCGGCTGCTTGGGCGCATGGACGAAATCGCAGCCACCGTGCAAGGCGTGACCAACAGCGAAGCGGACGACGTGAAGGTAGCGCTGCGCAACGTTCGCGAGATCACCGAGGGCATCAAGGGGCTGGTGGGCACGACCCAGGGCCAGGTCTCGGGTGCCGGCGAGGAATTGCGTACGTCCCTGCAGAAGCTCCAGCACAGCGTCGACAGCCTCGACAAGTCGCTTTCCCACGTGGAGAAGATCACCGGCAAGATTGCGGAAGGCGAGGGCACGGTCGGCCATCTCGTCAACGACGATACCGTGGCCAAGAACCTGGACAGCATCACCGATGACGCCAGTGGGTTCATTCATGGCATCACGCGCCTGCAGACGGTGGTGGG
>CAZBIU010000477.1:0-4507 GCA_964491625.1 uncultured Myxococcales bacterium
CGCATGCAGGGCAATTCGTCCGTGCAGCCTCGGGTTGTCCCAAACCTCGGATTCGATGCCCACCTGCCCGCCGGTGCGCGGTTGGGCGGAGGCGTACGCGCCTTCGCCCTGATTCCTGAACACGCTGTTCGAGGTCAGTATGGGCTCCATGAACCAGGCGGCCATGAACGGCTCGTACCCGCCGAACCTGTGCGAGAACATGGTCGACAAGATGAGCTGGTGATAGCCCAGACCGACGCCGTGGTTGGCGGTTGGCTTACCGCGGTCGAAGCGCTGATCCTCGCCCACCGACAGGCGGGTCTCGAGCGCTACGATCCAGGTCGGTTTGGTCTTGTCGCGGGCCTGGTCAAAAGGCGCCCACTGGCCCCCCAGCCCGAGGTATTCTATGCCGCTGCGCTTGGGCCCGGCGAAGACCTGGTTCGAGGGCGCGCGAAAGCTCTGACCACTTTCCGCGTCGAGGCCCCAGGCGGTGTCCTGGCTCCCGGGCAGGATGCCGTCGCGAAGCAGCGTTTCCACGCAATTGCTCACCTCGCAGCCACCGGTGCGATCGAAATCAAGGCCCCGGCTATCGGCCACGACCAGCGACCCGGCCAGCAAGAAGCTGACGTCGTGGGGGAGCCCGACGTCCGCGCGAAGTTGCAGCGAGTCTCGCACCTGGTGGTAGAGCACGTCGTTGGCGAGGACGACGCCCACGCCCGCTGGGTCGACGTACTCGCGCTTGACCGAGCTGGTCTTCTGATCGTGAAGCCAGCCGACCGAGAAATCGAAATCGAAATCCCTGAGCGACCGCGCCGAAAGAACGCGCGTGACCTCGGCGGCTGATGCCAATTGGGGCACCAGTAGCGCCCAACTGGTCAGAAGAGCTATCGACGTCCGAGTCCTCATCTCGGTGCGCCCACGATAGCACAACCGCCAGAGTTGGGACCGGCACCGGTTGACCGAGCCGCCAGGGACCGCTCCGCCTACAGGTCGACTCCCCCGTCGACGGCACAGGCCTTCGTCGTGCAGACCACGTCGCCGTCGGCGCGGCAAAAGCAGGTATTGCAGTCACTCGCGAACGAGTCGCCCACCGCATAGGTGACGCCGCCGACCGTGCATCCGGTCGGCACGGTGTCCTCCGGAGGCGGCGCATCGGGCTTGGCGGGCGGCTCGTCGGGGACGCCAGCGTCGAGCGGCGGTTTCGTCTCCGTCCGCGTCTGCACGTCTCGGCTGCCGGCGTCACCGGCGAGCCGGTCGGGCGCTCCACCTTGATCGACCTGCTCCCGACCGTCGACTTCTACCGCCGCATCGGGCCCGGAGTTGTCGCGGCCTGGGCCATCGGTTCGGGCATCCTTTCTGGCGCTGGGAATGTCTGCGGCGTGCGCATCAGGACACAGGGAGCCGGAGACCTGCTCCACGATGTCAGCGCCGACGCACAGCCAGGTGATGCAGTTGTCAACGAAGGCCTCGTTGAGCTGGTAGGTCTGCCCGTTCACGGTGCACGATCCGGTCGCCACGGAAGCGTCCGGCGCGAACGATGGCCCGTCGCTTCGGGATCCGTTGCGGCGTAGGTCGGGCGATCCGCTGTCGGCGTTGCCGTTCGAACCGTTGTGGCAGCCCCCAAGCAGGGTCAGGGGAAGACTGATTCCGACGAGCACGCAGAGGTTTCTCATGGTCGCGTTTTCTGGCTAGGTTTCGACGGAGCGAACGGCTACGGAATGATGGTCGGAGGCTGGGTCCCCGCACAGCCGAAGCGAATTTCCACCTTGCTGGTCAGCCCGGCCAGCATGTTGGCGCAGTAGGTTCCGGTGAGGACGATCTCCGAGGTGCTAGCGCCAAAGGTCCAGCCGTTGCTGGCATCCTGGGCCACGAAGCTCTTGTCCACATAGACCCAGACCTGGTTCACGTCGGGGGGAGACTCGGCCGCTTCGAAGGTGCAGGTGGCGCCCACGATCTTGGATATCTCGGCCAAGGCGTCGGAGAGCTGTTGCGGCGACGTGGCGGGATAGTAGTCGGTGGTACCGCCATGAACCGCCATCTGGCCAAGGTTGCTCGCGCTCGGGCCGATGCCGACCACGAAGACCTGGAAGCCCTGTGCGTAGGCGCCGTCGATGGCTTGGAGGGTCGCGGGCATATCATCGGCATCGTTTTGCTGGCCCACGCCGCAATTGGGGTTCCCGTCGGTGGCAAGCAGGATGGTCCGCGTGTTGCCGTCGTTGACGCCCGACAGGTAGATGGTCGCGGCGTTGATCGCTGCGGCGGTTGGCGTATAGCTATTCGGGGTGGCCGAGCCGATCAAGCTCTGGATGGCGGCGCCGGAGTCCGGCCCAATCAGAACCTCGGGCCTGAGCGACACGCCGCAGTTGCCGCTGGCTGAGAAGAACGAAAGGCCCCAGCTGATGTTGGGGTTTGCAGCCACTGTATCGCCCACCGCGGTCTTCACCGCCGACCAACGGTCGGTGCAGTTGGCCTTGCTTGCGCAAGCCGGCACGCCGCCCTGAGCGCCGTTACAGTAGCAATCGCCGCCGATGCTTTCGGCCATCGAGCCAGAGCGGTCGAGCACGATGAGCACGTCGGTGGGCGCCCGGTTGGTGGAAATGGTCGTGGTGCCGCACGCCCCTTCGGGGCTGGTCGATGCGGCAGAGGTGGATAGAGTGAATCCGCCGCCACCGCCGGATCCCGTTCCGGACTCTCCACCTTGCGTGATATCGGTGCTAAGAACGAAGCCTCCCACGGCGACCGCGCCGCCTGCCCCGCTGCCCGTTCCCCCGACGGAATCCGGGGAAGAGCTGCAGCTCATGCAAAGGACGGTCGCATAGCCGCACGCGACGAGTCCAGCGAACACCCTGCCAACCGAAATGCACTTCATAGCGTCTCCTTGCGCACAAGAATCAGGGGCGACGCCCATTGGACGTCCGTTTCAATAGAGGCGCCGTGAGACAGAAAGGTTAGTCACTCGCGACCTAACTTTCTCGGCCGACCCCTCCACTACACCGGCACGAGAGGATCCACATGGCAAACTACGGCAAGCTGTTCTCATTGGCTGGGGTCACGATGGTTCTCGCCTGCAGTCCGTCGACCACCGGAAGCGTCGGGGCGCAGAGCGGAGCGGGCGGTGCAGGCGCAGGCATCACGTTGGGCGTGGGCGGCGTGGGCAGCAAAGGCAGCGCCGGGCAGGGAGGGACCGTGTCGGGGAGCGTTCCCGGGCTAACGGTTCCGAACCCGGGCGGTACGTGGGTGGTTCCGCCCGACACCACTCCCACCGGACCCGGCCCAGGACCGGGACCTAAAGGGGCGGGCGGAGCCGGTGGCAGCGGCCCTGGCGGCGCGGCTGGAGCTGGCGGCGGTACCACTGTGACCTGCTCCCCCGGCACGGTCGGCCCCGTGGTCGCTGACTGCGGCTATCCCTACACCAGCAGCAACCCTCTCACCAGCGTGGTGTTCAACGAAAGCGAGGTTCTGCGAGCCCTCAGGCCCTCTCTCGACGCGTCCGGTGGCGTGGTCAGCTTGCTCTACAACGACGAGCACGCCATGACCATGGGAGTGCGGCAAGTGATCGTGAAGGGCGCGTCGGGGAGCACCACCACCGACTACCCGGTTTCGCCGCTCAACGCGAGCCCCGACAGCATTCTCAATCCGCAGACTGGGACCAACGCGCTGGTGGGCGATCAAAGCGGCCTCGATCCGTCCTTGCGTCCGCTTTGGCCGGTGCTCTACGTCACCGACACCACCAACAATCCATCGAGCCGCGCGGGCGATTGGCAAATGGGCGGCCGCCCCATCAACCCCAACGCCGTTTACGGCACCTGGAAATCCGCCATCCGCACCGTGGACAACACGACGTCGCCGCCGACGGTTTCGGTCACGCCGGACGTGGACCCGGCCAAGAACGACTGGAACTTCATTCTCACTGATCCTGTTCCATCGGGCATCAAGGACGAGGGTTGGAGTGCCGAGGTCCGTTGGGGCGTGGTCTTCCAGCCCGGGCACACCTACCGCCTGCAGGTCATCGTCCACGACGGCGACCAAAACAAGGTCGGTGGCGACTGCGGCGAGGCCTGCATCGTGTTCTGCACCGGCGGCAGCAGCACGCCGCCGGGCTGTACCGACGGCCAGTCGTGCGGTGAGGGCGCGGCCTGTCCCGCCGGTGAGAGCTGCATCAATGGCTGTTGCACGACACCACCGGGCTGCGGGCCGGAAGGCCGGGCGTGCGGTGAAGGCATGAGCCCGACCGGCGGATACCAGGCCTGTCCACAGGGCCAAAGCTGCCTCAACGGTTGCTGTACCGACCTCGCGTGCCCATCGGGAGTGGCCAGCTGCGGGCAGCTCGGCGAAGCGGGCGAAATCGTCGGCTGCCAATCGGGCGAGAACTGCGTGAGCGGCTGCTGCCTGTCCTCGCAGCCAATCTTCTGAGTCCCTCAGGCGGCCGTCGCCGACGGGGTACGAGATCGCTGCCGCGCTAAACCTGCTCCTTGTCGCGCAGGCCAAGCTCCTTCATCTTGGTCTGCAGGCTCTTGCGCGAAATCTG
>CAZBIU010000478.1:0-4501 GCA_964491625.1 uncultured Myxococcales bacterium
GGGCGCTTCGGCTCTTCGACGCGGGGTTCGGCGCCAAGGCCGCGAACGACGACGCCCAGGCGCAGCTCCACGCCGCCGAGGCCGCCGCGGCCAGCGCCCGCGCTCGATTGGCCGACTACCGGCTGAAGGCGCCGTTCTCCGGCCGCGTGCTGCGCCGCGACGCCGAGCCCGGCGATCTGGCGACCGTAAGCCAGCCGTTGTTCGTCATCGCCGACCTCTCATCGCTGCGGATCACCGCCGACGTCGACGAACGCGACGTTGGCCGGCTCGCGGTCGGCCAGGTAGTTGAGGGTCGGAAGCACGAATTGTTTCTGGAGAGCCATCAGGGCGAGCACGGCTTCCACCGCAGCGGCGGCTCCCAGCGAGTGGCCCACCTGGCTCTTGTTGGCGGAGATGGGAATCTGGGGCAGACGGTCGCCGAAGACCTCGCGCAGACACGCCACTTCGACCGCATCGCCGGTGGGCGTCGAGGTCCCGTGCGCGTTCACGCTGCCGATGGCGCCGGCGTCGATTTCGGCGTCGTCCAAGGCCTGGCGAATGGCGGAGACGATGGTCGCCTGGTGGGGGCGCGTAAAGTGGTGGGCATCCGAGGTCCAACCGATGCCCGCAACCTCGGCGATAGCGGTGAGGCCGTGGGCCTTGACCGCCTCTTCGGCGGCCAGCACCACGGCGGCTGCGCCTTCTGCCAGGACAAAGCCGCGCCGATCGATGCTGAAAGGCCGCGACGCTTGGACCGGATTTTGCGCCGCCCGATCCGTGCCTCGCAGCTTGAAGCTGGCATTCATGTTGGCGAAGCCCAACACGATTTCCGGAACCAGCGGCATCTCGACCCCGCCCGCGATGGCAAAGTCGGCGTCGCCGTCGCGCACCATGCGGGATCCAAGCGCGATGGCGTGGTTGCCCGAGGCGCACGCCCCTTGCGGTGAGAAGATGGGCCCGGTGAATCCGAGCACCGCGCCTGCCTTGCCCGCCGGCACGTTTGCGCACACGTTGGGCAGTAAGAAGGGGCTGACGCCATTGGCGCCGATACCCTGGTAACGCACGAAGGCTTCGCGCAGAGAATCGGTTCCGTTGATCGCAGATCCGATGAGGCACGCGGTGCGCGGCCCGACGGATGCGTCCATGACGAGCCGCGCGTCGGCGAGTGCGTCCTGGCAGATGGCCATGGTCTCCAGCACGTAGTCGGCGTTCCAGTTGTGGCGCTCTTTGGGCGTGTCGAACGGGTAGGCCGACCGGTTTCGCTCGGGGATTTCGCCGACGACCATCGGGGTTCCGACCGAACAGCGCGACAAAAGACCGAGGCCCCCTTGGTTCGCGGCCGCCCGGTGCCAAGTCGAATCGACGCTGCGGCCGAGCGCCGTCATGGCGGCCCGGCCGACGACAAAAACACGACGATTCTTAGGTGATTTCATGCCCGCAGAACGCTCGGTTGCACCGGGAATCTATTGCACGGCCGAGGTACCCTTCGCAAGGACTGCGTGCACGGCAATTGACGGGCCGAACGGGTGCGTGGTAGTCCCAAGGCGCGTCTGGAAAGAGTAAAGATGGATCACAGTACTGCCTACAAGCTCGTCGTCGAGTACCTGTCGCAACGGTTCGGGGTTCCCCAGGAGAAAATCCGGCCCGAGTCGAAGATGTTCGACGATCTCGGTCTCGACAGCATCGATGCCCTTGACATGTTGGCCTTGCTCGACAAGCAGTACCACATCGCGGTCAACGAAGAGCAGGCTCGCAAGATTCGCACGGTCGAGGACGTCGTCCAATACGTGCTCGCGAACTTGCCCGCGAGCGCGCCTTCGCCCTGATGTCGCTGCCCCGCCCGACGCTCGAGTTCCGCCAGGGCAATGAGCTGGTGGCGCACGTCGTGGTCGGGGCCGATGCGATTTGGTTCGCCGGCCATTTCCCAGTTCGCCCAATCTTGCCCGGGATCGCCGTGATGGCACTGGTCGAAGAGGCTATCAGTCAGCTCTGGCCTGACGGCGACCATCCCGCGGTCGAGATTCGCGCTCTTCATCGTATCAAGTTCCGACGGATCCTCGCTCCTTGCGTCAACCTGCGCATCCGCCTGCACCTGGTGCAGCCGGACCGAATCCGCTTCACCGTAGATGCGGGCGGACTTCCGGCCGCCACCGGGGACTGCCTGGTTGCGGTATCGAAGCAGCCGGTCCGTGACGCCGGTCCTCTCTTGCCGCTGGATTCGGCCAGGCAGGGCGCCAGGTTTTGCGGCGATGGAACCACGCTGGGCGAGATTGCGGACTTCGCCGGTCAGCTTTCCCGCTGGCGTTCGTCTGACGGAACCTCGGGGATATGCGTGGCGTCCGAGGACCGCGTCCAGGTTGCGGCGGCGGTGCTGGCTGCGCTGTCGGGCGGCCCCGTGGCATTGTTCCCGCCTGCGCTAACCGTCGACGGGATGCTTGCCACCCATCGGTTGCGCGGGTTTTCCCACTGGCTGGGACCCGAGGCGTGGGCCGCCCAAGTCCCGCCCGACTTTCCGGCGGCGCGGGTCTCGTTTGCGCCGTCGCACTCACGGCCGGCCGCGTTCAGCATCGCGGAAAGCAGGGAACCCTGTGTCTTTCTGCACACCGGGGGAACCACCGGCGCTCCGCGGGGCTGGCCCAAGACCGCGCGCAACCTCCTTGACGAGGTGGCCGTGCACGTGCGCGGTCTGCAAGCCGAGCCAGATGATCACATTCTGGCCACCGTCCCGCCGTACCACATCTACGGCCTGTTGTTTTCCGTGCTGCTGCCGCTGTGCTCGGGCGCCACGGTCGAACGGCTGTCGCCCTTCTTTCCGCAAGAGATCGCCGACCGCATCGCAAAGACCTCGGCGAGCATCCTGGTCAGTACCCCGGCACACCTCAAGACCTTGGCCAAGGTGATGACGGGGCCGCACCGTCTGCGATTGGTGCTGTCGTCGGGAGCGCCACTGGCGACGCCGGACGCGAAGGCCTTTTTCGACAGCACGGGACTGTGGCCGCTGGAGGTGTACGGCTCGACGGAAACCGGCGGCATCGCCATCCGACGGCAGGACACGGCGGACACCCCCTGGCATCCCTTGCCCGGTATTGCCTGTCGGATCGATGCTGAGGTCCTCTCGGTGCGATCCACTTTTGCGTCGAGCAGCGTGCCCGTGGACAGCGAGGGCTTCTTCCGGACCGCCGACCTTGCGACCTTGCGGCCGGATGGTAGCTTCGACCTGGGCGGGCGCGCCGACGGGGTGGTGAAAGTCGGGGGCGTGCGAGTGTGGTTGCCCGAAATCGAAAGGGCGATCACCGCGCTCGAGGGGGTCAGAGACGCTCTCGTGTTGGCGCTGCCGTCGGATTCTGGGCGCGGACAGGAGATCGTGGCTCTGGCGGCCTCGTCCCGTCCCGCCGAGGAAATTCTGCGCGAGCTGCGCGAATCGCTGCCGTCGCCCGCGTGGCCGCGCCGGCTACGCACGGTGGATGCGATTCCGACCACGCCGTCGGGAAAGCGGGATCGGCCGCAGATTCTCCAACTGTTCGATGCGGACGCAAACGACGCGGCGGGCGCGTGATCAGGAGACTTCGGTGCCCACTTCCACCTCTGCCGGACAGTCGCTCCGTCGCTGGCTAAGGCGTCGGCGCTTGGTTGTCCGGGCGCTGGAAATGCCGCCCGATCCTCTCGTGCCGCAGCGACGATCGGCGCGCATAGTGATTGGCCTGATTCTGCTGGTCATGAGCTATCCCCTGGGTTGGCCCGCCATCGCCGCCCTTGGCGCCGTAGCTGCATGGCTGAAACAGCCCAAGCTTCTGCTCGGCGGCCCGGTCCTTTACGGATTCTCCTGGCTCATGTTCGGGTTAGGGCTGGCGCTGATCGGCAGCAAGTCGGTCCGCGCGGGCCGGGCCTTGGGTTTGGCGCTGGTGCGCAAGCTCGCCGAGCGCTATCTGCGGGTGGAGTAGGGCGGTGGAAGCCGATGGGCCGGAAACCATCGGCCCGACTACAGGATGATGATCTTGCAATCGACGGTGCAGGCGCCTTTACCATTGTCCGGCCCCTCGTCGCACTGCTCGTACGTGCTATTGATCTTTCCGTCTCCACAATAGGGCGGTTTGCGGCAGCCAGGGGCACACCCGTCCACTTGGCCATAGCTGGACAGATTCACGCCGTCGTCACATTCCTCGGGCGGGTTTTGTACGATTCCATCACCGCAACGCGAAGGTAGAGTGCAATCGGGATTGCAGGTTCCATAGGCTCCGGTGTTGTTGGCCGCGCCCAGGTCACACGCTTCGCCGCGGGTAACGATGCCGTCGCCGCAGTCACTGTGACACACGCTCTTCGGGGCGTTAAATCCACTTAGGGTCAGCTTGTAGTTGGATCCGACCACGTGCCGCTCGGCCTGGAAGAGGATGATTTCGTAAATGTTGCCGGCTACTAGACCAAACCCGTCGCTCACGGTGGAACAGACCGACGGCGGCGGGGTGTCGCTCGTGGGCTGTCCGGCACAGGCGGCGGGCGTGTCGTCGACACAGACCTGGGTGCC
>CAZBIU010000479.1:0-4494 GCA_964491625.1 uncultured Myxococcales bacterium
CATATAGCCGACCTTGCCGCGCACCCGGTAGAACACCGACGAATAGGTCACGGCCTTGGCGATGCCGAAGTCGGACAGCTTCACCTCTCCCTCGCCCGAACACAGGATGTTCGACGGCGACAAGTCGCGGTGGATGATGCCAAGCGGTTCGCCAGTGGGCGAGCGGCGGCCGTGCGCATAACCGAGCCCGGCCAGAATCTCAAGGCCTACGTGAATGATGGCCTTGGCCGACAACGGCTTTCGCCTGCGCGCTCGCCATGCGATGGTGCGCAGGTCGGCCCCGCGCACGTATTCCATGACGATGAAGAGGCGTTCGTTGGAATTGACCAGGTCGAAGGTGCGGACAATGTTCTGGTGGTCGAGCGTGGCCGAGATCTTCGCCTCGCGAAAAAACAAGTCGCGAAACTCAGGGCGCGAGGTGAACTCGGGCAGAAGTTGCTTGAGGACCACCTCCTTCTCGAACCCGCCCGGGCCGATCTTCTTGCCGACGTAGATCGCACCCATGCCGCCCTCCGCAAGATATCGCTCGATGCGATATCTTCTCGACGAGACTTGGGCTGCCATCGCTTCAACAGTAAGCTTCCTTGGTCCAAGACGCAACGCCACGAACCCCCCATGAATTCCGAATTGCAAGGCCTGTTTGACCTCCGGCGTGACGCGGAGGAAAGCGCGAAACGCGCGCTCGAGGCGGCCTCAGCGACCTTAATCAAGGAGCAGGAGGAGCAAGAGCGCCTGGTGCGGCGCTGGCGAGCGGCGGCCAGCACCTTGGACTGCGAGACCAAGCGCTTTGCCGCTGGGCCGAGTCCTTCCACGGCAGCGCAGTGGCGGGCACGGGAAAGCTACCTTGCTCGCCTTCGCGAGGACGTGGCCAATCAGAAGTCGGCGGCCCAGGATCATCGCAGGTCAGCCCTGGCTTACGCGCAGGCCGCTTATGACGAGGCGCTTGCAGCCTACGAAAGAGCTGCGCGCGAGCGCGAGGCAGTGTCGCAGCTTGCGCAGCGAAGACGAGCAGCCAAGGCCCAAGTTACGGCGCGAAAAGATGAGGAGGTGGCGACGGACAGCGCGGCCCGGCGGCCGGGCCGGGGAGAGCACAGAGGGCAGGGAGGGCGCTGAGGATCGGAACCGACGCTTCCGGCGGAACCGGATCGCGACTCGACGAGCCTCATCGTCCTCGCGCGATTTGATGAGCGAGGTTCTGGCTGCTTCGGATACCATCCACTCTAAGAGGAGATTCCATGCTTCGCGCGTTCTTGAGTTCTGTTTTCGTGGTCGGATTCGCGGTAGCCGCTTGCTCCCGGACACCGCTCGACTCCGCGGCATCCGGCTGTGCCGACGGGGATGAGATCTGTGGCGGCACCTGCGTGCCCACGGGCACCTGCAAGCCGGGGCCATCGGGTGGAGCGGGCGGCAGCCTGGTCGGGGGCAAGGGCGGCACTGCGGCCGGGGGCGGCACCGGCGCCACCGCGGCCGGCGGAACCGGCGGCTTCTCTGTGGGCGGCACCGGCGGTTCCTCTTTCGCCAACATCGTGTGCAACGACGTGGGGTCTCTGCAACAGACCATGAGCACCCAGTACGACGGGGCGTTCGTCTCGGTGAACGGATCCCGAAAGCAGTACTACTTTCAGACCAACTGGTGGGGCCTCTACAATGGCCAAACCGTCGCGCTGAGCGGGCTTTCCTACACCCTCGGCAATCCGCTCGGCGCCCAGTCGTACGACAACAATCCGACGGGCTACCCATCCCTCTTTATTGGGACGTATTCGGGCCACGCGACCATCGCTAGCAACCTGCCCAAACAGGTCTCCGCCTTGACCCAGGTTCCCACCGTCATCTCCACCAACGCCAGCAGCATGGGAACCAGCAACTACAACGCAAGCTACGATGTGTGGTTCACCGCCGACAGCTCGCCCTTGCCGAGCTATCAGTATGACCCCGGCCCGAGCGGGGCCTACCTGATGGTTTGGTTGTTCATGCCGAGCGATCGACAGCCGCGCGGCTTCGCTGCCCATCCTGCACAGACCGTCGCTGGCCTGCCGGGAACCTGGACCGTCTGGATCGACTACTCCAATCCGCCGTGTATCTCGTATGTCAGCACCACGCCACTGGACCTGCTCGAATTCGACCTCAACAACGTAATTCAGCACGCGGTGAAGAACGACTACGGCATCACCAGCAGCATGTACCTCAGTATCATCTTCGGTGGCTTCGAGGTGTGGGGCGGCGGCGATGGCCTCCAGCTCACGTCGTTCTGCGCGAACGTGCTGTGATGGGCCAGGGCACCACCTTTCAGCCCGAAAAGAAACGCTGTACGTCGCAAAGATCGAAGGTACGCGGGCAGGCGTCGGGCAGACTGGACAGCAGCGAGGCGCCGTAGCTCTTGCGCACGATGCGGCCGTCGAGGATCGCTACCACGCCGCGGTCGCGCCGACTGCGGATAAGACGCCCGAAGCCTTGCTTGAGGGCCAAAGCGGCACGCGGCACCTGGTAGCCGCGGAAGGGATCGCCGCCGTCTTCGCGGATACCTTCGATGCGCGCCGCAGTCAGCGGATCGTCGGGCACTGCAAAGGGCAAGCGGTCGATCACCACCAGTGACAGCGCCTCGCCCGGCACGTCCACGCCCTCCCAGAAGCTCTGGGTCGCAAGCAAGACCGAACCCACGCGCGTGCGCAATTCATCGAGCAGAGCGTGGCGAGGTCTTTGCCCCTGCACCAGCAGCGGGAAACTGTCGTCGGCGCGAAAGCGCTCTTCGGCGACGCGCATGTTGCGAAAGCTAGTGAAAAGGATCAACGCCCGCCCACGCGACAGGTGGCACAGCGCCCGCGCACGCTCGGCTGCCGCGACGGCGAACCCCTCCTGCATCGGATCGGGCAGGTCTTCGGCGACGTAGAGCAGCGCCTGGCGGTCGTAGCGAAACGGCGACGGAAACCCGGCTTCCGCCGCAGTGTCGCCCAGGCCCAGCCGCCCGCGCATGTAGTCGAATGACCCGGACGTAGTCAAGGTCGCAGACGTGAAGATGATCGGCCCCGCATGGCCGTCGAAGCTTTCGCGCAGGATCGGCGCAACCTCCACCGGGGACGCACGCAGGGTCACCTGGCGCGCGGACAACACGATCCAGCGCACCGAATCGCGGCGCGCGCTGGCGGCGATCTGGTCGAGATCGGTGCGCAGGGCTTGCGCGCGGGCAGAAAGTCCGGACAGCACCGCCGCCTTGCCGGCCGACGGCGGAGACGGTCGCAACGCCTCACTCATGTCGTCTTCTGCCAGCCGGCCGAGCATCACCGAGGCTTCTTCCAACACCGTGTCCATCTCATGGTAGCGCGCGAGCACCTCGCCACTCCAGAAGTCGTCAGGCATGGGCGTGCGCAAATCCTCGCCGTCGCCCGACTTGCGCGGCAGCCGCGCGCGCACCGCCTGCGACAGCAAGTGCGTCGAGGCTTCGAGCCGCCTCGACACGCTTTCCACCAGCGGCGCCCCACGCGGCTCTACCGGCGCGCGCTCCACATCGCGGGCCAGCGCGAAGAGCCGTAGCGACGAAACCTGCACGCCGAAGATCTCGGTCGCCACGTCTTCGAGCTGGTGGGCCTCGTCGAAAATCACGGCCTCGTAGGCGGGCAGGACCTGCGCCTCGGAAAAGCGCGAGCGCAAGGCCAGATCGGCGAAGAACAGGTGGTGATTGACCACCAGAATCTGCGCCTCCTGGGCGCGCCGGCGCAGTCCGGTGATGAAGCAGTCCGAGACGAACGGGCAACGCTTGCCGAGCCGGGTTTCCGGGCTCGACGAAATCTCGCGCCAGATGGGCGCGTCCTCGGGCACGCCGTCCAGCTCGGCGCGATCGCCGGTGGGGCTACGCCGGACCCAGTCGAGCACGCGTGCGGTTTCCGGCGCCACCGTGGCGGCAATCGAGAGTTGCCTTTCGTGCTCGGCCAGCCGGCGCAAGCACACGTAATTGCCGATGCCCTTCATCACCGCAAAGGAGATTGGCTGTGCGAGAATGCGCGAGAGCCGGGGCAAGTCCAGCGACGCGATCTGGTCCTGCAGAGTACGCGTGCCGGTGGAAACAATCACTCGGCGTCCGGAAAGAATCGCAGGCAGAAGGTAGGCGATGGTCTTGCCGGTGCCGGTGCCCGCCTCCACCAACAACCGCTCGTCGTCGTCGATGGCGCGCGCCACCCGCCGGGCCATGGCCAGTTGTCCCGGGCGCGACTCGAAGCCAGGCAAAGCTTGGGCGAGCACGCCACCCGGCCGGAGAAGCTCTGCGACGGAATCTTCGAGCAGCAAGTTGGCGGGCTAGGCCTGGTTGAAGCTGGCCGGCCCGTCGTCGGTGACGAGGCCATCCTTGCTGACGGTGCGGAAGAAGCACGAGGTTGCACCGGTGTGACAGGACGGCCCCATGGCGTCAACCACGTACAAAATGGCGTCACCGTCGCAGTCGATGCGCACGTCGTACACCTTCATCGAGTTTCCGCTGGTCGCGCCCTTCTCCCACAGCTCGTT
>CAZBIU010000480.1:0-4478 GCA_964491625.1 uncultured Myxococcales bacterium
GTCGCTAGGAAAAGTCGTGACGCGGGAGGGTTGCACCGGTGTTGACGCCAGCGCAAGTCCGCCGCTGTGACGGGGCGCACCCGTGGTGCCCAAGCTCGTGACGTTGGTCCGCGCGGAGGTCGGGTAGTTGCTACCCTGTAGTTGCCATGCGAAATGGGATTATTGGACTGCTCTTGCTCTCATCGGCGTGTGGAAGCTCGACCAAAACGAAGGATTCCGCCGTGTCGGACGGCGATTTCCTCTCCGACACGGGTGCCTTCGAATCGGGAGCAATGATCGACTCGGATCCTTGCCTGAGCATATCGGTGTGCGATCAGCTCACCCATCCCGGGACGTGCCCCACGGTCGCCCCTTCGAGCACCGGATTCGATTCCGCTTTGGACCCCGGCACGTGCCAAACCCGCCCCACGGTGTCTTGCGACAGCGATGGTGGAAACCAAGTGGACGGGGACCTTCAACTCAAGGATCTTCTCGAGGATTGCGGCATGCCCATGCTCGAAAGGACCGTCGTGGTTACCTTCTCCGGAGGTTGTGCCAATCACCTCTACTACTCCTCCCCCTGGCCGACCGATTCGACCGACACCGCCGCCATAGCTTGCGTCCTGCGTGAGCTAAAGGCGTCCCACTTCGCCTGCGCCGACCAGTTCCCATGCTGGAGCTGGGCCTATTCGTTGATCATGCACTCGGCCCGGTAGAGATCCCTCATTCCTTCACTGGCCACGGCGCGGGAGACGAGGCGCCGTTCGGCGCTGGCTTCGCAGACGGCGCCTTGGCAGGGGCCGGCGCAGGCGCTGGCTCAGGCGCGGCGGCCATCGAATTGCCGGCGCAGGCGGCGTCCCGGTCGGGAAACCAGATGGTCTTGGGGGATTCGCAGGCGCGGCGGTGGCGTTCGGCCAGGCGCTTGGCTTGCTTCGAACCGGCCGTGAGCTTCGTCGGCGAACACTTGCGGGTCGGATCGCACGAGTACGCGCCCCAACCCTCGGCAGCATCTTGGCCGATGGCAAAGACCGTCACCGGGCCGATGTCGGCCATGGGAATGCCAACGGTGTACTCCTTGCCGAGGTTCGGAAAGCCCTTCTCGATAGCGGTGGCGGCGCAGGCCCGGGCATCTTTGCCGCTCACGTCTTTCGCCGTCGCCTCCAGACCGCCGCGGTCGACACACGGCTCTGCTCCGTCCGTAGTCCAACTTTCGAGACCCAGGACCTTGTTGATGGCCACCACGACGGCGGTCATTTCCTTGGCCACGTCGGGTTGCAGTTTTGGGGCCGGCGAACCGGCAATCACCAGGGTCCACACGATGGTCGCTAGCATGCGGCGATGATACCCCCAACCGGCAATTCTTTCACGGGCGCAAGCGGTCTGCGACCTTCTCCACCCTCTCAAGGATGGCGCTTGCGCTGAGGGCGCGGGCGTATACGTAAAGCGACGCGGGCACCTCGTCGGGGAGGATCTCTTCGCTGACCCGCAGGTGTTTGCTGACCGCGAAGACGACTGGCTCGGAAAGACCGCGTTCCACCATCTCCACGCGTTGCCAGACCGCCGCCCGGCTCCAGAAACCGAGCAGCTCAAAGAACACGCGGCGCCCGGTGTCGCGATGGACGAGCTGCAGATCGGGGATGCACACGCCGACGCCGGGCACGTCGAGAATCGCGTCCGATGGCGACGCCCGCCAGGGCGAATCCAGGTTGCGCAGATCAGCGAGCAGCGCCGCGGACTCGTCGGGCAGGGCGGTCTCCACGGCGTCGCCAGTCGGAGTTTGCTCTCCACCGCGGGCGTGGTAGCGCAGGGGACGTCGATCCTTGCCCCAGCGCAAGTCGGCGGTGACGTCCCATTGCGCGCACGCCATGATGGCGGGCAGGGCGAGGGCGAGTCGCAGCCCGTACTTGGTGGTCTGCTCGAACAAGCTGAAGGGGCCGTCGATGTCCACCGCGTAACCAAGGTCCCGATCCAGCCTTTCGATGCTGTAGAGCAATCGGTGAAACTTCAGCTTGCGGAACAGAGCGCGGTATCCGCCGGCGTCGGGGCAGAACACGCGGGCGCGCACGTGCACCGCGCGCAAGAGCACGGCCTGGTGTTGCGATAGATCGTAGCTCTCCAGCAATCGCTCGGGCGACAGCATCCGGGCCTCGCGCAGAAGATGCGCGCTCGGCAGGTCGGCGTACAGGGCTTCCTCGATGGCGTCGGTGCTGGTCTGCCGTGCCTCGGCGATTTCGCGCAACAGAAGGTCGCGCGCGAATGTGTGCCCGTCGCCCCGGCGCAGGCTTGCCGCGCGCAGAAAGAGATCCCGGCGGAGCGCCACCGGGTCTACGCTGCCGCCCTCGTCGAATTCGCATGCGTCGAGCGCCAGCTTCCAGAGTCCGCGCGCCAGTCGATTCTCCTGCGGCGCGACGGGAATCTCGTTCCACGCCTCCAGAAGGGCGCCGCGCGGAAGGCCTACGTGCGCCTTGATGACCGAGAGCGCGGTGGCGGCCAACGCTCTCGCGCGCACGCGCTCGGTTTCGCTAAGCGGAACCACCAGCAGGCGATCGCCGCGGCGGCGGACACAAACCAGATCAGCGGTAAGCAATGTGGTCTCGACGCCTCATACTGGTCATGGATTCGCTGGTGCCGCCGGTAACGAGCTCGTACAGGATGGCGCGTTTGCCTTCGCCCTTGCGTAGGATGCGGCCCAGGCGCTGCACGTGCTCGCGTACCGACCCGCTACCTGACATCACGATAGCGACGTTGGCCTCGGGAATGTCGACGCCTTCGTTGAGCACCTTCGAGGTCGCGATGGCGCCGTATTCGCCGCGGGCGAAGCCGCGCAAGATTTCAGTGCGTTCGCTGACCCGCGTCTGATGGGTGATGGCGGGAATCAGGAACCGCCGCGACAGCAGATACACGGTGGCGTTGTCCTGGGTAAACACGATGGTGAGATCGCGGCGGTGCTGTTGCAGCAGCTCTTCAAGGTAGTCGAGCTTGGCCGGCGCGGTGAAGGCAATCTCGCGTTGGCGGCGATAGGCGGCGAAGGCGCGGCGGCCTTCCTCGGTGCGCGACGAGCGGATAATGAAATCGGAAAATCCACTGGGGCTCGCCATCGATATGCCGTAGTCCGAGAGAAATTGGCGGTAGATGGCGCGTTCGCTTTCGTACTCGTCGCGTTCCGCGGGCGACAGATCGACAGTCACGCGCAGGGTTTCGTAGTCGGAAAGGTACTGGCCGGTCAGCTCGACGATGTCTTTTCGGTAGCTGATGGGACCGACCAAATCGGCGAGGATGGGGTCGCGGCCGTCTTCGCGCTCCGGCGTCGCGGTCAGCCCCAGGCGAAACGGCGCAAGACAGAAGCGCGCGCCCAACGCGTAGCTTTCGCCCGGCAGGTGATGGCATTCGTCAAACACCACCAGCCCGAAGCGGGCGCCGATGTTCTCCATGTGCAGGTAAGCCGAGTCATAGGTGGTCACAGTGAGTGGCTGGACGTCGTACTCGCCGCCTCCGATGACGCCGATCTTCGTGGCGAAGGTCGTGCCCAGGCCGTCGTGCCACTGGCGGACGAGATCCAGCGTCGGCGTTACGACCAATGCGCTACGCCGGCGGTCATCGATGGCCATGTGCGCCACCAGGGTCTTTCCTGCGCCCGTGGGTAGAACTACCACGCCGCGAAACCCTGCCGCTGACCACGCGGCCAAGGCTTCCCTTTGGTAGGGCCGCGGCTCGCGGTGCACGAGCGCGCCCGAGGCAAGGGTCTGGTAGGCGCGAGCCTGGTCGAGGTATCCGATCTTCTGCGCCCGCAGCGCCCGCACGATATCGGCATACCGGCACGCCGGCGCGCGCAAGCAGGCACTGCGTTCGTCCCAAACGCAATCGGCCGGCAGGTGCGCGGCGCTCGCAAGCCCGAGCACCTCGATGGTCCCCGCGACAAAGCGCAGCGACACGGCCGGCGCCATTGTCGCATTGTCGGTCGGTCGGGTCTCGGATGCCACGACCGCAGTGTAGAACACCCCTTGCGCGACCGGAAGCGTAGCCGGTGTGTCGCGGGCTTCCGAGCAGGGACTCCCGCTTAGCTTTTCGCCGTCACGTCGGCGGAGCCGATGATCCTGATCAGGTCGTCCACCGGTATGAACATCAGACTCGGCCGTTCGATCTTGTGGGCGGTCAGGCTTTCGTCGAACTCGAAGCTGGCCTTGAAGTGCACGCCGTCGTTGGTCTCCATCTTGATGTCGATGGGATGGTTCACGGAAACCCCATGCAGTTCTATGGCGGCCTGGACGGCGACGACGGTGGCCCCGCGGGCCGGCAGCTTGAACCCTGGCACCGCAGCCCGCACTGAAACCCAGGGGTACTTTGCGCCTTCCACGGTCTCAATCATGTGCTCGTCTCGGTTGGCGTTGTCGCTGTCGAAGGTGCTGACCTGGGCGCGGGCCATCAGCTTGAGACCGGACCCGTCGACGGTCCCACGGACGACCATGGCCTTGCTGACGCCGACGACCTTGTGGAACTTG
>CAZBIU010000481.1:0-4476 GCA_964491625.1 uncultured Myxococcales bacterium
TGGGCGAGGGGACCAAGGTCCTGCCGTTTCTCCTCAATGCGGACAAGACCTACGAGGCGGTGGTTCGCTTTGGCGTCGAAACCGACACGCTGGATCTGACCGGGCAAGTGCTGGCCGAGCGGCCGGTTGGGGATCTGACGGCCGCTGTGGTGGAGGGCGCGTTGCTGTCCTTTCGCGGCGTCATCGAGCAAGTGCCGCCCATGTTCTCGGCGCTCAAACGCGACGGAAAGCCGCTTTACAAGTACGCCCGCGCCGGCGTCACCGTCGAGCGCGCCCCGCGGACGGTGACCATCCATGCGCTGGACCTGGTTGCCTTCGAGGCGCCCGACCGCGCCCGCCTTCGCATCTGCTGCTCCAAGGGCACCTACATTCGTTCTCTGGCTGCGGACTTGGGCCGGAAGATCGGTGTTGGCGGCCACCTGATCGAGCTGCGCCGGACCGCCTCGGGCCCATTCCGAATTGAACAGGCCGTCACGCTCGACGAGATCGGCGCGTGCATTGCCGACGGCCGCCCGCTGCCACTTCTTTCGCCGCTGCAGGCCCTATCACACCTGCCAGTCGTGACCGTGGACGACGCAGGGACGCTGACCTTGGCGCGCGGTCAACGCATGGACTGGACCGTCCTGAGCGGCTGGCGCACTGTCACGGCCCCGGCGTGCGCGGTACGAGAGTCGGAAAAGGGGCCCATCTTGGTCGCCGTGGTAGCGCCGAATTCCGACGGAACCGTGAAGATTCTGCGCGGATTTTTGCACGTGTGAGTCGCGCCGCGTTTGGTCGGCATTGCTCGCTCCAATTACCTCCACGCGTCTATCGTGGCCCTGCCCAGCCCTCAATCAAGGTAAGGCTTCGGCAGGCGCCATCCAGCCGGAACGTTTTGGCCGCTACATCCTTCTCGACCGCATCGCCGAAGGAGGCATGGCCGCGGTGTTTCGCGCGATCATTTCCGGCGCCGAGGGCTTTAAGCGAACCCTCGTCATCAAGCGGATCCTTGGGCACTTTAGCCAGTCGCCAAAATTCGTCGACATGTTTGTGCGCGAGGCGCGCATCTGTGCGCTCCTCAACAACCACCCGAATGCGGTCCAGGTCTACGACTTCGGGTGCCTGGACGGTCACTACTTCCTAGCGATGGAGTACCTGCGAAGCCTCGGGTTGCGGGCGACGCCCGCGCTATGAGATGAGGAGATGAGTCCCCGGATGGCCCCGTCGTGGTGTGGCTAGCCGACCAAGCGTGCCCGTCGCGACGTGCCTCCATACAAGGTGGACGCCGGGCAAAGCAGTGGTAAACAAGAGCTCATGGCATGGGTAGGAACCAATCAAGCGAGAGTTGGAGCTGCGCGCGCGAGCTTCGGCACCCTCAGCGCGGACGCGTCGCGCGCCTTCTTGCAGAGAGTGCACCTGTTCATGAGCCTGGGGCTCGCCTGCACGGGCCTGGTGGCTCTGGCGGTCGTGTCCAGCCCGAGCGCCATGGCTCTCATCTTCGGCAACCCCGTCGTGTTCCCGGTGCTGCTTATCGCCGAGCTGCTCTTGGTCGTGGCCTTCGCGCCGATAGCGTCCCGGGTCAGCGCCGGTACGGCGGCGGCGATGTTCTTCGGCTATGCAGCGCTAAGCGGCGTCACGTTTTCCGTGCTCTTCCTGCGCTACACGGCTGGCTCCATCGGCAGCACTTTCCTGATCACCGGCGGTATGTTCGCCGGGTTGTCGGTCTATGGCGCCACCACCAAGCGCAATCTGGATAGCGTCGGCAGCTTCGCCATGATGGGACTTTGGGGGCTGATCCTCGCCTCTATCGTGAACATCTTCCTGGGCAGCCCGATGCTCTATTGGCTGACCACCTTCATGGGCGTCGTCGTCTTCAC
Organism: uncultured Myxococcales bacterium; assembly: GCA_964491625.1. Taxonomy (GTDB): domain Bacteria; phylum Myxococcota_A; class Polyangia; order Fen-1088; family Fen-1088; genus Fen-1118. The sequence continues at coordinate 1,857 of CAZBIU010000481.1, forward strand.
CGGGCTAACCGCCTACGATACCGCCAAGCTCAAGAACCTCGGTGCCATGGCCGGCGATGGCGAGGCGTACACCAAGCTGGCGCTGCAAGGCGCGCTGGTGCTCTACCTCGACTTCATCAACCTGTTCCTGATGCTGTTGCGCATCTTCGGTGGGCGCCGACGCGACTAGCCGGCTACTTCGACTGCCCGCCCCAACGTTCGGTCGCGAAGTATAGGGCGGCGAAGACCTTGGCAGCGATGATGAGGCCTTCGTCCTCGCAGGCAGCCAACCACGCGCGCGCATCGGCGATGGGCACCTCGTGCACGACGATGTTTTCACTGTCGATGCCGCCGCCGGGGCCCACCCGGTCGAGATTCCAGGCCAGCACGAAATGGACCAGCTCGTTCGCCAGACCCGGCGATGTGGCGGAGCTTGATACCAGCTCCACGTCGCGGGCTTCGTAGCCGGTCTCTTCAAGCAGCTCCCGTCGCGCGGCGGCCAGCGGGCCCTCCGCCTCCTGGCCACGCTCGTCGCCCATCAAGCCGGCCGGAAACTCGATCACGCGGCATCCAAGCGGCGGCCGAAACTGTTCGACGAAGATCAGGCGGCGCTCGCGGGTCAAGGGAACCACGGTGACCACGCCGGTGCTGTTGGGGCGCTCGACGAAGAACCACCCGTCGCGCTCGACCAAGCGCAAGAATCGGGTTTCGGCGACAATACGATCTGGCATCGGGTCCTTGGAAGTTAGCGTCCCAGCTCTTCGTCGATCCAGTCCTTGAGGCTGGCAATTTCCAGCGGATCGTCGTACTTGCGGCCGTTGACGTAGATGGTGGGGGTTGCGTTGATGCCAAGGTCAAGGCCCTGGGAACGGTCGGCCTCGACGCGATTCTTGATCGCATCCGAGCTCATGTCGGTTCGCCAGCCGGCCAGGTTGAGCCCCACATCCTTGGCCGCCCTTTCCAGGACCGCGGAAGTCAGGTTTTCCGAATTCGCCCAAATCTTGTCGCTGTAGGGCCAGAACTTGCCCTGCTTGTTGGCCGCCATGGCGGCCTCGGCCGCCGTCTTGGCCATGGGGTGCGAGCTTAGCGGGAAATGCTTGAAGATGACCCGCACGTCGCTGGGGTATTCCTCGACGAGTTGGCGGATCACCGTCTGGGCGTGCTTGCAGTGTGGACACTCGTAGTCGACGAACTCGACGACGGTGACGCGCGCGGACGGATTGCCTTTGCTGGGCGCGGAGCTGACGTCGATGCGAGCCTGCCTGGGCGTACGAAAGCGAGTCTCGAGCTTCTCGCTGATTTCGGAGTCGGTGTATCCGGAATCGACCAGGTGCGCGACGTAGCGGACGGCATAGAACGAGGCCCGGCAACCGGTGTCGTGCTTGGCCGAGTGGAGCAAGCTGTGACCTTTCCCGCAGGCCGACGACTCGCGGTTCACCACGCGGAAGAACACCTTGCGCTCGAAATCGTCGAGCTTGCCGAGGTCGATCCCCGGCGGCGCCGTGGTGTCGTCTGCGGACGGCGGGGCACCCTTCTCGCCCGGCGACTGGGCCGAGGTCGGGGCGGCCCGGGCGGCGGTGGAAACGAAGGAAAGGCCAAGCGCGGCCCACGCGCCAAGCAAGACCGAGGCAGCGGAAGCCCATCGTGGGGTAGGGTGGGGGTGCATCGACGCAGAGATTAGGAACGAGAATGCTTTTAGTCAAACCTGTGCGGGCAACTCCTGATTTGACCTTGGCGCGTTCACCGGACAGTATGTAGCCGTATTCAGGCATCCTGCATGAGCACAGATTACATCGCGGTTACACTCGTCATTCTCGTCGGCACAGGAGCCGCTCTCCAGTTCGTGGCCCTGGCAAAATTCTTGGGCGAACGGCGGCCGAGTCCTGCCAAGAACATCACCTACGAGGCCGGGTCGGATCCCATCGGCGACCCCCACGGGCGGTTCCCGATTCGCTTCTATCCACTCGCCATTCTTTTCGTGGTTTTCGACATCGAGGCGGCGTTCTTGTTCCCGTGGGCGGTAACCTACCGCGAGCTGTCCTGCGCCGGCGCCCTGCGCGCCGGAATTTGCACGGCAGGCGTGTCGTTCCTGGGTATCGGCGCGGCCTTGGCGTTCATGGCCGTGCTGCTGGTTGCTTTGGTCTACGCCTGGCGCAAGGGCGTCATCGGGTGGGGCTAGACATGCCGGTCAGCTTCTACAGCAGCAAGCTCGCTGACGCCATCAACTGGGCGCGCAAGTACTCGCTCTTTCAGTATCCGTTCGTCACCGCCTGCTGCGGGATGGAGTTCATGGCGCTTTGGGGCCCCAAGTACGACGTGGCCCGCTTCGGCGCTGAGTTTCCGCGCTTTTCTCCGCGCCAGGCCGATCTGCTGATCGTGGTCGGCACCGTCACCGAGAAACAGGGGCCGGTGCTTCGCCGCATCTACGACCAGATGTGCGAGCCCAAGTGGGTCATCGCCTTCGGGGTGTGCGCCTCGACCGGCGGCTTTTACCAGAACTACTCGACCATGCCGGGCGCGGACCAGGTGATTCCCGTCGACGTGTACGTGCCCGGCTGCCCGCCGCGGCCGGAACAGGCACTCGACGCGCTGATGCTGCTGCAGGACCGGATTCAGCGCGGGGAAGGGCACAGCCAGGTCG
>CAZBIU010000482.1:0-4472 GCA_964491625.1 uncultured Myxococcales bacterium
CGTTCTCGGTGGGGATCAATTGCGGCGGCGGCGCCACCCAGACGCGCCCCTACGTGAGCGAGCTGGCCGGGCTCGCGGGCTGCTACTTGAGCTGCTACCCGAACGCGGGGCTGCCCAACACCTTCGGCGGCTACGACGAGACCCCTGATTTGACGGCGCGCCTGGTTCGCGACATGGCGGAAGCCGGGCTGGTCAATATCGTGGGCGGCTGTTGCGGCACCACGCCCGACCACATCCGCGCCATCGCCCAAGCGGTGAACGGCATCGCGCCTCGCCGGCCGGCGGACCAGCGCGGGGCCGACATGCGCCTGGCCGGCCTCGACACGCTGACGGTGGCGCCAAGCTCGAATTTCATCATGATCGGCGAGCGCACCAACGTGGCGGGCTCGCGCAAGTTCGCCAACCTCATCAAGATGGGCGACTTTGCCGCCGCGTTGGCGGTGGCGCTGGACCAGGTGCGCGGCGGGGCCAACGTGCTCGACGTGAACATGGACGAAGCCTTGCTCGACGGCGAAAGGGCCATGACCCAATTCCTGAACCTGGTCGCCAGCGAGCCAGAGATCGCGCGCGTGCCGGTGATGGTGGACAGCTCGAAGTGGCAGGTGATCGAGGCCGGCCTCAAGTGCCTGCAAGGCAAGGGCATCGTGAACTCGATTTCGCTCAAGGAGGGTGAAGCGGAGTTCCTGGCCAAAGCGCGCACCATCAAGCGCTACGGCGCCGCGGTGGTCGTGATGGCGTTCTACGAAGAAGGGCAGGCGGTCAGCATCGACCGCCGGGTGGAGATCTGCAAGCGCGCCTACCACCTGCTAATAGAGAAGGCCGACTTCGATCCGTCCGACATCATCTTCGATCCGAACGTGCTGGCGGTGGCCACCGGCATGGAAGAGCACAACGGCTACGCGAAGGACTTCATCGAATCCATCCCACTCATCAAGGCCGCATGTCCGGGCACCCGCATCTCGGGCGGAGTGTCCAATCTGTCGTTTTCGTTCCGGGGCAACGATCCCGTGCGCGAGGCGATGCACACGGTTTTCCTGTATCACGCCATTGCGGCCGGGATGGACATGGGCATCGTCAACGCCGGCCAGCTTGGCGTGTACGCGGACATTCCTGCCGACCTGCGCGAGCGAGTCGAGGACGTGATCTGGAATCGCCGCCCCGACGCCACCGAACGGTTGATCGAAGTCGCCGGTCACGTGAAGGGCGAAAGCAGAAAGCGCGCGGAGGATCTAGGCTGGCGCAAAAGCCCGGTGGAAAAGCGCTTGGAGCACGCGCTGGTCCACGGCGTCACCGACTTCATCGTCGCCGACGTGGAAGAGGCTCGACAGAAGCTCGGCAAGCCCATCGATGTCATCGAAGGGCCGCTGATGGCGGGCATGGGCGTGGTGGGCGAGCTGTTCGGCAGCGGCAAAATGTTCTTACCCCAGGTGGTAAAAAGCGCGCGCGCCATGAAGGAGGCGGTCGCGCACCTTCTGCCCTTCATGGAAGCGGAAAAGACCAGCACCAGCAAACCGCGCGGCAAAATACTGCTTGCCACGGTGAAGGGCGACGTGCACGACATCGGCAAAAACATCGTTTCGGTGGTGCTCGGCTGCAACAACTACCAGGTCGTGGACTTGGGCGTGATGGTCCCGACCGCGAAGATTCTGGACGCCGCGGTCGAACAGCAATGTGACATCGTGGGCCTGTCCGGCCTCATCACCCCGTCGCTCGACGAGATGGCCCACGTTGCCGAGGAGATGGATCGGCGCGGGCTCGCCATCCCGCTCTTGATCGGCGGCGCCACCACCAGCCGTGAGCACACGGCGGTGAAGATCGCCCCGCGCTACCGCGCCAGCACCGTACACGTGCTGGACGCGTCTCGCGCAGGGCCCGTGGTCAGCGCCCTGCTCGACGAGAAGCAACGCGAGGTTTTCGACGCCAAGAACCGCACCGAACAGGAAAACGCGCGCCAGATCTTCGCCGACAAGCGCAAGCGGATCCTGGTCAGCTTCGGCGAGGCCAACGGGCGCAAGCCCGAGATCGCCTGGAATAAGGGAGACCTCCCGGCGCCCTCTTTCCTGGGCCGGCGAGTGATCGCCGATCAGCCTCTCGAAGAGCTGGTTCCCTTCATCGACTGGACCTTCTTCTTTACTGCGTGGGAGCTGCGCGGGCGCTACCCGGCGATCCTGCAACATCCCAAATACGGCGCCTCCGCGCGCGAGCTCTTCGCCGACGGACAGAAAAAGCTGGACGAGATCGTCAAGGGCAAGCGCATCCGCGCCGCCGGCGTGTACGGCTTCTGGCCTGCCGCCAGCGAAGGCAACGACATCGTGCTCTTCACCGACGAAGGCCGCAGCCGCGAGCTTGTGCGCTTTCCCATGCTGCGCCAGCAGGGCGGCGAGGCGCCGTTCCGCTGCCTGGCCGATTTCGTAGCCCCGCGCGACTCGGGGCTTGCCGATCACGTGGGCGCCTTTGCCGTGACCGCGGGGCTCGGCGCGGACGAGCTGGCCAAGCAGTACCAAGAGGCACGCGACGACTACAGCAGCATTATCGTGAAGGCGCTGGCCGACCGGCTGGCAGAAGCCTTCGCAGAGATGCTGCACGCGAAGGTCCGCCGCGAGTGGGGCTACGGCGCAGGCGAAAAGCTATCCAGCGAGGATCTCATCGCCGAAAAGTACCGCGGCATCCGCCCAGCCTTCGGTTACCCGGCCTGTCCCGAGCACAGCGAGAAGGTGAAGCTGTTCGACCTGCTTCGAGCACCGTCCGCAGGCATCACGCTGACCGAAAGCTTCGCCATGTGGCCGGCCGCCAGCGTGAGTGGGATCTACCTCGCCCACCCGCAGGCCCGCTACTTCGACCTCGGCCGCATAGGCCGTGACCAGGTGGAAGACTACGCCGGCCGCAAAGGCATCAGCATGGACGAAGCAGAACGACTGCTGTCGCCGAGGCTGGGATACTGATTGCGAGCCGCGACGTTGCCACGTCTACTGAGCAAGTGCCGCGTTCCGACCGCTACGCGGAAATTCGTAGCGGGTCGTCTCGAGCGCTCCGGTTTACCTTCCCCGAGAGCACCCCACCGAGCAAGACCAATACGACCGCCGCGACACTGCTAGGCCGGTGGCGACAATTCCACCGATCCTACTGCCGCAACCTGATCCCGAGCACCACGCAGGTCTCCAGATCGACCACGACCGAGTAGTGAAGGTAGCCGCCGTCACTACCCACGCCACTGTAGAGGACGTCGATGCAACGCCCGGTCTCGCACCCAGGAAAGGCTGAGTCGTTGGTGCCGGGCCGCTCTCCGAATTCATAGAAGAAGGGGCCGTCCGACCTCAGCGACGAAAGGCCGTCGAGGACAGCCCGAACCTGGGGATCACGTTCGGCCAGGAAGGTGGCGTCCCAGCCCTCCTCGGCGGACGGCTGCGGGCCCTGATATCCGTCGATGTTCACGACGGTGAGGCTTTGCAGGGTGTCGGAGTCGACCAGGTAGCCCATGTTCAATTGCCTGCGGTGGGTGTAGTCCAAGATTTGCAGTCTCAGCGCCCGATTGGGCAAGCCGCCCTCGCTGGCGGACGCGCAGTAGCTGTCTTGGCTGATAACCCGCCAGTGTGCATCTGCGAGTAAGGTCGTGAACGCTGTCTTCTGCAGAAGGTCACGCAAGCTCCGCTGAAGTTCGCCAGTCGAAGGCATCGTGTAGCACCGTTCGGGCCCACAGATATTGCCGATCCCATTGCCGTCGGTATCGACTTGCGCCGCGTTCCAGGCCAACGGGCAGTTGTCGGTGGCATCGCAAACCCCGTCGTGGTCGCTATCGATCCCACCCGGACATCTATCGCAAGCGTCGCCCAGCCCGTCAGCGTCGCTGTCGGCTTGATCGGGGTTCGCCGTGGCGGGGCAATTGTCCGCCTCGTCCACAATTCCGTCCTCGTCGAAATCAACGGCCAGCACGCCTCGGAAGGCCAGGCTAGGCGCCTCGGGATTCTTGCCGCAGCCCCCGGCCGACGAGAATGCGTCGGGAGCGAGAGTGTCGATCGGCACGGTGCCCGAGTTGTCGTAGGCGGAGTCGATCGTCCAACCGTCGGTGTCATCGCGATCGACGGGGCCCGCGTCGACGCGATCCGTGAACGGCGAATCGGGTATCGCTTGGGCCCCATCCGGAACCGCCTCGGCCTTACCAGCATCCGCCCCGACCCCCAGTCCGCGACGACTGCCACCGCACGACAGACCGAGGCAGCAGATCCCCAAAGCCAGATGAGCTCCGAATGATACCCGTCGCATCATCTAGGTTCCGATGCGGGCGCGCGCAGGACGGTGCAACGACTCCTGACCGACGGTTGCAGATGCGCGTATGGGTTGTGGGCCGTGGCACAGCGGAGGTCGCATGAAGCGTAGCCCCGGCGCGGAGCAGTCCCCCGTGCTGGCTGGTTGTCCTTGCCGTCGCCTCGGCGCGCCATCCGGTGACGTTCAGCGCACCTTCAGCGCCTCTCGGG
>CAZBIU010000483.1:0-4455 GCA_964491625.1 uncultured Myxococcales bacterium
AGCCCCCAGTACCCAGGCCCACAGGAGCGTCGTGGACACCTGGACCGTCTGGCGCGCCTGACGAGTCAGAGGGTCCGCTGGAAGGAAGATCGTTCGAGGGGACATCTGCAGGCGGAAGGTCTCGGGGTGGCAGATCGCCGAGGGCGACGTCTTTCGAAGCTCCGCTCCCTACGTCCAAGGCACCGACATCGGGAGATAGGAAGGCATCTGCGCCTGACTGGGGTGAATCTGGGGTTGCGGAGCCGTCGAACACAGGCACGGGCGAGGAGTCGATCACAGGCGAGGAGTCGTGCGCGGTTCCCACCGGAAGGTCACTCGAAGCTCCAAGCGCGCCGTCCATCTTGGTGGAGGTCACCGCCGCATCCGTACTGTTGCTTGAGCTACTGCCGCAGCCCCCAAGGACGGACACCATAGCAAGCGAAAAGAGCACCGACCGAACAACCTGAGCGAGTGAGGGCATCAGCATCTCCTAGTTACGTGAATGTTACCTGCCATGCTCTTCGCGTATTCACTTGGAGCGACCGCAATGAATTGTCAGGTAATGAGTTTCCCCTTCGATTCCCCTCGCTGCGAAAGGTTTCGCAACAAAGCGTTCCCTAACCCCCCCCGACCACACGGCCGGGGAGGGCGCGTGGTCGGCCCGCCGTCAGTCACCGTGGGCGAATGACCCCAGCGCCGCCGCAAGTGACATGCCCTTGCCAGCCGCAAACGCTGCAGCGTGCACGAGAGCGTAAAGGCAGCGGCCGATTGTGGTCCCGGAATCTCCTCGACGATCCGCTTGGCGCCGTAGATTTTGTCGGGGTGAGCTTACCCGCGCCAGTGCGAGGCCGCCCCGCACGCGAGATGCGGCCCCGTACCGCAAGGGACAATCTACTTCGCCGCGGGCGCTGCGGCCTGCTCGTGATAGCGCGCGATCAACTTGTCGAGGGACAGTGTCGTGGCCTCGGCGAGCGCGGCGTCTCTGGTCGAGTCGTTCTGGACGCCCATGGTGTTGGCGACGCCGGTCGTGGCCTTGTCACCGGTGGCTCCCCGGTCGCGCCAGATGGGCTCTTCGTCTTGCGGTGCATAGACAGTGAGCGCGATGGTGGCCTGCGGGTACTTGGTAATCGAGCCCATCCCGGCCATGGCGAAGCCGGACGTGCCGCCGACCTTGATCTTGACGTCGGCGAACACCACGGCGTCAACCCCAAGCTTCTCCGCAAGCTCTTTGCGTTGTGCAGAGCTCAGCCGGTCGCCTTGGTATGGGTGCATGACGCCCGTGATGGCGGGGCTGTCACCGAACACCTTGATCGACGTGACGATCTGTTGGACGGCGGGGTTGGCCGCGACATCCTGAAGCGGCAGCATGGTCCAGTGCAGGTTCTCGTCGATCTTCTTCGAAACGGCATCGTAGGCGTTTCGCGGGACCAGCTCGCGCGTCGACGCGTCCGAAGCCTCGGCGATGGCCTTGCTCGTGTTGATGATGTCTCCAATCGAGCTCGAGACCTTCTTGTCTTCCTCGCTCGACAGATCGACCGACCAGCCGAAGGCCACCAGAGCTGCTTTGTGAACGTTGGCCAGCGGAGCCGGCTTCACCTGTACTGAAGCACACCCGGCAAGAGTCTGGGCGAGCACGAGCAGCATCAACGGTAGCGAGAGACACATGCGGCGGTTCTTCATAGCCTTCCTCCTCTGTCGTTTGGGTCCACGGATAACGCCGCATGCTATCACAGATGCGAAAAACACAGTCGATGAAGATCAGAATCGGCTGGTCGATGACGTCGCAGCCGGCGGGGCAGCGCGGCCCTACCCGCCAATGCCCGCCACTGCTCTTCCCGGATCGGAGCTTGCCGCTTCGAACGGTTGGCTTGCTGACTTAGAAGCTGCCCATCAGTCCGATGCCGTTTCCTGCGGCACCGATTCTCATGGGCGCGAGCAGGACCTGCGCGGCTTGGTTGCGGACCAGAACCGTTCGCGGCCAGATGACACTTGAAATGATCAATGCGACCCCCACCGCTTCTGCGGCGCCGACCGCGAAGAAGACTGCGAAGTCGCTGGCGCCCTTCGTGGCCGGCAGCATGGCAAACGGTCCGACGACCGGTACCAGAAGCCACAAAGGGTGGAACGACGGATCAACAGCGGGTCTTTCGGCAACAAAAGCAACCACCGTGACCACGGACAGCAGGTACGGTACCCCGAAGGTAAATGCTCCGAGGTATGCGAGCCCCTTCCTGGACTGCTTCTCAATATGAAAGCCGTCGGGAATTTCCTGCTGGTCGGCCGAAGCATCATCAACTCCCGCTCCAGAAAGCATGGAAGTCGCGGGAGGGTGCGAGTCGTTCACCGTAACCTGGGCAAATCCAGTGCCCGCAAAGCCGACCATCGCGAGGAAGGGCAAGAGCAGGAGCAAGAGAATTCGGACAAAGAAACTCGTCCTCATTTCTCAAGGATCTCCGTGTCCATGGCGGCGTTGCTTCTTGCGGCCCGACGCACGAACTCGTGGTGAGCACCGTGCAAGGGTAAGACGGAGGATCGAGCCGTCACCGCAACACGCTGTCGCGGATGGCTGCCAGCAGTGGGTTCCGCTGGCCGGCCGCTGCCGTCGACAGGTAGCCTTCGTTCAATTCCCACTGGATGACTCCGCCCAGACCTTGGGCTTTGATGTACACAGCCTTTTCGGCGATGGATTGCTCGTCGTCGTAGGAAATGTAGCCGCAGCCGTCGGGCGCGTGCGCCGTTGCGAAAGACAAATAAGGCACGCGCGCGAAATCGTCCCACTTGCGAACGTCGGCGCTGTAATAGCTTTTCATGATGTTGGCGTAGGAGATCGTTCCATCGCTGGCGACTAGTGTGGCGCCGTTAAGTGCCTGGTCGGGCCCGGTGACAGGAGGTGAGTAACACAGGCCATAGAAGCCGATGCCGATTCCCAGCTTGGCGGCAGGAACGTTGGCGGCCAGGTACAGCTTCACAGTGGAATCGATCGACGTGGGCGTGGCGGAATCCTTCTGATAGAGAGCGCTCGAGTGCCAGCTCTTCCAGCCTGACCACGCGCCGGCTTGGCCGTAGGACATGATGTTGAGCTGGTCATAGGCAGCCGCGATGGCCGCGTAGTTCGAAAGGTCGGCGCCCAGGTTGATGTTGATTTCGCCGATTGGAATGGTGAGCGCTGCCGTCGGAGCCGCCTTGCGGATGCGGCTGGCGATGTCGATCACGGCGGGCTCGTCGGTCTTGTCCAGGGGCTCCCAATCGATGTCGATGCCGTCGTAGCCTGTGCTGGTCACCAGCGCGGCCAGGTTGTTGGCGAAGGTTGCCACTGTGCCGCTGGTGGTGGCTTTCTGGAAGCCGGCTTGCGAATCCGAGCCGCCGATGGAGGCGATGGCCTTCACGCCGTGGGCGTGCGCGGCCGTGAGCAGGTCCGACACCAGCTTGGTGTCGCCCGCGGACAGGCTGAGTGATCCATTCGATTGAGGCAGGTAGAACGCCATCGCGATGTGGGTCAGACCGGACCATTCGATCTCGGACACCGGGTATTGGTCGGCTGCCCAGCTTGCGTAGTAACCCATCGACCACAGCCCCAAGCCCGCGCCTGCGTCGACGGTCGTGCCGCCCGTGCCGAGACCGCCGTCCGCTCTCGTCGTGCCGCCTGTGCCGCCGGTCGCGCCGCCGGTGCCTGGCGCGCCACCCAAGGTCGTCGTACCGCCCGAGCTGCGGACCGCGCCGCCGGTGCCCGGCGCGCCACCCAAGGTCGTCGTGCCGCCCACGTTGCCGGCGGCGCCCCCGGTCGCGGGCGCACCGCCGACAGCCGGCTGTCCCCCGCTGCTCGCAATATCTGCTGGGCCGGCATCTCCGGAACCCCGCCCGACTCCTCCACAAGCGATGCCACCGACGATTGCGACTAGGGCGAGACCGAGGCAACAGAGCTTCTCCATTTGCGTTCCTCACGGGGAATGGTTCCTACATTTTCCGCTTCTACACCTGCGTTGCCAAGCGCGAGAACACGACTAGGCTTCTTCCCTTCCTGACGTTGGCGTTGGCTTGCCGTCGGTGGGGCACTCCCAATACACGGGCGAGTTCCACCTGGGCAAGCGGGAAGGCAAGGGCACGCTCATCCTGGCGGACAGGAGTCGCTACGACGGGAACTTCAGGAACGACTGGGAGGACGGGGAAGGCACGTTGTACTACGCCAATAGCGCCCCGTGTACGCAGGCCAGCTCAAGAACGGCACACGCGAAGGCAAAGGGACCCTCAATCAACGTGACGGGCAGAAATACGCAGGGGAGTTCCGCAACGATTACTTCGACGGGATGGGGCGGCTCATCATCCCCGGCACCGGCCCATGCCTTCGAGCGGTCCATACATGGGACTGCCTCGGCTTTCCGAGGTGGCTGAATTAGGGCCTGTCCCCAAAATCAGGCCAGCCGTACTCGCACCGCAGCGAAGAGAACGAACCCGAGGAAATTCGTGGAGGTCTTGTCG
>CAZBIU010000484.1:0-4447 GCA_964491625.1 uncultured Myxococcales bacterium
TGCCTTATCACCGGCGTGATACTAAATGTGAAGGCCAACAGCCTTGCGAGCAGCATCGAGCCGCCCAACTCCTACCAGCAAAGCACGGAATCGTCGCGCAAGAGCTACGAGACCTACAGTTGGGTTGGCTACGGCGTCGGCGCCGCCGCCATCGCGACGGGGACGATTCTCTACCTGGTTGGCCGGAGCCAAGCCAGCGGCGAATCGAATCTGGCCTTTGTCCCGGCCGTCGGGCGCGGAATTGCCGGCGCGGCCGTGCGAGGATCATTCTGATGCGGGCGAAATCAAACGCCGTCAAGCACGCGGCTTTCGGGTTGGCGATCGCGCTCGCGACGTCTCTCAGTTGCTTCGACCATCCCGACGACAAAGTCGCGCAGATGACGTGCAAGACCAACGACAACTGCCCAATCGGCTACATCTGCAAGCTGCCCGGCGTGGTCGGCGGCTGTCGCAAACCTGGCGACACGTCCGACCTGGACAGCGGACAGCCCGGCGACGCGCTTTCAGCTCCCGACGGGAGCAAGCTCGCCACGACCGAGGCGGGCCAAGCGCAGATCGATAGCAGCGCGGATTCGGCGTCTGGCGAGGCCGAATCCAGGAGCGGCGGCTACGACCAAGGCACCGGCGGAGCCGGTGGGGAAATCGATGCCCAGGCCGATGCCCCCGGCGTTCTCGGCGCGATTGACGGGGGCGATGTCCGCGTAGTGGGATCCGGCGGGTTCGGTGGCGGCGTAGGCTCAGGTGGTGTGTCGGGGACCGATAGCCCGCTGAGCACCGGTGGCGTGGCCGACAGCGGCCGTGACGTCGCCACCGGCGGCACCGTCGACAGCGGCCGTGATATTGCAGCGGGCGGCGTAGTTGCGAGCGGAGGATCATTTTCCACCGGCGGCGTCGTTGGGAGCGGCGGAACGGTTTCGACCGGCGGAGTGGTCGCGAGCGGCGGCACGATTGCCACGGGCGGCGTTGTAGCCAGCGGTGGTACGATCGCCACGGGCGGGACCTCCGGCTCAGGAGGTAGCACGGGCCTGCCAGTCTGCGTGTTTGATACGTCCAAGTTCGACAACTGCGTGTTCGGCCCATAGCAGATGAGGTTGCGACAATGAAGATCAAGGTCTACACAATCGAGTTCAAGACGCCACGCTGGCTGAAGCGAACCTTCGCGTTCGTTGTCGTCCCGGGTATCGTCCTGCTCGGCGTCGGCGCGATCGTTCGGGCGGCCGGCGTACCGACTCTAACCAGCTTCAGCCCTGGGGACTCTCTCTCATCGGCGAACATCAATGCCAACTTCAAGGCGCTCCAGGATGTGGTCAACGGCACTGATGGCGCGACTGTCGTGAATGCCGTGAATGCAACCAACGCTGCGACGGCGACCAGCGCCGCAAGCGCGACGTCCGCGTCGAGCCTGAGCTGTAGCGGTTGTGTCCGCACCGCCCAGCTTGCGACGGGGGCGATCTCTCTTGGCCGAATCAGGATTGCGGTTGGCTCCACGACGCCAAACCCAATTGCTGGCGTCTACTACTACGCTGGGGGAGACTGCGTCGACGGGACTGAAATATTGGTTGGGGGGGCGTGTAATGGTAGCTACACTGGTCAGGCTCTCGTGACGTCGGCGCCCGGCCTGAACGCTACGAACAAAACCTACCCCATTTCCTGGGCATGTGCGTACGTGTCAACAAATGGAGCAGCGACCAACGCCCAGGCTTACTCTCTTTGCCTCCAGGCAGCATGGCCCTAGGAGGTCCACTTCGACCTCCGGCCAGCGGTGCACTCGCCGTCCGAAACTTCCGCTGCGCTCGATCGGCCGGACGCAATTCAATTCCCGTGAGCAATCGTCGCCAAGAACGAGCCACTTTCAGGGGGGCGGCATGTCGCTAGCGGCGATGGTTGCCGTGCTCAGGCGTCCTTCGCGAGAGACCGTCGAATACATCAAGTCGAGGGATGCTCTGTCGTCCGTCGCTCTCGTGCTTCTCTTGGGCCTGCTCTACCAGCTTCTAAACCAGCCGAGTAGCGTTGCAAATGTTACGGCTCCGGTGCTCTGCTTGGCCTTGGTCCTGATCGTAGTGCGGGCTCCGCGCTGGAGCCTCTATCTTTGTCTCTTCGCTGCGCTCGCCGCCTATCTCTACGTCTACACCCAAGTGTTGGCACTCAATCCCGCACGGTCCGGCTCGTGTCGAGACAAGGCCGCCATTGAGGCCTCGTTGGAGTTGTTGCGAGGGATGAATCCCTGGAATCACGCGCCCAAGATGGCTGCCCCCATCACGACCGGAGCAGCCAGCGTCCTGCTGGTCCTTCCGGCGGTGCGCATTTTCGGGAACCTCGCGGTCCTGACCTACGTCTATTGGCTGGGCATCTTCGGATTCATCGTCGCATGCGACGTCAGGCTCAGGAACAAGGCGTTTCCAGCCATGGCCCTTCTCACGATGACGGGCATGTTCGGCTTTGCGCACACACTGGAGTGGCGCCTGGACGAGCTCTACTACCCGTATCCGTTCTTCCTGGTGGCATATTTCTTCATCACGCGCAGAAGGTTCTTTGTGAGTGGCCTCTTTCTTGCGGTCCCACCGCTCTGCCGTGTGAGCTACGCCTTCATGGTGTTGGGCTTTCTGCTCTGGCACGTGCTTCAAGAGCGACCGGTTATTCCCAATTTGGCGAGACTGGCAGCTGGTATGCTCTCGGCGGCGGTCGCGATCCTTTCTCCCTTCTTCATTATTGGCGGGCGGGAATTCTGGGAGCACAACTTCTACACTGTCACCAAGATCATGGGCGAGCTGGGCGAGTGGCAGAACACGAACGTTCTGTTCCAGGTGATGAGCCGGCTCACATCCTGGATGCAGCCCGCGGGTGTGCGGCTCTTGAAGCAACTTCTCACAGTTCTTGCGCTGACCGGTGTAGCCTGGGGCCTGAGACGGCGAAAAGTCAGCCACCCGTTCTGGCACATCGCCGCCGCCGCCTTTCTTTCGCACACGATTGCCTGGCACCACAAGCTGTGGCTGGACTACGCGTTGATCTTCATTGTCCCGATCTATTTCGCTGTTGCGCTGACTCGACCGGAAGTCGCGTCACGGTGTTCTATCCCTTCGGAGGACTGGGCCAAAGCTCCACCTTCTTGAGCATGGGCTCGTGTGAGTGGCCCATGACGTACATGCCGCGACAAGGGGCGCCGGAATCCAATGCGCCAAGGAGACATTGGTCCATCGCCCGTCGAATACACACGACCCGCGGTAGCTGGTTGAAGTCGGCTTCCCAAAACTTCGTCCTCCCCCAGGTGCCAAACCCCTCGATGCTGCGCACGCCAGGATGCAAGAACGCGAGCTGGGTCAACTCGTGGCCGGAGGTTGGGCTTTCGTCGTTATTCGAGGGATCCTTCTGGTGGCCGTGCTCGGCCCACAGTCCTGGGTAATCCAATGCAGGCGGGGCGCCAAAGACGTGGATCTTGAGCCCGCCGTGCTCGCTGCCGGAGGGAAGCTCGATGTCTGCCCCGCCGCCATGCCGGCGATAGTTGTCGTGATTGCCATAGACGAAATGGGTGTGAAGCGGAGCGCCGGTCTTCCGGTTCGGCTTCGCGGTCTGGGAAAGGGTCAGAAGATGGGCCAGGTGCGGTCCCTGCCGAGTGGCAAGCAAGGTTCGCTCGACCCACAGGCGGGCAAACTCGCTCGCGCAGGGAAGCGGATCGTCGATGGAGTCCTTGAAGGCGCGCTGAAAGCCGAGCCACAGATCGAAGAAGTCGCCCAGCTGGATGACCCGCAAGGGCGACTCGGCTTCGTGATAGTTGCGAAGGTGGTCGACGAAGGTGCGCAAGTCCTGGCCGGCGTCTTGAAAGATGTCGGCGCGTGCACCGATGTCCGCGTGGTAGTCAGCGACCCACTTCCTGACCGAATCCAGGCTGGTCGAGGCGTCGTAGCTCATTTCGGAAAAGACCTGCGTGGTCAGCCAGCTCGGATAGCCGGCCAGCCCATGCAACGGGTCGGTGACCCACGGTGGAATCGGCCCCAGCCCCGGCGGAAGCATGTCGAGCCGGCCGCGCAGCATCTGCTTCCCGTTCTCGACGATCTGGGCGTCGCCGAGACCTGTGGTGGCGGGCGCGTGCAGGTCGCCAATGAAGACCAGGATCGGATCCTGCTCGCTGCTCGACGGCGTCGGAATCAGCCAGGAATTGACCATGGCAGCGGCGAGGATGTTCAACTCGCCGATGGTTGTATCGCCTGCCAGGTGATCCAGAAATGCCTTCACGCGGGGGAAATCCGGATGGATCTTGATGGCCGGGTCGATTCGGTCTTCCGGCTTCGCGCCCTTGAAGTTGGACCAGAGGACCGGCTCTGGGTCGTAGTAGTGCGGCGCCCAGCCGAAGCTGCACAAGAACACCAGGTGGCCGAACACCACGCCAAATTCTCGGTGTTTGGTCCAGCCGTGGGCATCATCTCTGGCAGCGCCTGCCCAGCATCCCACG
>CAZBIU010000485.1:0-4443 GCA_964491625.1 uncultured Myxococcales bacterium
CGTCGGTAATGACCATGAAAAACTCCTCTTCGGCAAGCGAGCGGAGCGCTTCCTCGGCCGTCTCCGCTAGGCGGACTTCGTATCCCTCGTCGATCAGGACGGTCTTGAGGGACAGCCGCATGTTCTTCTCGTCATCGACGACAAGTACAGGAGGAAGAGGGCTTTTCATCGAGCGGCGGATATCAGAGTTTTCGCCGGAAAGGTTAGGACAAATCGTGCGCCTTTTCCAAGCTCCGATTCCGCCCAAATCGTTCCGCCATAAAGTTCCACATTATGTTTGACGATGGCCAGTCCCACTCCGGTTCCTTTTTCCTTGCTGGTGTAATAGGCATCGAAGACTTTGTCCAACTTGTCGCGCGGAATGCCCGGACCATCATCCGCGATAATCAACTCAATGGAGTTCTCGTCGGGAGACTGGGCGGAGAGGGTGATGACGCCCTTGCCCCCCCGGTTCTTGGTCGGGTAGTCGGTGCTTACCGTGCGCTTGCCGAATCCCCGCTCGCACACGGTCAGCAGCGTCGCCGGGACCTCGCGCGGCACGGCGGCCATGCCGATGACAAAGTCGTCCTTGTCGCGCAGGCGAATCCCGCGCACGCCGCGCGCCGCCCGGCCCATGGGCCTGACGTTCTCCTCCCGGAAGCGAATCGCCCAGCCATCGCGCGTGCCGAGCATCAGATCCGACGTTCCCTCTGTAATGCGCAGGCCGACCAGGTCGTCGTCCTCCTGGATGGAGAGCGCAATGATTCCCGAGGCTCGGATGTTGCCGAACGCGGTCAGCGAGGTCTTCTTGATGAGCCCTCGCTTTGTCGCCATCACCACAAACGCGCCCTCGGAGAACTCGCGTACCGGCTGCAGCGCCACCACCCTCTCGCCATCTTGCAGCGGGATCAGGTTCACGAAGGCCTTGCCCTTGGCTGTGCGGCTGGCCTGGGGGATTTCCCAGATTTTCTTCGCGTAGACCCGGCCCTTGTTGGTGAACATCAACATGGTGTCGTGGGTCGAGGCCACGAAGAGCTGCGCCACGAAGTCCTCTTCATGGGTGGACGCGCCCGTGATGCCGCGCCCACCGCGCCGCTGCGGCTTGTACAGGCCCTTCGGGTTGCGCTTGACGTAGCCGCCGTGGGTGACGGTGACGACCATCTCCTCGTCGGCGATCATGTCCTCGACGTCGATGTCCACGTCGATGTCTAGGATCTCGGTCCGGCGCGCATCGCCGTAAAGCTCCCTCTGCTCTTCCAGCTCGGCCACGATCACGCTCACCAGCACCGCGTCGCTGCCCAAGATTTCCTCCAGGTGCGCGATAAGAGCCGCGGTTTCCTTGATCTCCGCCTCCAGCTTGTCGCGCTCGAGGCCGGTCAGCTTGGCCAGGCGCATATTGAGGATCTCCTGCGCCTGAATCGCCGACAGGTCGAAGTTCTCGATTAGGCCGGCCTTGGCAGTCTCGGTATCCTTCGACGATCGAATCAGGTCGATGACCGCATCGATGTTGTCGATGGCGATCTTGAGGCCCTCCAGGATGTGCATGTGGGCCTTGGCCTTGGCCAGGTCGAACTGCGTGCGCCGGGTGACCACGTCGCGCCGGTGCTGGATGAAGTACTGCAGGGAGTGCTTGAGCGACAGGGTCTGCGGCCTGCTCTCGACGATGGCCAGCATGTTGATGCCGAAGGATTCCTGCATCGGCGTCATCTTCCAGAGGTTGTTCTGCACCACCTCCGGCACCGCATCCTTCTTCAGATCGATGACCACCCGCATGCCCTCGCGGTCGGACTCGTCGCGCACGTCCGCGATGCCGTCGATCCTCTTGTCGCGCACCAGCTCGGCGATCTTCTCGATCAGCTTGGCCTTGTTGACTTGGTACGGGATCTCGGTGGCCACGATGGATTTGCGCCCGCTCTTCGGGTTTTCCTCGATTTCGGTGCGCGCCCGCATCAGCAGGCTTCCGCGGCCGGTCCGGTACGCCTCGCGGATGCCGCCGCGACCACAGATGAAGCCGCCGGTCGGAAAGTCCGGGCCAGGCACCAGGTCCAAAAGCTCGTCCACCGAGATGTCGGGATTCCTGATGATGGCGATGGTGGCGTCGATGATCTCGGCCAGGTTGTGCGGGGGAATGTTGGTGGCCATGCCCACCGCGATGCCCGATGCGCCGTTCACCAGTAGGTTCGGTAGCCGGGTCGGCAGAACCGTCGGCTCGGTTTCCTTGTCGTCGTAGTTGGGTTGGAAGTCGACAGTTTCCTTGTCGATATCGGACAGCAGCTCCTGCCCGATCTTTTCCATGCGGCATTCGGTGTATCGGTAGGCCGCCGGCGGGTCGCCGTCGATAGACCCGAAATTGCCCTGCCCGTCGATAAGCGGGTAGCGCATGGAAAAGTCCTGCGCCAGGCGCACCAAGGCGTCGTAGCAGGCGCTGTCGCCGTGCGGGTGGAATTTGCCGAGCACGTCGCCGACCACGCGGGCGCACTTGATGTACGGCCGGTTCCAAACGTTGTTCATCTGATGTTGGGTGAACAGGATGCGGCGGTGGACAGGCTTTAGTCCGTCGCGTACGTCGGGCAGGGCGCGCGAGACGATAACGCTCATGGCGTAGTCCATGAACGACGACTTCATCTCCTCTTCGATCGAGACCGGGATGCGGATCCCGGGCGACGATGCCGATCCCGAGGGCGGCACAGGTGGCGTGGGCGGAGGTGGCGAAGAGCCGTCTATCGTGTCCATGCGATGGCCGCGAAACCTATCAAGGACCCGCGGTCAAGTCACGGCTTGCGAGCGCATGCGCGGATCTGCCTGCTTTTCAGCGGCCTTTGAGAATTTCGTCTTCGATGCCTGTGCGCTTTCCCGTCGCAGAGAACCCCGCCGAAGAGTTTTTTCAATGAACAATTGTGTGTGCGACTACAGTTGCGACACCGATTTCCGGGAATTCAGCGCGGCTGTGCGCGCGGTCATGGTCACCTTGCCGTGGGAACCTACATTTCCGTCCAAAACCGAGCCTCGTGCTCCCAAGAAACCGTAGTTTCAGATCTTTTTTCTTGCGTCTTTCCGGGGTGGTCCCAAAATGTTCCGGCTGCTGCAATGCGCTCGCATTGCGGAACAACATTGGGTTTCGACGGAGGCTAATACATGACGTGTTCTAAGAGATTCGGAAGGCTGCTCCAGGCAAGTTCGCTGGGGCTCATAGGAATGCTGGCGGTCGTCGGCTGCGGAGGCAGCGACAACACACCCGTGAAGAAAGACGCTTCGCCCGCAATCGACACCGGCCCAGGAAACCCGGTGGCGATTGTCAAGGTCAACCCGGCAATCCTCGACTTCGGCACGATTGATGTCGGCGCGCAAAGCACCGCCCAGACGGTCACCGTGACTGTCTCGGGCGCCGCCGCCGCGATCAATGCGGCGGTCACGGGCGCTGGGTTCGTTCTCAACGCCAACAGCTGCGCCTCTCCCCAGCCGATCGGTAGCTGCACCCTCAGCGTGGTGTTCGCTCCGTCCGTCGTGGGCCTGGCCGGCGGGACTTTGACCGTCAATGCCGCGACCGTGTCTCTCACGGGCAAGGCCAACCCGGCGACCGGCTTCACTGCCACGCCGGATCGGATCGACCTTGGCACGCTGGCTCTCAACGCCACTGCGCCCGCGCTTGTGACGATCGCCCCGATCGGCGCGGTGACCGGACTGGCCTGCGTCTCCAGCAATACCGAGCTGGCGGCGAACGCCGCGCAGACCACCTGCGCCGCGACGGGCACGGTGACGGCTGCCTGCGTGTATGCATTCACCTTCACGGCCTCGACGTCCGGCGCCCACAGCGACACCATTACCTGCAATGCCGCCGGGAAGACCACGATCACTACGGTGGTCGCGACTGTGACCCCGGCCGTGACGAAAGCGAGTATCGACATTTCGCCGAAGACCCAGGCCTTCCAGGCGACGGTTGGTAAGACCGACGTAGCGACTTTTAACGTGTCGAACAGCGGCGGCTCGAACTCGGGCACTCTCAACCCCACGATCAGCGCCGGCGCGACCGACTTCTCGATCCTGTCGCACGACTGCGTTGTTCCCTTGGCGCCTCTCGCGGTTTGCCATATCCAAGTTCAGTACGCCCCCAAGGCGGGTGGCGCGTCTACTGGAACTCTGACGGTGGCCGATGCGGCTGCCGGCACCTCCGTGACCGCGGCCCTCACCGGCGCTGCCATCACCGGCACTGCCGTGACCATCACCCCAGCGGGTCCGGTTGACTTCGGCAGCGTGAACGTCGCCGCCACCTCGGCAGCAACCGTCTTCACAGTCAAGAACACCGGCGGCACCCCGACGGGCCTCCTGGCCCTTGCCGGCGCCACCACCGAGTTCAAGATTGGCAACGACCTTTGCACCGGCGTTGCCCTGGCCGCCACCACCGGGCAGTGCACCTTCTCGGTCACCCTCACCCCGGCCGCTGCCGCCGCCACTTCGGCGCTTGTC
>CAZBIU010000486.1:0-4426 GCA_964491625.1 uncultured Myxococcales bacterium
TGGCGGCATCTCAGGCAGCGGAGGCTCAGGTGCCCATGCGGACGCGAGCGACGGCCTGCGCCCTGAGGCGCCGGTGAGCAATGCCGACGCGCCCATTGCCGACCTCGCCCCGGATGTTGCGCCCGACCTCTTCCCCGACACGGCCGACGCCGCCCTGCCTTGCGCTACCGAAGGGGCGAACCAGTGCGCGGGTACTGTGGTCGAAACTTGCACCTCGGGCGTCTGGGTGGCCGCCCAAAGCTGCCCTCAAGGATGCGCTGACGGACTCTGCTCGACGGGCCCCGTCACCTGCAACGCGGGTGAGGTCGCGTGCTTCGGCCCCTCGGTCAAAGTCTGCAATCCCACGGGCAGCGCCTGGCTCGCCTCGAACGTATGCGCTGATCAATGCCAGGGCGGTCTGTGCATCGGGACTTGCACGGCCGGGAGTTACCGCTGCAGCGGCAGCACCCGCCAGGTTTGCAACCCAGCCGGCAGCACTTGGACCGACGACACGGCCTGTCCGCTGGGGTGCGATCAAACCGTCTGCATCGAACCGACCCACGCAAATCAGGGCAACGTGGAAACTCTGAGCGGGCCGCACGTCTATCAGGGATGCTTCACGATGGAGCTCGGTGGATCGGTCGCCGTACCTGCCGCCAAGACGCTTGAGATCTGGGCGACCTGCTTCTCGATGACCGCGGGGACCAAAGTCACCATCGGGACCGGAGGCTCCTTTATCGTGCACGCCTCAGACTCCATCGCTCTGGCGGGCGCCATCACCGGCGGCTCGCTGGTCAAGCTGATGGCATGGGGCGCCCTCAACGATGCGGGCACCATCAGCTCGACCTCGGCCATCTTGCGTGGTGACCAGCTTGCCTACGCAACCGGTGCCGCGGTCGCCGGTACGTCTGCGGCCCTGTACGGCGCCAGCTTCGACAACCAGGCGTCGTTCCCGGGCACCATCTCGGTGATGCCGCCGGAGTCGCTCTCGTCGGTAACCACCCCTGACTCGGGCTGGTGGAACTGGTCGCCGTCCGGGCTCGACGTTTCGTGGCCCCGTCCGTTCCCCGGCGTGATCGGCTACTACGTCTCGGTGGGCGATGGCGTCCCTGGGCCGGGTAACGGAACCCTGGTGACGACAGAACACATCACTGTCCCGTCGGATCAGGTTGGGCCGGGCACGAACCGAATCCGCGTCGTGTCGGCCAATCCTACCTCCGTCGTGGGTACCTACCCGGTTGACTTGAACGTGTACCTCAACGTCAAGCCCCCGGTGGTCGCGTCGTCCAGCCATCCGGTGGAAGCCCAGTGGTACACCACGCCCGATGTCTATCTGACCTGGACCGATCCTGCCGGCGCTCCGACCGGAACCTTCACCGGCTATCGCTTCATCTTCGACCACAGCGCAGACACGCTGCCCACCACCACGACCGGAACCTTCACCACGCAAAAGCAACTCCTCTTGCCCAGCCAGAGTCCAGGCATCTGGTTCTTCCACATCGTGAACCTCGATCGGCTCGGTCGGACCTCGCCGGTGGCAGCTCACTACCAGATCCGCATCGGATCGTCGGGCTCGAACGGCAACATCGCGGGCCACGTCGATGCGGACGGCACGCCAGTGGCTGGGGTTCATGTGTCTCTCAATGGTGGTCTTCTGAACGCCTACACCACCGCGACGGGCGATTACACCTTCGAGGACCAGGTCCCGGCGTTGGCCGATCCGTACACCGTCTCAGCGACATTGCCCGGCTACGCGCCTGCTTCGGCGCAAGTGCAGGTCACCGCCGGATCGACCGCGGTTCAGAACTTCACCCTGACCCCGTCGACCACGTCGCCTGACTATCGGCTGGGATGGGAAACGCCGCTTTACGCTGGTCCTCTCGGCCAAGTGACCTTCGCCATGGGTCCGCGCGATCGACTCATCTGGTCTAGCATCGGAGGAATCAACAGTGGTGGCGGGGACCTCGAGGGTGTGAGCATCGCCCGGGTCGCTGGCGACTCCCTGAAAAACGACTCCACCGGCATGGAATACTACGCCTCGGAACAAGGCACGGACGTCGGCTGGGACGGCGCGCGCTTCTACGCGCTCGACACCTATGCTTGCGCCACTGACGGCTCGACCAACGGTGGCCAAGGGTGGAGCTGCCTTCAGTTGCGAACCTACGACCCAGCCGGGCAGACGCTGGCGGGCTGGAAACGCTGGGGCAACAGCGGACAGGTTGGCTCGGGCTCGGTCGCCTGGAACGGAACCACCTTCGGCACGTTCTTCGTGAGCTACCAGACCCTCATGTTCCGGGAGCTCACTTCGTCGCTCGCCTTCGCGGACGGAAATGGCGCCTACTACGCGACGGCGGTCACGCCCGCGTATGTGGACATTCGCCAGAATGCACGTGCCCGCGCGCTTTGGGACGGTACTGGCTACGGCGTGGTCTATCAGTTCGATCAATGCTATTTCGCCCGCTACGACATGACCCACGCGGCGTTGCTGTCCCCGACCAGCCTGGACGCCTGTGCCGAGAACGCCAATCTTGGCCTGGTTTTCGACGGGACCAACTACCAAACCGCTTACGTTAAGAAGGGAACCAATTCGAATACCCTCGTGGTTCGCTCCATCACCCCCGCCGGTGTGCTTGGCGCTGCGGCTTCCCCGGCCGATCTTGGGGTGAACGGACATGCCGATCCCTCACTTGCCTTCGACCGTCGCAATCTGTTGCTCGCCTACCAAGGGGCGACGACCTCGGTTCTCGAGGTTCGCGCGCCGGGCGATCACTCCCTCGTCAAGTCTATCGACCTGGGTGCGGTGACGTCGCCTCTCGTGAGCTTCAATCCTCAAACGGCCCAGGGCGGCATGGTGTACATCAGGAATGGCGCCTTGTACTTCCGCAGTCTTTACGTGGAGTGATTCAAAAGAAGCTCTGGTGCAGAACTTCCGAAAGCAGGTTGCATAAGGCGTGGAAGAGCGCACCCGGCGCGACCGAGCCGGATCGACTGCGCATCCACCCGAAGGCGAGGGCAGGGAAGAAGACCGCCAGACGCGCCGGCTGCAGGTCGACCAGGAAGTGCCCCAGCGCGAACAGCGCACTGGTCACGAGCAGCGGCCAGCCCACTGCCGCGCCGAGGAATCGACCACGGGACGGCCAGCGCTCTTCGAAGCGAGCGAGCAGATAGCCGCGAAAGAAGACCTCTTCGGGAACCGCCACCACGAGGATCTGAGACAGAGCCAGGACCCAAAAATCGTCGGGCAGACGAAGGTTCCAGCCCGAAAGCCCGCGCCAAGACCGGCATATGGGTGTTAGCTGCTGCCCAAGCTCGTGCAAGAAGCTATGGCTGGGACAGACCATTTGGTAGTAGGCCAGGAATCCCAGAACAAAGGCAGGCCAGGTGACCGCAAGGGCGAGTGCAAGCACGCGCAGCCCGCGCGCGATGGGATGCACGGTGATGCCCGCGGCCGGCTGGTCGAACGGCCTGCCCGAGATGCGCGCCGCCAGCCCGGGGCCGAAGAGAAACGCACAGGCAATCGCCCCTTGCATGAGCTGCTCGACGAATTCCACCGAACGCCCGGCCCAGTAAAGCGCCGCAGCCACAGCAATGGCGGCTGTGAACGCCAACATGGGCTCGCCCAAGCCCGCGGACCGTCTGACTTCGCGTCGCTCGGCCACCGTGCCTCCCCAGGAGCAGCGGCGCGTCCGCTAGCAGAAGAGCGATCCGACCGAATGCAGGCTTGCCATCGCCGCACTGGCCTCGGCCTTGGCGCAAGCCAACCGCTCAGAAGCTGCGCCGTCGACGCGTGCGTCGGGCGAACGCAGGCATGAAAGCAGGTCGTCGAGCTGGCCTTCCAGGCCGACCAGCGCCTCGCGGCTGCGACGGAGTGCGGCCACGGTTCTTCCAACCACCAAGCGCGACCGCTCGGGAAGCAAGCGCCTCTGCTTCGCTGGGATGGCTCGGCGGGAAGGTCTCATGGATCGAGTGTCAGCATGGGCGAGGTTCTGTCAACTTTCTCACCCAAAGGCCTGGGACCAACTCTAGGAGTTTCCCCTGACCTTGTCCTCTTCTTCGTCGTCGCTGAGATAGGCGAAGGTCCGCACCAGCCCCAGGATCTGGTCGCGCTGGGCCGCGGTGAGATCGACGAACTGTACGCCCATGCCAGGATTGATGCTGTCCTTGCCGTGCGGGTGGTTGACCCAAATCACCCTTCCATCGACGTCGAGGCGCTTCCCGTCGGGAATGCGAAATCGCAGGTTGAGGAACGTGCCGGGAGGCTTGGGCGAGGTGGTCTGGATGAAAATTCCCATCGCAGACATGTCGGTAATGTAGGCGAACAAGAACGTGTCGTCGCAGCGGTAGTCGACCTCCAGGCACACCGCGACCCGTTCGTGCTAACGCAGCTCACGGCCACCCCGCCTATCCTCCGCGACTGCTGTCTTCCGCTTCCGCCGTTCCTTTGTGC
>CAZBIU010000487.1:0-4378 GCA_964491625.1 uncultured Myxococcales bacterium
CAAAATCGGATCTAGTCGAGCAAGTCGCTGAACTCAGGAACATTCCGAAGGGGCGAGCGGAGGCTGTGGTGAATATGGTCTTCGAGGCCATCGAGGAGGCTCTCAAGCGCAACGAGCGAATCGAAGTTCGCGGTCTCGGCAGTTTCGAGATGCGCCGCTACGGTGCATACAAGGGTCGCAATCCGCGCACCGGTGATTCGGTCGCGGTCAAGCCGAAGCGCTTGCCCTTTTTCAAGGTCGGCAAAGAGCTCAAGGACCTGATCAACTCGAAGCTGCGGCGGACGCAGGAAATGCCGGCGGTCGCGGCCGAAGAGCCTAATCCAGCGCCGCTGACGGAGTCGCACTCGGCAACCTCGAGGTCCTAGTTTTTTCGGCTCGCGCAGGCTAACTCCAGATACCCGGAATCGCGGTGCCGCAGTATTCGCAGTGGCCGTTCTTGATGTGCAGGCCGAGCAACTCGAAGCCCCGCCGCGCGACAACCGACTTGTTGCAGTGGGGACAGAACGTATCTTCGCCGGCCAAGCCCGGCACGTTGCCGGTGTAGACGAAGTGCAGCCCTTCCGCCATGCCGATTTCGCGGCAGCGGACCAGCGTTTCGTTGGGCGTGGGGGCGACGTTCTTCATCTGGTATTCCGGGTGAAAGCGCGTGAAGTGAAGTGGCACGTCGGCGCCCAGGTGCTGCTTCACCCAGCGGCACATGGTGCGAATCTCGGGCTCGCTGTCGTTCTGCCCGGGGACGCAAAGGTGGACCAATTCCAGCCAAACGCCGCTCTTGCGAATCACCTCGATGGTGTCCAGCACGGGCTGAAGCTTCCCTTTACACATCCTGCGGTAGTAGTCCTCGGTGAAGCCCTTCAGGTCGACCTTCACTGCGTCGAGGAACTTGAGCGCCTCTTTCATCGGTAGGGCTTCGCCCGAGCCGCCCGTAACCATGGTGCTGCGAACCCCGGCCTTGCGCGCAGCCGTCGCGGTGTCGATGCAGTATTCAAGGAAGACGATAGGCTCCGAGTACGTAAACGTCACGCAGGCGTCGTAGTCCTTGGCCATGCGCACGACTTCGTCGGGCGGCATGAACTGGAAGTCCACGTCCTCCGGCTTGGACTGCGAGATGTCCCAATTCTGGCAGCACTTGCATTCCAGGTTGCAGCCGGCGGTGGCGATGGAAAAGGCGCGAGTACCGGGAAGAAAGTGAAACAGCGGCTTCTTCTCGATGGGATCAACATGCATGGCGCACGGCTGACCCCACACCAGCGAAAAGTATTCGCCGTCGCGGTTTTCGCGAACGCCGCAGAAGCCCCGTTCCCGATCCTCTACCTTGCAATGCTTCGGGCAGAGTCCGCACTCGACGGCTTTCTGCGGCAGTTTCTTCCAAAAGCGCGCGGGGAAGGCCCGGGGCGTGGTATTGGCGAGCGCAGACCGGGGGAGCAACAGCACCCCAGTTGCGCCACCGGCCGCCAACGCGCAGCCGGCGCCGCCGCAGGAAATGAAGAAATCGCGCCGAGAAATCATGGCTAGACCTCGATCTCGACGACCTCGATGCCCGCGCGATCGGACACGCCCAGGCCGAGCTTGCCCGCAGTGGTCAAATACGTCGGGGCTAGGTCGACTTGCGCGAGCGGCGGCAGGTCCCGCTTCCTGCGCAGTCCTTCAAGGATCTCCAACCCCACGGTGTCCACCGCGACCAAATCGGTTGCAAACAGCAGCGCATTGGCGACCTCCCCCATGCCGGGCTGGTAGCTGGGGCCGTTGTGCACCACCGGTCGAAGCGCATCCATGATCACCAGCCGCTGCTTGTCGCGAATCGCCGGAACCGCATTCACTTCGGCCACGTAGGGATCGCAATTGTCGATGTGCATCTTGTTGGGGTTGTGAATGCAGCCGAAATTGTTCTTGAGGGCACCTGTCATTCCCGCCAGCATGTGTTGCTTGAGCACCGGAAGATTCAGCACGGCGTCCACCTGGGAGGTCAGAACTCTCGATAGCCGCGAAGCCGACGACGGCATCTGCACCAGATCGTCTTCGTGTCCGGCGTCGTCGTTTCCCACGATGCGGTAGCCGCCGGCGCGCGACCGGTCGACGAAGCCCGACGCCGTCAAATCCCTGGTGAAGCGGTCAAAGGCGACCTGCCGCCGCCCTTCGATGCCGACCTTGGTCAGCATTGCCGACAGGACATCGACCAGCTCGACGTGGGTTGCGGCGTTGCGGCCGGCGAGACCGTTGATCTTGAATCCCACCCGCGTATCACCGGAAAAATAGCGCGACAGAGCCGCGATGGTGTCCTTCTCTCCCGAAAGCGCAACCAGCCCTGCGTCGACCATGGCCCGTACGGCGCCTGCGTCGGCATCGTAGTCGTGGACGAGGACTTTCTTGTTCCGCACAACCACGACCCTGGGCTTGCCCGGCTTCGCCCGCACGGCCTCGGTCTTGGTGACGACGGTGCTGAGCCGAACGTCGTCTCGGCCCGCGCGCGCGCCGCCGCAGGAGGACCCGCAACCCGCGGTCGCAAGTGCCGCGCCGACAAGTCCGTGCAGGAACCGTCGCCGATCGTGCTCGTCCGAGGCCACGGCCGGAGTATAGCGCCGGTTTGGGCTACCGGTGCTCGTCCTCGCCAAAAACGATGGCTTCGTAGACCTGAAATTCCGCGCGTTTCCATGCGTTGGCGTCAAGCCCGGCTTTTACCGCCAAGTGGCGCAGCGTGGTCTCGCGATCCCAGCCCTGCTCGGGCGCGACCTGCGGCAGGAAAGTGGCGCGATTCCACCCGACGCTGAGGATGATCCCGTGTTTCCCGATGACGATTTCGTCGGCGCTCTTCACCGGCTGCGGCGGCGTCAACACCGATACCTCGATGGTGATGAAGGGCAATTCGGCAAGGTTGACCGTATGAGGAAATCGCGTGTCCTCCAGCGCTGCGCTGGCGGCCCGCATTGCGACCGTGTTGTACACCGAATCGACCGGATCGATGGTGCCGATGCAGCCGCGCAGGTCGTCGCCGCGCCCGGTGCAGCGTCCGTCGTCACCCATCTTGCATTTCAGGGTCACGAACGCGCCGGCCTTGCGTTCCAGCGAGGCGGTAACTGGAATCGTCTTCTTCACCTCCGGATCGAATGCGCCCTTGCGCACCGACGCTTCAAGCGAAGCGCGCGCCAGCCGCAACAGGGTTGCCCGTTCTTGGTCATCGAGTGGAAACATTTTTTCTCCCCCTGCCCTCGCCGCCTCGATCTTCGAGGACTCGGGCCATTGGCCGGTGAACACGACATCCACGTAGGTCACGCTGCTTGACCAATCTCCGGTGACGTCGCCGGACGTGTAGCGACTCACCACCTGGCCGCGAACGCCTTTGAATCGGCTTAGCAATTCCAGCAACAGAGCAATCGGGTGCAACCCGCAGATGGTGGTTCCAGTCCTTTCGGCGTGGGCGAGCAGTCCCTTGCGAGCGAGCTTCAGGATCTGGTCGACCGACCCATCGTCGACCGCGGCCAGGCGCTGTTGGATGGTGCCTTTCCCGTCTGGCACCTCGTAGCCGTAGTTCTCGCCCCGATGGGTGAAGTCGCTGGACGCGACGACGAGCGTTTGCTTATCGACGATCTCAGCCAACGCCGATGCGAGCGCTAAATAGTCCACGTCGCGCATCTCGCCGACTAGAATCGGCACCAAAGAGAAACTCCCCAGCGCTCGCTGAAGCAACGGAAGCTGCATTTCCAGGGAATGCTCTTCGTGCTCGGCCTCGGGCACCGAGTCGACCACCGGGCTTCGACGCAATCGCGCGACCGCGGCGGTGTCGAGGGGGATCAGGCCGAGCGGTGTCTCAAAGTGGGTAACGTCGGCGATGGACGCGCCTCGAAACGGGAAGTGGTGCGAGATCGCCAGCACCACGACCCGGCGAATATCTCGCCCGCGCAGGAGGCCGTATCCGGTCGCCGCCGCCTTGCCCGAGAATCGGTAGCCCGCGTGGGGCGAAATCAGCGCGATGATGTTTCCGTCGACCCGCGGGCCCTGGGCATCGGCCAACATCTTGTCAACGTAGGCGGCCAGCCGCTGCGGATCATCCGGATACCACGAGCCCGCCACTTGGGCGCGCCGGATGCGCTTGGTGTCCGGCACTTGAGCGGTCGCCGTAGCCGAGCCTGGCGCCGGAGCCAGCTTCGCGGCCGTGGTCTCGGCGTGCCCGCGTGACTCCTTGGTACAAGCCCCACCTAGAAAGGCGAGCAACAAGACAACCGGCTTCGCGCGGCGAGCAACCATGGGCGGATGCTTGCGCCGTGGAAGCCGGCTGTCAACGGTCGTCAGCTGCAGGTTGCCCGGGCCGCTGAGATCGAGTCGATAGGTTCCGTAGTAACCGTCAAGGTTCCAGGCCTCAAGCGTGTTTTGCGTCTGCTGC
>CAZBIU010000488.1:0-4377 GCA_964491625.1 uncultured Myxococcales bacterium
CCAGGAGGGTACTGCCACGGCGACCGAGACGGTCGAGATGAGCGCGGGAGCCTCCGCGCAGGTAGTGATTCGCCTCGTGCCGATACCAGCCGAACCACCCGTTCCACCGCCGAACGTGGTCATGCCCTCCTCGGGAACCGCACCCGCGCCATCCGAGGGAATGGGTACCGCTGCGCAAACAACCCCAACGCCACCGAAGGAGACGGCCCAAGAGGCGACCGGTCAGCCGATTGCCACCGGCGAAGCGCCAAACGTCCTGCCGCAATCTCCAGAACCTGCTCCGACTCCCTCAGCAAGCGTCGCTACACCACCACCGCCGGCCACACCGGCTGCGCTCGATTTGTCCGCGCAACCGGCCGAGGCACCGAGCGAGGCTCGACCTGTCTACAAGACTTGGTGGTTCTGGACCGGCGCCGCAGTCATCGTCGCTGGCGCAGCCACGACCATCTTCCTGCTCACCGACAAGGGCGGCTCGAACGTACCTACAACCCAGCTAGGCAACCACGGGGTTTTCCAATGAAGCGTGGTGCTCTATTCCTGCTGGCGGTGCTTGCACTTCAGGCATGCAAGAACAAGACGGTTGAGGAAGGCGTGTTTGTGACGGTCAACGCCGACTCTGACGTGGCCGGGATTGTTCAATTGAAGGTAACGGTGAGCAATGCTGGCACCGACGACCACTTGCTGTTGCCCGGTGTTCCGCAGAGCAAGCCGATGGTCTTCCCCACTGAATTCTCCATCAGCACGCCGTCGAGTCGTACTGGTAGGGTCACCATCGTCATCGAGGGAATCGACTCATCCGGGCTCTCGACCGCCAGCGGAAGTACTTTCGCAGACCTGGTAGCGAACACCTTCGTCCCCAAGGCCGTCGACCTACAACGGACGGCTTCGCCATGTGGTAACGACGGGTCCTGCGCGGACGCTTCGGTTGGTTCCGCAGGCGCTGACGCCGACTCCGGCGGCACGGTCACGAGCGATCCAGTTGGCACGCCGGATGTGCCCGTCGCAACCGGCGGTGAGCAAGGGGGGGCAGGCGGCGCGATTTCCGAAGGTACACTATCTGGTGGCGGCACGAGCGGGGCCGGGGGTGATACGGGCATCGCCGGGTCGGGTGGCACGAGCGCTGGCGGGAGGGGAGGCGGTGGGTCGACAACCGGGGCAGGACCGGACTGCCCTTCGCTAGCTGACCCCGCGAGCGGTTCGGTCTCTGTCTCGACAAGATCCGCCAATTCCACCGCGACTTATTCCTGCGACACCGGATACAAACTGACTGGAACAACGGTCCGCACCTGTCAGACCGATGGCACTTGGAGCGACACGGAGCCCACCTGCGCCTTGGTGGACTGCCAGGCACCGCCTACCACCAGAAACAGCTCGGTGAGCGCGCCCACCACGACGTACGGCTCGACGGCCACATACTCGTGTTCAGTTGGGTCCAATCTGTCAGGCACAGCCACGCGAACCTGCCAGGCCGATGGCACATGGAGCGGAACGGCACCCACCTGCCCTCCGACGGACTGCGGCCCGCTTTCAAGCCCGACAAACGGCTCAGTGAAGACGCCCACCACGACGTACGGCTCGACGGCCACATACTCGTGTTGGGTTGGGTCCAATCTGTCAGACACGACCACGCGAACCTGCCAGGCCGATGGCACATGGAGTGGAACGGTGCCCACCTGCCTCCCGGCCGACTGCGGCCCGCTAAAAAACCCAACAAACGGCTCAGTGAAGACGCCCACCACGACGTACGGATCAGTGGCGACATACTCTTGCGACAGCGGCTATGCCATCACCGGCGTGGCGACGCGCAGTTGCCAGGCAAGCGCGATCTGGAGCGACGCTGCTCCCAGTTGTTCAGTCCAGATGCTAACGGTGACGATCAACAAGATTGGCGCTGGCACTGGCACGGTGACCAGCACGCCAGCTGGCATCTCCTGCGGATCCACCTGCCAAGCGACCTTCGCCTACGGTACGGGGGTAGCTCTTTCGGCCGCGCCAGACGCCAATCAGTCTTTCATGGGTTGGGACCGCACCGACTGTGCTGGGACAGGTTGGTGCAAATTTTCGCTCACCAGCAACACGGTGGTGAGAGCCTCTTTCTCCCCGCCGCCAAACATCGTCTTCACGACCTCGACGACGCAGACCGCAGCCTTGGGGGGGCTGGCCGGTGCCGATGCCCTCTGTGCACAGCGTGCCGTGGCCGCCGGCTTGGCTGGCACCTATAGGGCATGGCTTTCCACATCCACGGTGAACGCAATCGATAGACTGGGCAGCGCCAGCGGCTGGGTTCGCCCTGATGGGAAGCCTGTCCTCAATAGCATCGGTGATGTTGCCCAGAACAAGATCTTCTACCCGCCCAGGCTGGACGAATTTGGGAACGACCTGGGGGCGAACCAAGCTGTTCTGACCGCCACTGCGGCGGATGGCACGCTGATCGCCGACACACGCTCGGGGGCATCTCTAGCCTGCGACGACTTCACCTCAGCCGCAAACGTCGTAGGCTGGATGGGGGGGCTGGCCAGCGCGAATTGCGCTATGTTTACAGGCTACTACTCGGACGAGTGCTCTGAGTACGCAAGGCTTTACTGTTTCGGCACTGACCGAACGGCGCAGGTAGCTGTTGCCCCAGCTACCGGGCGCCATGCCTTCATGACCGCTGGTCATTGGATTCCGGGTGGGGGAATCGGCTCAGCAGACACGTTCTGCCAGAACGAGGCAACTGCAGCGAATCTGCCGGGCACATACAAGGCGCTGCTAGCTCCCTCAGGAGCTAGTGCGGCGTCGAGGTTCAGTGAAAGTGGCGCGCCTTGGATTAGTTCTGATGGAATTCCGCTGGCAGCAACCGCGAGTGCTTTTTTCTCCGCAGCTCTGCTAGATGTGTCGCCCAACTCGACTGCGGACGGTTCTGTCCGCTATGCGAACTACGTCGTGTGGAGTGGTGCTGCGACCATGACGACTGCCGGGACGGACACTACAACATGTGGCAACTGGCAAACGCAAAGCGGCGCGGGTTCATCTGGCATAGCCGGGGACACCTCGGCCACTAGGTTCTTTGGGAATTCTTCGAGCACTTCATGCAGTTTTGGTTTTGGGTTGCTAACATGCTTGCAAGAGTAGCCCAGGGCGGAGTGACCGCGCTCAGGCAGTCATCGCTGCGAGGGCGTCCGTTGATAAGGCTCCTGGAGAAGCTGCTCAAGGACGAAATCAAGGTTCACTCCAAGCGGAACCTGGTGCAGTCGGAGCTGTTTTCCGAGAAGCTGAAGAAGGCGCTCAACGCCTACCACAACCGCGCCATCGCCACCCAAGAGGTCATCGAAGAACTCATCAAACTGGCGAAGGAGCTAGACGCCGCTGGCAAGCGCGGGGACAAGCTCGGCCTGACCGACGACGAGGAGGCCTTCTACGACGCCCTCGCCGCCAACGACAGCGCCGTGCAGGCCATGGGCGACGCCAAGCTCAAGGTCATCGCCGCCGAACTCATCACCAAGGTGCGCACCAGCGCAACCATTGACTGGACCCTCTGCGCGAAAGTGCGCGGGCAAAAATCCGGGTTATCGTGAAGCGCATCCTGAATAGGTACGGCTACCCGCCGGACCTACAGGAAGAGGCGGTCAAGACCGTGCTCATGCAGGCCGAGCTGCTTTGCACCGATTGGGCGTGGGCTGGTGGGGTCGAGGCCCCCTAGACCGACGGAGAAGACGGCAGCGTCGGCCGCCCCCGGTCCATGGTGAGAGCGCTGAGCAAGTCGGAGTCGCTAGTAGCAGGGGCAAGGTGACCCGTAGTCCCACTCGCCGTTCACGCATACAAAGTAGAGGCCGCAACACCCATTGGGCGAACAGACCACGGACGTGGCTGAGCACGCGGAGCCTACCGTTGGATTAACGCAGCCGGCGTCGGGCGAGGTCTCTATGCCGCTCCCAGCTGCGCCTCCCGAGCCAGTGCTTCCGCTCTTCTGCAAGACGACGGTGCCTGCGGTCGGGCTCGTGCCTTGCGGGGTCATGTTCAGTTGGTTTTCCGCGACGCAGAACGCGTACTTCGCCTCACTGTCGAGCGTGACCGCGGTGCCCGAGGTCGTGTATTTTCCGCTCGTCGACACTTCTGGGCTAACCACTCCCATCCAGCCAGTCTGGTTGACCGTGGCCGAACATGTGCAGCCGCCGCTCGCAGCAGATGTGCAACTGGCCGAAGCGTAGCTTGTACCTGAGAGGACCCTACCGATTTCGTCGCAAGTGGTGGTGGTCCCCGAGATTTGCAGGCACGAAGCTGGCAACATGAGATGCTCGATGCCCGTTGTGCTCGTGTCGTCCGAATACGTTCCATCGGAATTGGCGGTCCACGTTCCCGTCACCTGGAGGGAGCCCGTGACCGTCGCCGAGGTGC
>CAZBIU010000489.1:0-4340 GCA_964491625.1 uncultured Myxococcales bacterium
GAGATCGCACTCGAGACCATGAGCTCGCGCGAGGTCAGCGAGGGGACGCCTGACCGGTACATCCGGACGTACTTGTTGAAGAAGCGCGCTGGGGTCACCGGCGAGTACCTGGCCGATGCGCAGGAGAGTTGGGACGAGATGCAGCGCCCCGAGGTTGCCTTCACCATGAACCGCCAGGGCGCGAACATGATGGAGAAGCTGACCGGCGAGAACGTCGGCCGCAAGATGGCCGTGGTCCTCGACGAGAAGATCACCAGTGCCCCAGTCATCGAATCCAAGATCGGCGAGCGCGGCCGCATCACCATGGGCGGCTACGGCGACCCGTTCAAGCTGCAACAAGAGGTCAAGGATCTGGTCGGCGTGCTGCGTTCCGGCGCCTTGCCTGCGCCGCTCAAGAAGTCGTTTGAAACCCAGGTCGGTGCGACCATGGGTCAGGATGCCATCGAGAAGGCCGAGTACTCCATGGGAATCGGCGCCCTGGCAGTCATCCTGTTCATGCTCATCTACTACCGAATCTCGGGATTCATCGCCAACCTGGCCATGACGCTCAACATGCTCTTCATGATGGCGATCCTGGCGGCCTTCGAGGCGTCGCTGACCCTGCCGGGCATCGCAGGCTTGGTGCTGACCATCGGTATGGCGGTGGATTCGAACATCATCATCTACGAGCGTATCCGCGAGGAATTGCGCCTGGGCAAGTCGCCGCGAACGGCGGTGGACGCGGGTTTCCAGCGCGCGTTCTGGACCGTGTTCGATGCCCACGTCACCAACTTCGTGGCCGGTATCGTGCTGTACTCGTACGGTTCTGGCCCCATCCGAGGGTTCGCGGTCACCTTGCTGGTTGGCATCATCACCAACCTTCTCACCTCGGTTTGGATTTCGCACTGGATGTTCGCCGTACTGGTGAGCCGCCGCGGGTCGGTGAAGACCACGCTTTCAATCTAGGACGGCAGGAGACACTCCTATGGCGGATCAGCAGAAATTCTTCGAAATCATCAAGTCGGGCACCGATATCGACTTCATCGGCAATCAGAAGTACTGGATCGGTGCCTCGATCACGTTGGTGCTCATCACCTTCTTGATGTTGCCTATCAACGCCTACCTGCTCAAGGACCGCGGCCACGTGCTCAACTGGGGCGTGGAGTTCAAGGGCGGCACCGAGCTGGTCGTCGAGTTCAGCAAGGCCATCGAGGCGTCTCAGGTTCGTGAAGCGCTGACCTCGGCTGGGCTAAGCAACGCCGACGTGGTGAAGTACGGGCGCGAGAGCGCAACGCCATCGTACATGGTCCGTCTCGGCGCGGTGTCCGTGCTTTCGTCCGACCAGACCAAGCAGGTGGAAGCCTCTCTGGCGCGCGTTGGTGACGCCAGCCTGCGCAAATTTGAATCTTCGGAAGGTGGCGACAAGGTCTACCTGCGCTTCGACAAGGCGGTCGACGGGGCCGCTCTCACTGCGGCGCTCAAGGCGGCTGGCACTGATGCCGCCCACGTGCAGCCTTTCGGGCCGACCCAGGATTACACCTACGAGGTCACCCTCATCGGCATGGAGAGCGTGGTGCGCAAGGCCCTCGACGCCAAGCTGGGCGCCGGCACGGTTCAGGCGATTCCCGCGGTTTCATCCATCGGCGCGAAAGCTGGCAAGCAACTCCAAGTCGACGGGGTGCGCGCGCTCCTCGGCGCCATCCTGCTCATCGTCATCTACGTCGCCTTCCGGTTTGATTTCCGGTACGGCCCCGGCACCATCGTGGCCCTGCTTCACGACGCCGTCATCACCGTCGGCGCCTTCGCCGTGACCTACAAGGAATTCTCGCTCACCACCCTGGCGGCCATCCTGACCATCATCGGCTACTCGATGAACGACACCATCGTCGTGTTCGACCGTATCCGCGAGAACGCGGCCAAGTACCGCGATCGCAAGTTCGACCGGGTGGTCAACCACGCCATCAACGAGACCCTGTCGCGTACCATTCTGACCAGCGCCACCGTGTTCTTCGTGACCTTGGCCATGAACATCTTCGGCACCGGCGTGATCCGCGACTTCGCTTTCGCCATGAACGTCGGCGTGATCGTCGGCACCTACTCGTCGATCTTCATCGCCAGCCCGATCCTCATCTGGCTCAACGACAAGTACGTGGCCATGCAGAAGCGCCAGGCCGCACGGCCCGAGCGGAACGTGCGCAAACCAGCGCGCCGCGACGAAGAAGAGCCCCAGGAAACCTAGCTCGGGCCACCCATGGCCGAGGCTTGGCGGGTCCGACCGGCAGACGAAGCCAGGGCGAGCGGCCTTGCCGCGAGCCTCGGCATGCGGCGACTCACGGCGAGGATTCTTTCGGCACGCGGATATTCCACCACAGAAAGCGCGGCTCGCTTTCTGACGCCACGGCTTTCCGACCTGCGTCCCCCGGAAGGGATGGCGGATTTGGAGCTCGCCATCGATCGGATCGTGCGCGCGGTTGCTGCCGGCGAGAAGGTCGCCGTGTTCGGTGACTACGACGTCGACGGGCTGACCACGGCCGCGATTCTGGTTCTCATGTTGCGCGCGCTTGGGCTCGAGGTGGTGGCACGTATGGCGAAGCGGGCGTCGGGCTACGGCTTCTCGCCAGGTGATGCGGCCGAATTCAGATCACGGGGATGCTCTCTGGTGCTGACCGGCGATTGCGGCACCAGCGACCACGACTCGGTCGAGCTCTGCGCCCGCAACGGCATCGACGTCATCGTCATCGACCATCACCACGTCCCGACCGGAAAGTCGGACGCCTTCGCCCTGCTGAACCCACACCGCGAAGATGACAAGTTTTGCTTCAAGGGGCTCGCGTCGTGTGGCGTGGCGTTCTATCTGTCTGCGGCCGTGCGCACGCGCCTGCGCAGTCTGGGCGATGGCAAGGCCGACGCGATCGAACCGCGGTCTTGGCTGGACTTGGTCGCCCTCGGAACCATTGCCGACATGGTCCCCCTCACCGACGAGAATCGTATCCTCGTGGCTTGGGGGTTGCGGGAGATGTCGGCGGCAAGGCGGCCGGGCATTGCGGCCTTGGCAGAGATTGCGGGTCTTGCGCCGGGCGGTCTTAGCACCACCGATGTCAGCTTCAGGCTGGCGCCACGGCTGAACGCGGCCGGTCGGCTGGGCGATTCGCAGCTTGCCTTGGATCTGCTTCTGGCCGCCGACCAGTCCACTGCAAGAGGATTGGCCACCGAGCTCGACGACCTCAATCGCGAACGGCAAGTCATACAGGAAAGAATCTGGTCAGAGGCGATCGCGTCCGCCGAGGCCTTCCGCGACGACCCCGCGCTGGTTCTGGGCGCCGAGGGCTGGCATCAGGGCGTGGTCGGGGTGGTCGCCGCCAAGCTGGTGGAGAGGTATCAACGGCCCGTGGTGGTGGTCGGGTTCAGCCAGGGACGGGGCAGGGGCTCCGCGCGCACCCTGGGAGGCTTCGACCTCTACCAGGGGCTGAGCACTTGCAGCGAGCACCTGACCCTGTTCGGTGGTCACGCGATGGCGGCTGGGGTGTCGTTGGAGGCGGTGAAGCTGGCGGCCTTTCGGGCGGCCTTCGTGGCGGCGGCGCGAAACCATTTCGCGGCGGCGCCGAGGCAAGAGGCCATCGAGGTGGATGCGGTCGCCCGCCTGTCAGAGGTCGACATGGCGCAGACCGAGGAACTGGCGCGGCTGGCACCCTTCGGGAGCGCGAACCTCGAACCTCTGCTCGCGATTCCTGGCGTGGTCGCGCGCAGCACGCGCGTGGTCGGAACATCGCACCTGCAGCTCACCCTGGTTCACGAGGGCACGATCTGCGATGCCATTGGCTTCGGCATGGCCGACCGCGACCCCGGGCATGGCGCGCACCTGGACGTCATCGGGAGCGCCGAGGTGGACCAGTTTCGCGGTCAGCGAAAGATCCGCTTGCGCTTGCGCCATTTGCTGAGGAGTCTTTCCTGACATGCAGCCCGAAGACGACCGGCCTCCCCGCGAGCCCGACGAGCTTCCCCGTCAGACCTTCTGGGCGGCATTTCCAAAGCGAACCTTCATGCGCATTGTGATGCTGCTCGCTTTGCTTGGGGCCATCATCTATCTGCGCGAACGCACCTCGGCCATCGCGGGTTGCATGTCGAACGCGTTTCGGGCCCTGCCGCCGGCGCCGCCCGAGTCAGCAGGCGGCGCGGTGAGGGCGCGCATCGACTTGCGCTTGGACGCTTCCGCGAAATCGGCACTATGACCGCGGTCGGTACAGCCATCCCGTGGGTTGTCTTTTCGGTTCTGGTGGTGTGTGCCCTGGCGTTGGATCTCGGCATCTTTCATCGCCAGCCGCGCGCCCTGGGGATGCGCGAGGCGGGCCTTTGGGTCGGGG
>CAZBIU010000490.1:0-4301 GCA_964491625.1 uncultured Myxococcales bacterium
GGGCCCTCGGCGGTGCGATCCGCGAACTGGTCGGGATCGTAGTCGTCCAGGTTCATCAGCACGAAGCGGGTCGCGTTCCAGATCTTGTTGGCGAAGCGGCGCGCATCCTCGACGTTGCTCCACGAAAACTTGATGTTCTTGCCTTGCGCGGCCTGGTTGGTCAGCCACGCCAGCGCGAAGCGCAGGGCATCCGCGCCGTGCTTCTGGGCGACTTCCAGCGGGTCGACGGTGTTGCCCTTCACCTTCGACATCTTTTCGCCCTTCTCGTCGGTGACCATGGTGTGCAGGTACACCGTGCGGAACGGCACCTTCTTCATGAAGTGAAGTCCCGCCATCAGCATGCGCGCGACCCAAAAGAAGAGGATGTCGTAACCGGTCTCCATGACCGTAGTCGGGTAGAAGGTACGCAGCTCGCGCGTCTGGTCGGGCCAGCCCAGGGTCGCGAACGGCCACAGCCACGACGAGAACCAGGTGTCGAGCACATCCTCGTCCTGGGTCAGTTGCTTGCCGCCGCAGTGGACGCACTGGCCAGGCGTCTCGCGTGCCACCGTCGGCTGCTTGCAGGCAGCGCAATACCAAGCCGGGATGCGATGTCCCCACCAAAGCTGGCGCGAAATACACCAGTCGCGGATGTTGTTCATCCAGTGGAAAAAGGTCTTGCTCCAGGTCTCGGGAACGAAGCGCGTCTTGCCCTGCTCTACCGCTTCGATGGCGGGCTTCGCCAGCGGCTCCATCTTGACGAACCACTGGGTCGACAGCATGGGCTCGACCACGGTGTGGCAACGCTGGCAGTGTCCGACCGCGTGCACGTGCGCCTTTTTGCCGCGCTCCAGGCCCAACTCAATGAGCTTCGCCTTCACCTGCTTGCGCGCGGCGAAGCGGTCGAGCCCGGCAAACGGCCCGCCATCGGCGGTGACGTGTCCCTTCTCGTCGAAGATTGAGATGAAACCCAGCTTGTGGCGCTTGCCACACTCGAAGTCGTTCGGGTCGTGCGCGGGAGTGACCTTGACCGCGCCGGTGCCGAACTTCGGGTCGACCAGAATCGGATCGCCGATGATTGGAAATTCGCGCCCCGTGAACGGGTGCTTGATCATTTTGCCGATCTTCGCCTTGTGGCGAGGATCATCCGGATGCACGGCGACGGCGGTGTCCCCCAGCATGGTCTCGGGCCGCGTGGTGGCGACCACCACTTCGCCCGAGCCGTCGGCCAGCGGATAGGCGAACTCCCACAGCTCTCCCTGCGCGCCCTCGTCGTGCTCGACTTCCAGATCGGACAGCGCCGTCCGGCACGACACGCACCAATTGATAAGGCGCCGGTCTCGGTAGATCAGGCCCTCCTCGTGCAAGCGCACGAAGGCCTCGATGACCGCCCTCGAATACTCCGGCTCCATGGTGAACTTCAGGCGCTCCCAGTCGAGCGAGCACCCCATCACCTGGAGCTGTTCGAGAATCCGGCTGCCGTAGCGTTCGCGCCAATTCCAAATGCGTTTGACGAACTCTTCGCGGCCGAGGTCGTGACGCGACTTTTTCTCGGTCGCCATCAGCTCGCGCTCGACCACCATCTGGGTAGCGATGCCGGCGTGGTCCGTGCCCGGCAACCACATCGCATTGTAGGCAGCCATGCGGCGCCAGCGGGTGAGGATGTCCTGGATGGTGCACGTGAGCGCGTGGCCCATGTGCAGGGCGCCGGTCACGTTGGGCGGCGGGATGACGATGCAGAACGGCGCCTTCGGCGTGGCAGCGTCCGCGTGGAAATAGCGGCACGAAAGCCACTCTTGGTACCAACGCGATTCGATGGCGGTGGGATCGTAATTCTTGGCGAGATCGGTCATGGGGAAACCTGGCGGTGAGCGGTGGGAACGGAGGAGCGAAAGACTACTTCTTGACGCTTGCCAGGCGATCGACTTCCTGCCGGATAATCGCCTCGGCAAGCTCGGGTACGACTTCCCACACGACCTGCTCGATGATCTCGCGGGAGAGCTTGGCGATGGCTTCGTATTCGGGACCACGCGCGGACAATGCCGCGACCTTCTGTTCGACCGCCGACGACACCGCGGCCGCCATGGCCGGCGGAGGCACGAAAGAGGCCGCAGGCGCGCCAGCGGGAACCGGCGTGGGAAGTCTTCGAGCCATCGGCGCGCCTGGTATCGGCAGCGAAGGCGGCACCCGCGGAACCACGGGCCGCGGGGCCGTGGGCACCGCTGGTGTTGGCGCAACCACTGGCGTCTTGGCGACCACCGGAGCGACCGGGCCTGGCGGCACCGCGGGCGCCGACGGCGTCGGAGCGAACGGCGCACGCACGGGGACTGCGGCGCTGGGAGCCGGAACGGGTTTGGGTTGCGGTTGGGTAGCGGAAACCGGCGGTTTTCCCGCCACGGGCGGCTTGACCGAAGGAAACCCCATCATCGTGCGCGCCATCTGCGGGCGCACGGCGGCGGGCACGGGCACCGAGGTCGCGGGCTGCGGCGTGCTTCCGCTACGCACGGCCGGCATTCCGGCCGACGGGCGCGCTCCAGGAATCAGGGAAGGCCGCGGCGATGGTTGCGCCGGCGGTGGCGTCGCTCCGGCCGGCGGAATCGTCCGCATTCCGCTCGGTCGAGTGGCCGGCTTGGCGCCCCACGCCGGGGCGGGTGGCGTAGGCGCCGGGCCACGCTCGATGGTGATTTCGCCGTAACTGTCGTCGTCTTCCGACGGCAATTCGTTGGCAGAAATCCGGGCTGTGTTGTCGTTGTGGTCGGTGAAATCAGGCATAGCGCTGCCGCCCGCCGCTGCCGAAGGCCGGGCCAGGCTGACCACTGCGGAGGCCACGGCATCGAGTAGCGCCTGGCTTTCGAAGGGTTTTGCCATGTAGCCATCAGCGCCAACCTTGCGCCCGCGTGCCTCATCGTAGGGAGCTTGGGTCGAGGCGAGGATGAAGACGGGAATGTCCCGCAAGGCAGCGTCGGCCTTGAGCTCGGCGCAAAGGTCGTAGCCGCTGCCGTTGCCCAGCCCAACATCGGCCAGGACCAAGTCCGGACGGCCGTCCTTCTTCGCTGTCGCAACCGCCTCGTCCACGGACTTGGCAAAGCTGAGCGAATAGCCCGAGCCCTCCATCACCATGGCAAAAGCCCGTTGAATCGTGAGACTGTCGTCGGCGACCAGGATACGCTTGCCCATTGGTAACCCAGTGTCTTCGATAACATGTGCGGCCAAACCGGTCAATTCCGCAAAGCGAAAATCACGCACTGGGCGAAGCCTCGACAATGGGCGTCTTGGCCAATTCTAGCGGAATTGGCACGGATCCTCGGATCGACGCTAAGATTCGGCGGTAGTGCCTAAGTCCACGCGCCAGCCTCGCGCCGCCCTTGTGCCACTGTCGATGTGCTTCCTTCTGGCAGCAGCTTCGCCCGCCCTCGCCGAACCCGATCCCTGGTGGGCGCAAGACAAAGCCCTGCATTTCTCCGCTTGCTTCATGCTCGCGGGCGATGGATACGCCACCGCCGCCGTGCTAAGCAAGAACAGATTTCACCGTCTTTTCGCCGGATTCGGCGCCGCGCTCGCGGTTGGCGCGGCTAAGGAGGCGTACGATAGCAGAAGCGGCGGCGATGCCTCCTGGCGAGACATGACCTGGGACATGGTTGGCGGGGCGACGGGCACTGCAATTTCCTGGCTTATCGACCGATATTTATTCTAATGGGAACCCTGAGAGGGTTCCCAAACCCTCCCGCGCTCTGGCTTCGGCGAGCGAAGCTCGCCTCCGCCAACGCGATCATGGGAACCCCAAGAAGGAACCCGAAGAATCGACGGAACCCACGAGAATGACCGATGGAGAGCCGATGACCCAGAAGAAGCACGACCCGGTTGCCCGCCACCCTCTCGCCTACAAGAACGAACGCTTTCTCGACAGTGATGACGCTCGCCCCCTGCGCATCCTGGCCGAATACTTGGAGCCCCTGCACAGATTCGAGGAGCAAGCGGTGCCGGGCACGGTGGTGTTCTTCGGTTCGGCGCGCCTGGCTGCCAACGGGCCGCTCGGCCGCTACTATGCCGACGCGCGCGAGTTGGCGCGGCTTTACACCCTGTGGTCAAACAGCCTCCCACCCAACGCGCCCCGCTATCTGATTTGCTCGGGCGGCGGGCATGGCATCATGGAAGCCGCCAACCGCGGCGCCGCGGACGCCGGCGGTCGCACCATCGGGCTCAACATCAGCCTGCCCGAGGAGCAGAGCGCGAACGACTTCATCACCCCGGAGCTGTCGTTCGAGTTCCACTACTTCTTCATGCGCAAGCTTTGGTTCGCGCACCTGGCCCGTGCGGTGGTC
>CAZBIU010000491.1:0-4250 GCA_964491625.1 uncultured Myxococcales bacterium
GGCATCAAACTTCGCGGTGGCGATCAAGGATTCGGCATTTCCAAGCATGGTGCCCAAGCTCTACACCAAATTCCCGCAAAAGCGATCTTCGTCCTAAACTCTGGGAAGCCATGGCGCGCAAAACCCTCGATCCCCCGCAGGAGAA
Organism: uncultured Myxococcales bacterium; assembly: GCA_964491625.1. Lineage (GTDB taxonomy): Bacteria > Myxococcota_A > Polyangia > Fen-1088 > Fen-1088 > Fen-1118. Next base: position 146 of record CAZBIU010000491.1, read on the forward strand.
GCAGAACAAGGGCGAAAAGAACTACATCAGCCCAACTGGCTACCGAAAGCTGTCGGCCGAGCTGGACTTCTTGCGCACCAAGAAACGCCCAGAGGTGGTGAGCGCCCTGTCCGACGCCGCCGCCGAGGGCGACCGATCGGAGAACGCCGAGTACATCTACCGCAAGCGGCAATTGCGCCAGATCGACGGGCGCATGCGCTTCCTGGGCAAGCGCCTGGACATCGCGCTCGTGACTGATCCGCGCGAACAGAAACGGCGCGACCGCGTGTTCTTCGGCGCCACGGTGACGGTGGAAGATGAGGAGGGCGAGAGTCAGACCTTCGCCATCGTGGGCTCGGACGAAATCGACAGCGAGGGTGGCGCCATTTCCTGGCAGTCGCCGGTGGGGCGGGCGCTGCTTGGCAAAGAGGTGGGCGACGTGGTGCAAGTGCGCTGGGAGAAGGGCCATCGCGAGCTGACGGTCACGGACATCGCCTATCCGGACTGATTGTCCTTGCGGCCCGCCGCGTGGCCAGCCATAGTTGAGTGGCTACTCATAAATGGCCCGGCCCGTCAGCATCTCGAACCAGCAAATCTTGGATGCCGCCCGCGCGGTCTTCCTGGCGCATGGTTTTGCCGGCGCCAGCACGGTCGAGATCGCTCGGCGTGCGAAGGTCTCCGAGGGCAGCATCTTTAACCACTTCGGCACCAAAGAGGCGCTTTTCGAGGCAGCGATGGACGAATCCTTGCCGCCGGTGCTCACCCTGGGGCGCTACCTCCACCAGGGTGACATGCGGACCAACTTGGTCTCCATAACGGTGGAAAGCATTGAATTCCTTGGCCAACTGCTGCCCAAGCTCATGCTGCGTTGGTCGGAAAGGGACCTGTCGAAGGGGGCCGCTCTGTGCAACCGGCCGCGCGAGATCTTGGCTGCCCTCGCCGATTTCTTCGCCAAGGAGGTCGCGGCCTGCCGCCTGCGTGGCGACCCCAGCATCGTCGCGCGCATCTTCATGGGTGGCGTGTGGAACTACTGCTTTCTGCGAACCGTTGCCGGTGACCGATCGATGTCGGCCGAGGCGTTCGCGCGAGATCTGGTGGCCGAGCTGTGGCAAGGCCTGGCACCGACTTGCAAGCCTCGCAAAGGATCCCGATGACCGCGCCCCACCCTCCCGTCAACAAGTGGCTGGTCACCGTGTCGGTGACCTTCGGGACTTTAATGGGCACCATCGACGCCTCGATTGTGAACGTGGCTCTGCCCCACATTCGCGGCGCGGTGGGCGCGACCTTGGAGGAGATCACGTGGATCACGACGGGCTTCGTGGTCGCCAACGTCATCGTGATGCCGCTTACTGGATTTCTGTCGCGCATGTTCGGGCAGAAACGGGTGTACCTTACCTCGCTGGTTGTCTTCCTGATCGGCTCGGCCCTGTGCGGGACCGCGCACTCGCTCACCACGCTTGCGCTCTTCCGCGTCCTGCAAGGCATCGGCGCGGGCGCGCTGCAACCCACCGAACAGGCGATCTTGCGCCGGACCTTCCCGCCCCACGAGCAAGGCATGGCCATGGCGGTGTTCGGGATGGCGGTGGTACTCGGACCCGCAGTCGGCCCCACATTGGGTGGCTTCATCGTCGACAACTACAGTTGGGAGTGGATCTTCTTCATCAATCTGCCGGTTGGCGCGCTTGGCTTCCTAATGGTCACCACCTTCGTTCACGAGGACGAAGAAGTCCTGCGCGCGAATCATGCGCAGGCCGAACGTGAAAAGAAGAACATCGACTGGCTGGGCATCGTCCTGCTCGCGGTCGGACTGGCCCTGGTTCAGTACGTGCTTGAAGAGGGCCAGCGCGACGACTGGTTTCAGTCGAACACCATCTCAGCTTGCCTTGCGGTCGGGATCATCGCACTGGCGGCCTTCGTGATACGCGAGCTGACCGCGACGATACCCGCGGTCGACCTGCGTCTTTTCAAGGAAAAGACCTTCTTGGCTGCCACCCTGATTGGCGGCGTGCAGTTCGCCATCCTGATGGCGAACCTGTTCATGCTGCCTGTCTTCATGCAGGAATTGCTTGGCTACTCGGCCATCGACACTGGCCTGACCCTACTGCCCCGGGCCGCCATCATGTTCGTGGCCAATCCCATCGTCGGCAAGCTCTACAACAAGGTGTCGGTACGCTGGCTGGTGGGCAACGGCGTGGTCTGCGTTTCCATCGGCTCGTTCGCCATGAGCTTCTTCACGCTACAGACCGGGATCTCCCAGATCATCCTCGCCACACTCATTCAGGGAGTCGGCTTTTCGTGCCTGTTCATTCCGCTCGCTGCGGCGGCGCTGGCGCATATGCCGAAGAACCGTCTGCCGGACGCGGCGGGGCTCAATTCGCTGTTCCGACAGCTCGGCGGCTCCATCGGCCTGGCGGTCTTCGCCACCCTGCTCACCCGCGCTGGCACCGTCGCCCGCTCGGACCTCGCCTCCCACCTCACCGCCGTTCGCCCCGAAGTCACGGGGCGGCTCGCGCAGATCACTGCTGGTCTGAGCGCGCGCGGCCTGGATCCAGCGTCGGCGCGAACCGGAGCACTCAAGGCGATGACCGGCATGGTGTTCGGGCAAAGCATGACCATCGCCTTCGAACGCACCTTCTTTCTGGCCGGTGTGGTCTTCCTGGTCGTGCTGCCGCTTCTCTATTTTCTCAAGGTCGTGCGTTCCCAGCAGCCATCTGCACCTGTCCACTTGGAGTAGTTGATGAAACCAACCGCCGTACCCATGGAAGCGTCCGAGAGCCCACCTGCTCGCCGTCGGGACAAGAAGCCGTTCCTGATTCTGGGCGGCATGGTGCTTGCGTTTGCCGCCGCCGCCGGCATCTACTTGCTTGCCACCGCGAATCAGGAGAGCACCGACGACGCCCAGGTCGAAGCCGACGTGGTGCCGGTCGCGGCGCGCGTGAACGGGCAGATCGCCAAGCGCCTGGTGGAAGACAACCAACGCGTGAAGAAGGGCGACCTCATCATCCAGATCGACGAAGCCGACTTCGCGGCGCGGCTGAGGCAGGCCGAGGCCGAGGCGGACACCGCACGCGCCCAGGCGGCGGCCGCCGACGCGCAGGTGCAGGTCGTCGAAGCGAGCGCCAAGGGCGGCCTGCAAAGTGCGCGTGCAAGCTATTCGGGATCATCCATGGGCGTGGCCAATGCAGTGGCGCAATTGGCGGCGGCTAAGGCGGGCCTCGAACGCGCGAAGGCCGAGGCGCGCAAAGGCGAGCTCGACTTGCAGCGCACCAAGCAACTGGTGGCTGGCAATGCGCTGCCGCGCGAACGGCTCGACAACGCGCAGGTGGCCTACGACGCCACGCAAGCGGCGCTGGCGCAGGCGCAAGCGCAGGTCGCCGCAGCCGCAGATATGCAGCGCCTCGCCAGCACCCGTGTGGGGGAGGCGCGCGGCCGGCTGGACCAAAGCACGCCCATCGCCGCGCAAATCGCTTCGTCCAAGGCCAACGCCGACCTGGCCCGCGCGCACATCAAGGTTTCCGAGGCCGCGCTCGAATTGGCGAAGTTGCAGCTCAGCTACACCAAGGTGATTGCCGTGGAGGATGGCCTGGTCACCAGGCTATCGGTGCAGCCGGGCCAGATGATTCAGATCGGCCAACCGCTGGCAGAGTTGGTTCCCGATCGTACCTACGTGGTCGCCAATTTCAAAGAGACCCAGGTGGGACGCATGCGACCGGGGCAGTCTGCAAAGGTGCGCATCGATGCGTTCCCGGGCGTGGACATCGAGGCCAAGGTGGAAAGCCTGGCCGGCGGTACCGGCGCCCGCTTCTCGCTGCTTCCGCCCGACAATGCCTCGGGCAACTTCGTGAAGGTGGTCCAGCGCGTGCCAGTTCGCATCGCGTGGACCAAGCGTCCCGATTTGCCGCTGCAGGCAGGGCTCTCCACCGACGTGACGGTCTACGTACGCAAGGACTAGTCGATGTCGATTGTTGCGCTTCTTCCCCTACTGGTATTGCAGGCCGCCGACGTGGACGGCGCGCAGATGCTGACCCTGGACCAGACCGTCGCGCAGGCCGTCGAGTCGTCGAGCGCTCTCAAGGCCGCGCGGGCGCGCGCGCGGCAGCGAGGACCAAGCCAAGAGCATGCGCGG
>CAZBIU010000492.1:0-4250 GCA_964491625.1 uncultured Myxococcales bacterium
ACCCACGGCCTCTAGAGTGCGATTCTAGCGCTCTCCCAGCTGAGCTACAGCCCCATGACCCGGCGAGCCGGGTGCACGGATATTACTTGTGATGATCGGCTTTGCAACCACGAACTGAAGTCGGCGTATTCTTCCCGGGGTGGGACACAAGGGCAAGAACCCGACCGAGCACGACGAAGCGCCGCCCCGGCTAGACGCGTTGGCGGAGACGGGCTTGGCGCGGCCGAGCCAGGGCGCGCGAGACCGGGCGCGCCGAGCGGTCGGAAACCCTCCCAGGGTTTCCATGTCGAAGAAATTCCGCGCAGATGTGGCGGTGTTCGAGCAGGGGCTGGCGCCGTCGCGCGAGCGGGCCCAGGCCCTGATTCTGGCGGGGCAGATTCTGTGCGGGGATCGGCCGGTGGCGAAGGCGGGCGAGGCGTTGCCGCCTGGCGCTGTTCTCCGCCTGCGGGGCGCGCCGATGCCGTACGTTTCGCGCGGCGGGCTCAAGCTGGCCCACGCCGTCGACACCTTCCGGGTCGACGTGGCGGGTCGGGTGGCAATCGATATCGGCGCGTCCACGGGCGGTTTTACGGACTGCCTGCTTTCGCGAGGAGCGGCGCGGGTCTACTGCGTGGACGTCGGACACGGCCAGCTTGATTGGAAGATCGCCTCGGACGCGCGCGTGGTGGTCATCGACCGCACCAACATCCGCCATATGCCACCGGATCGCATTCCCGAACCATGCACGTTGGCGGTCATCGACGTTTCGTTCATTTCGCTTCGTCTGGTGCTTCCTGTCTTGCCGCCGTTGCTGGTGCCGGGCGCGCCGGTGCTGGCGCTGGTGAAACCGCAATTCGAGGTGGGACGCAACAAGGTCGGCAAGGGCGGCATCGTGCGCGACGACGCCGATCGCCGGCAAGCCGTGGCTGACGTCGCCGCGGCGGCGCGGGAGCTTGGTTTCGCCGTGCTCGGTGAAACCACGTCGCCCATCACGGGTGGCAAGGGAAACGTCGAGTTCCTTCTCCACATCCAGGCCGCCAGTCAGAATTCCAAGGGCGGATAATTTCCCAAGTCTTCGGGCCCGCGTCCGCGCTGCGGCGTGGCTTTCCGGAATCCTTCGCTTGCTTGTTTGCGGGACGGGCCTACCATAAAGAGATAGCTTTGCTCGGAGGGGAAGCGAGCATGGAAAAGGTCGGGCAGTGCGACGCCGTGGAGTTTGAAGCGCCAGGCCCGTTTGGCGGCGCTCTCTTCGACGGCCACACCGCGGCGATTTTGATCGTCGACCCGTCCGACGGCAGAATCGTCGACGCCAACCCGGCGGCGGTCGCATTCTACGGCTGGTCGCGCCGACAGCTTCGGAGCATGGCGATCCAGGACATCAACACCCTTTCGCCCGAACATGTGTTCGAAGAGATCCGACAGGCCCAGAGCCTCCGGCGCGTGCACTTCGAATTTCGTCACCGAACCGCCGGCGGCGACATTCGCAACGTCGAGGTCTTCAGCAGCCGCTTCGAGCATGAGGGCAAGCAACTTCTCCATTCGATCGTCCACGACGTCACCCAGCGCAGGATTGCGGAGTCGCTGGTCGAGATGCTGAAGCGGTCGATCGATTGCCTGCCTGAAGGTGCGTACTGGTTCGATACCAGCAACAAGTTCACCTATGTCAACGACGCCGCTTGCGAGGTGCTGGGCTACACCAAGGCCGAGATGCTCGCCATGACGGTTGGCCAGGTCAATCCGGGCGCGACGTCCGAGGTGATGGCCAAGGTGTGGAAGGCCCTGCGAGAAACCGGCGGGTACGTGCGGGAGAGCGCTCATCGTCGCAAGGACGGCAGCGAGTTTCCCGTCGAGGTCCGATCGAGCTTGGTCAGGTTCGAAGGCAAGGAATACTGCTGCGGGTTCGCGGTGGATATCACGCGACGCAAGCAAAGCGAGAGTGAGCTTCTGCGAGCCGGGAAGCTGGATGCGCTTTGCCTTCTGGCCGGTGGCATCGCCCACGATTTCAACAACCTCTTGGTGGGCCTTTTCGGCAACATCGACATGGCAAGCAGCTACACCGCGGATCCGCAGGTGAAGGACTGCCTCACCAGGGCGTCGAGCGTGATCGACCGTGCGCGCGGGCTGACCCAACAGTTGCTCACCTTCGCGAAGGGCGGTGTGCCGGCCAAGAAGGTGGGCTCGCTGGTTCCCTTCATCCAGGAGACCGTCCGCTTCGCGCTCAGCGGTTCCAACGTGTCCTGCGTGTTCGACGTCGAGCCGGGATTGTGGGTGTCCGACTTCGACCGGAACCAAGTCGGCCAGGTCATCGACAACATCGTCATCAACGCCCAGCAGGCGATGAAGAACGGCGGTGCACTCAAGGTCGCCGCGCGCAACGTCGTGATAGACGAAGGCGAGCATGCGATTCTTCGCAACGGGAACTACGTCAAACTGACCTTTGAAGATAACGGCACCGGCATGCCGCCCGATATGTTGGCGCGCATCTTCGATCCGTTCTTTACCACCAAGGCGCAGGGCCAGGGGTTAGGGCTCGCGACCAGCTATTCCATCGTGAAGCGCCACGGAGGCGTCATCGACGTGGTTTCGCAGCCCGGGGCCGGTAGCACGTTCAACGTGTATCTGCCCGCGCTTCCCAACCAGAGCGCGACACCTTTGGCGCCGGTCCAGGAACGGCGTCCGGGGCGCGGCGAGGTCTTGGTGATGGACGACGAAGAGGTGGTGCGGGACGTGTTTGCCCGGATGCTCAAGTCGCTTGGCTACACCGCCGTGAACACGGACAGCGTTAGCCGCGCGGTGGAGGTGTTTCGCAGCGACGCGCAGGGCGAACGCAAGATCGTAGCCGCGATCTTGGACCTTACCATCCTGGGCGGCGTGGGCGGCAAGGAGGCCGTCGCGATGATTCGCGAGATCGACAAGGATCTGCCGGTGTTCGTTGCGAGCGGCTACGCCGAGGATCCCGCGATGGCACGGCCGCAAAGCTTCGGCTTCACCGGGTGCATCAGCAAGCCTTTTGCCATGGCGGAGCTGGCCGACCTGCTCGGAACCCACGTCCGCCCCAAGCCGTCGTGATCTATTCGCCCAGGGCGCGCGCAAGGCCCATGCGGGCCAGCGCGTATTCGTAACGGGCGCGCGCGAAGTTCAGCCGCGCCTGGGTGAGGGCCGACTGCGCGTCGAGCAGGTCGGTGGTGTTGGCGCTACCGGCGGCGAGGAGCACGGTGGTCACTCGATAGGCTTCTTCGGCGCTGCCGATGGCCGTGCGCCCGCTTTCCAGCGCGCTGGCCGTGGCGCGCACGTCGGCGAGCTTGGCCGCCACGTCGGTTTCCACTTGGCGACGAGCTTCGTCGGCTTGCAAGCGGGCCGCATCGGCTTGCGCGTTGGCCGCACGATGTTGGTACCAGTCCGCGCCCCAGTCCCAGATCTGCCAGCCCGCCTTGAGGCCGATGAAGGCTGAATCAGGCTTGACGAACAATTGGCCGCTGCTGTGAATGTAGGCGGCTTCAAGGTCGAGGTCGGGCAACAGTCGGAAGGTATGCGCGCGCGCATTGGCGTCCGCGGCCTTGGTTAGGAGCCCGGCGCTCTGAAGCTCGGTTCGCTGCACGAGCGCCTTGCCCACCAGCGGCGCCAGCGGGGTGTCATGCTCGTCGGCGCTTTCGGGCGTGACCGGCTCGATGAAACCGATGCCTGCATCGTTGGGCTCGCGGCCGAGCGCGACCAGAAGGCCGGACCGCGCGGTTTGCTCGGCGGCCAGGGCTTGGATCTCCTGCTGGCGCGCATTGGCCGCTGCCACGTCCAGGCGCAGGACATCGGCCGGCGTCAGCACGCCTGCTGCGAGCTTTTCCTTGGCCACGGCCTGCTGTTCGCGCAGTTGTTCCTGCGACGCCCGCGCGATGCCGGCCAGCGCGCGCGCCTCGAACATGCGCAGGAACTGGGTGCGGATGGCGACGCGAAGATTGGCTTCCAAAGTTTGCACGTCCATCTCGGCAGCTTCGGCCGACGTGGAAAGCGCGGTCTGGTCGGAGGTCAGATGCAGAAGCCCGAGCAGCGGTTGCCCGATGGCGGCGACGAAGGTGTTGGTGCTGAGATCGCGCGCAGTGAGTGGCTCAGGCATGCTGGGGAGTGCAAAGTAGAATCGCGAATCCCACCGCTGCCACTCGTCCGACAGATTCACCGACGGCAAGAGCCGCCCGCGCATGCTCTTGGCTTGGTCCTCGCTGCCGCGCGCGCGCGCCCGCGCGGCCTTGAGAGCGCTCGACGACTCGACGGCCTGCGCG
>CAZBIU010000493.1:0-4249 GCA_964491625.1 uncultured Myxococcales bacterium
CGGCTTATCAGCATGGGGGTGACCACCGATGGCCCCATCACGCTCGATCCCATGGCGTTGCTCATGGGCCAACGTCAGGTCCGTGGATCGAGCCAGGACGAGCGCAGCGATCTCGTCGAAGCCCTCGCACTGGTTGCGTCGGGCAAGGTCAAGCCGGTGCTCGAAACCTATCCGATCAGCAAGGTGAACGAAGTTCGCGAGCGCCTCGCGCAGGGCAAGGTCCGCTACCGCGCAGTGCTTTCGTACACCTGAAAGCGATGCTCTTAAGCGTCAACGCGTCCGAATAGGATGCGCTTACGCGTTTTCATGCATCGGTCGCTCTGCCGAGAGCGCGGCTGGAGGCGGCGGCTGACGCCCGGCCGAATGAGTCGATTCATTCGAACATCAGCAGTGGGACAATGTCGATTGCTGGATTTGCTCAAAAGCGGCAATTCCACGAAATGCGACCTTCGAAATATGGCCTACTCTGAGCGGCTCAAAGCGTCTGCGGGGGTTGGCGGGACGTCGTCCATGAAAGACCTCATCCGGCGTCGCACCGCCGCCGGCCGCAACGGCGGCGAGTACCAACGTGTCCGATTGGCGATCTGGCTGGAGGCAATCGTCGTGGATCGCGGGATCAGCGAGCACTGCGAGGTCGACCGCGCCTAGATGCCGAATAGCGCGCAGAGCCCAGCGGCATAGGCAGTCCCGCTCGGTCTAGAAAAGGACACACGCACTTGCGATTGCTGAACCGAAGTGCCCGGCAGCCTGGTCTATCAGGATGACGGCGTCGCTTCGGCGTCGGGTTGGCACGAACAACCTGGCCGGTCGCACTTGAGGATCTCAGAAATGAACAACAGTCCAACATCTGTCCGCGAGTGGCGCTCTCGAGCGCTGGTACGATTTCCCGTGTATTTCCTTGCCCTTGTGGCGGCCGCATGCACGAATAACCCCACCGGATCCGGCGGCGGAAGCGGCTCGGGCAGCGGTGGAAAGCTCGGAAGCGGAGGCGAAGTGGGGGGAGGCAAATCCGCAGGAGGCAGTGCCACCAGCGCGGGTGGTTCCACGACTTTATCGTCGGGTGGCCAAACATCCCGACCCGGCGGAGGCACCCTAGGATTAGGCGGTAGCCAAGGAGGCATAGGGGGAGCCGCGAGTGGCGGCGCGAGCGACGCAGGTGGTTCCCCGCCATCCTCGTCCGGTGGCAACACGACCTCGTCGTCTGGTGGCAAGATATCCGGGTCGGGCGGAGGCACCCAAGGCCAAGGGGGCACTAGCCCGACGACCAGCACCGGAGGGACGGCTGGTTCCACCAGCAGCGGTTCCGGCGGTGCGAGCGCAGGAGGGACTACCGGCGCAGGGGGAGGCACTAGCGCGGCTGCGGTGCCCAGCGCGGGTTGCAGTAAGACCTCGACACTGACCTTCGGGACGGTTCCGAACGAGAGTGCCACTGCCACGGCGGGCGGGCCGAGCCTCGGCACCGGCAAGGGCGGCTGGGTGACCATTACGAGCGGCGGCCAGACGCGAAACTTCGCCCTGAGGCTTCCGGACAACTACGACAACACCCGTCCCTATTGGTTGATCTTCGCCTTCCATGGGAACGGCGAGACCGCAGACGGCATGGACACCGGCGGAGCGAATGGGTACTTCACGGCCTATTGGGGACTGCAGAGAGAGTCGAAGAATGGTGCGATCTTCGTCGCTCCGGAATGGAGCGGCGGCGGGTGGGGCACGGGGGACCTGGCGTTCACGGATGACATGGTCAAGACGATCTCCACCAATTACTGTGTCGACATGTCTAACATCATCACCAGCGGCTTCAGCTACGGTGGTGGAATGAGCCATGCCCTGGCGTGTAGCCGCGCGAATACCACCACGAATTCAGTCGGCTATAAATTCCGAGCGGCCGTGATGTTCGAAGCATGCAGCTTTCTCGTCGAGGGAACTTGCCCAAACAACGACCCTATCGACATCTGGCAAAAGGCCGGCCTAACAGACACCACATGTGGATTTGCCGATTCGCAGACTGTCCGCAATTGGTTCACTAGCCGCGATGGATGCACGGGATGGACATCAGAAAGCGGAAATGTGGCCGCATCGGCGACCGGAACGGTCTCGCAGGAGCCTACTCAACCGCCTACGCCCGGCAAATACATAAACCCGGGAGGCCACGTCTGCACGAATTACACCTGTTCGAAGGGCGCAGTCCGTTGGTGCGCTGATCAGGCGGGACACGGCAATGCCACCACGGATGGCAGCTCGAGCCTCTACGATGAATGCGCGAACGTCACCTCACAATACCCCCACGGCAACTGCTCGCCCGGGTGTCCCTGCACCTGGACGCCGGATGACATCTGGACGTGGTTGAAGGACCCGACCGCAAACAAATACACGCCCAACATTACGAGCAATTGACGAGTTACGACGCACGTCCAAAATCGCTGCGGGACGTAGCAAGATGGGGCGAATTGCGCGGAGGACGAGACCCTAGGCACCGTTAGGCATCGTGCTTGTCTGCCGTTCGCCAGCATTCGCCCGGCTGGATGCATCGTTTCGGGACAGCCCCATGAACGACATAAAGCTGGTGGCGAAGCTCGGAATTGTCCTTATCCGCGCAAAGACTTCTGCATCATCAGTCCGGGCCGAACTCGCACAGCATCGGAATTCCACCGATGCCGGCTCTTGCGCACGCGAAATTCTGGACGCAGTCGAAGCTCACGGCCTCCAGTTGTTGCTTTACACACGCACTCACGTCGTCGATCTGTGCCTGCGAAAACCAGGGGGCGGGATCCAAGCTCTCGTCGTGGCCGAGAACGAAGCTGGTGGCACAGCCGCCCTCGAAATACACCGCGATGGTTCCTCCCAACCAGCATTCGGCCCCACAGTTGAAAAAGATTCTGAAGATGGTTGAATCGAGTGCCTCCTGGGACGTCTCGTTGGTGGGCGCATCGCACGCGGTCAGTTGGCGCTCGGCGCACGGACTCGAAAGCTGCACGGTCTGCTGCCCCTCCGGCTCAAATCCCGCCACGCAGGCATCGCGCCGACGATTGCAGGACTCCTCATAGCAGGTCCACCAATTCCAAGAGGGATTGTCGTAACCAAGACATATGCACCGATACTCGGAGCCCTCAATGTCGGGCGCCGGGAAGATGCACTGGACCTCTTGATTCAGCGAACGTGCACAGGGTGGAAAGTCGGGCTTCGCCACCGTGGCCGGCAAACCTTCGGGACAAGGGAAACCAGGATCCCCGGAGTAGTACGTGGGCAGCGATGGAGCCAGCAGAGGACACATGCCCGGCGGCAGCACCACTGCGTCCGCGCCGCTGGGGATCGATCCACCAGCGCCACCAGCGCCACCAGCGCCGCCCGCGCCGCCAGTACCGCCCGCTCCGCCCGCGGCGGTGTCGTGGGATGCGAACGCGTCGGCGCCGCCGACACTTCCCCCAGCGGAGATCAATGCGACACCTCCGGTGCCTCCCGAGCCATCGGTGCTCGGTGCTCCTCCGGCGGCCGGTGCACCACCGCGAGCGAGTGGCATTGTCCGTCCGCCGCAGGAGAGGAGCGTCGCAAAACCGGCAGCAGCCAGAAGTCGATGACCTTTACGCGGACTGAGCGTCGCGGGCACGGCGCCAAGTATGTCACAGACTGGCGCGGGCGTTCGTGGATTCCCCGGGCCGACCCGGTCAGCACGCCGCTGGGCTCGAGGCGCGCTGGCCAACTCGGCAGCCAGCTTGTTGGGCGCCAACTGCGAGTCCAGCTTCAGTCCGGCTTGCACCTACCCGCCGTGCGACGCTCTCTCCTCCGGACGCGCGCCGAGCTGGGTATCGAGAACCTGCCCTTCGCCAGACCCTTCGCCAGCAACTTGCCAACCTTCGCAAGATTCTGGTAAGGCCCAGCGCAGTCGCGGGACAAGCACAGGTATGACACAATTAGCCGCCATTCCTGCACTGGGGACTGAAGGTGTTCTCGTCGCCCCAAGCGGGCTCGTGCGCGGTGACCGCCGGCGTGGAGGTCCCCGTCGGGGCCGACACGACTGCGGACATTCAAGCGCAGATCGCCGCCATCACGCCCTCTGGCGAGACAAATAGAAGACACCAATATCTCGGACGTTTTCTTATGGTTCCATCGGCCCGTATCTTGCTGTGAGGTACGTCGTCGAGGGAGAACCGTACGTCGGCTGCTCGACAGGAGGATTTCCATGATTCGCAATTCATTGCGCAGAACTCGCCTTTTGAGCTGGCGATACCTTCGCTGGGCGATCGCGCTCCCA
>CAZBIU010000494.1:0-4193 GCA_964491625.1 uncultured Myxococcales bacterium
CGGTATTCGTCGGCGATGGCCCAGCCGCGCTTGACCTGGCTGGTGAGCATCATCGAGATGCCGACACAATCGACCGACTCGTCGAAGCTGTGGGGCTGTACGTTTTCGTCGATGAATTCGAGCTCGATGTCCGCGGGCACGGTGGCCGCGAACACCACCGGGCCATGCGGCGGCAGGTGAAACTCCGTCTGTCCGGAGAGTTTTGACCACTTGGGATAGATCAGGCGGAATTTCACGGGCGACTCCTGGGCTGAATATTCGGCAACGCTAACACGGCTGGAACGTCCCTTCATTCATGGTCGACCAGGCGCATTTCGAGGCGATAGCCGCCTGCTCCTGGCACGGTCAGAACGATGACCGGGAAGAAGCCTCCGCCGGGCGTGCCCAGAAGGAAGATCTCGCGGCTCATGTGCATGCGAACGAAGGTGCGAATGACCCTCGGCCCGTCGGGCCCAAGCTGCACGTCTGTGGTCTCGCCCTTTTCGGGAATCCAACGGCACACGGTTTCACCGGTACCGTAGGTGCCGATCGCCGTGGGTTCGCCGGCCGGCGGCAAGTATGCGTGGCCGATGTCGGCCATCAGGGCGCCGGCAAAGCTCGGGCTATCGAAAGGCGGAACCGCACGGTCGGTCTGTAGCTTGGGATCGAGGGGGTTGCGGTTGTCTTGCAGACCGTCGAAGAGGCTGATGCCCTCAGGCGAGAGCAAGACGGCCCGCAAGCCTTCGGGGCCGGCTGCGGTGACGCCCACCAGGCCGCTGTAGTTGCCGAAGGGCAGGGTGGCGAAGATGGCGTGGGTGGCGCGCCAAGGTTGGTGCGGAAACGCCGCGCGGCAGCGCTGGGTGACCGCTTTGGCATCGTCCTTGACCGGCGTCAGCGTGGGCAGGTGCGCGCACGCGACGCAGGCAAGAAGCAGCGAGAGAAGGACAGGTCGAAGCATCAGCGTGGCGGAAGGAAGCGCTGGTCTGGAATCGCGCCATCGTAGCGCGGGTTCTCGAACGCGATGTGGGTGACGCCTTGGTTCCCCTCGAAGATGTCGATAGCGCCTACCGTGCCGGGACGTTCGGCAAACGTGATGGCGATGCGGGATATGATCTTGGAAAGAGATGGATCGATGGGAACCAGCTCCACATGGGCTGGCTCGCCGCCTTTGGCCGGGTGCAATTCCGGTTTGAAGGTCTTGCTGGCCGCGAAATCGCCGTCGAGCCAAAGATTGATTTCGCCCAGCACGACCTTCATCGCTTCCAGCTTGGCGCTGGAATCGGTCACCCACCCGTCGCCGTGCTTGAGGAATCGCTGGACGTTCCCGGCATGGACCACCAGCAGGGTCTCTAACGGGCTCTGGTATTCCCAACGCAGATCGCTCGGCCGCCGGTACGCCATCACCCCACGCGAAACCAAGGGCTTCTTCAGAAGCTTGAGATTCTTGGTCTGCACGAAATCGGCCTCGACGCTCTTGACCGTGGCCGCCGCCTTGCGGATGCCGTCCCAGTCGGCGAACCACGGCGCCGCGAAAGCGGGCGCGGCCGACAGAACGACGGCGCAGACCAGACCCCACGTCAGCTTCGCCACTAGACCATGCCTCCGTTGACCGAAATCACCTGCCCGGTGATGTACGAGGCGTCGTCCGAGCACAGGAAGCGCACCACGCGGGCGATTTCTTCGGGCTTTCCATAGCGTCCCATCGGAATCATCTTTTTGACCATGTCGGCGGGCAGATCCTTGGTCATGTCGGTCTCGACCAGGCCGGGCGCGACCACGTTCACGCGAATGCCGATGCGAGCCAACTCGGAGGCGAGCGCGCGGTTCGCGCCCATCAGGCCCGCCTTGGCCGCGGCGTAGTTGGCCTGGCCGCGATTGCCGACCAGGCCCGACACCGAGGAAATGGTGACCACGCTGCCCTTCTTTTGCGTGATCATCTTCTGAATCACCGGCTTGGTGACGTTGAAGAAGCCACCCAGCGACGTGTCGGTGACCTTGCGCCAGTCGGCGCTCGGCATCATGGCAAAAAGCCCGTCCGCCACGATGCCCGCGTTGTTCACCAGGGCTGCAATATGTTGATGTTTGGCGAAAAGAGCGGACAGCGCAGCGGTGACCACAGGCTCGTCGGTGACGTCGAACTGGCAAAGCTCGCCGCTTCCGCCTCCCGCCTCGATCTGCGCCAGCGTCTGCTCTGCGGCCTCCTGGTTGCTTTTGAAGTTCACCGCCACGTGTAGTCCGTGCGCGGCGAGCTCGACGGCGATGGCGCGGCCGATGCCTCGGCTGGCGCCCGTAACGATGGCAAGGGGTCTCCGATCCGCTGCGGGCTCATTCATGCTTCTGCTCCGGTCTTTCCTGGTTCTTCTGGCCGAAAGGCTTGGACGGATCCCACGACCAGGAGCGCGCCGGCTTGGTCGCGCACCTCTCCGTCGAACGCGAGGTACGACTGCACGCCGTGGCTGATGCGCACGGTGCAAGAGAGCTTGGTTCCGACTGGAATCGAGGGCTTGGCGAGCTTCGCGGTGGGGATGCCGACCAGCAATCCGCCTTCGCCGATCACCTTCTCGTGACGCTCGCGCCAGTCTTGCAGTATTGCTGCGGTCTGCGCCATAAGCTCGACCAGGAGGACGGTCCGTACTTGGCCGTCGCGCGCGGTCGGCCAGGAATCGCGGACCGTGCAAACGCTCTCGATGGACAAGTCGCCCAAGGACTTGACGCCCTCGACGATGCGCATGGGTGGGCGGTGGGGGATCAGACGATCGAGGTCGATGTCGTCCGTCATCTGGCGATCTCCGCTGAGCGAGCCATGGCGATCCACGCGGGCGGGGGTGCGCTCTTGGCGATGGGGGACATCTGAAGACCGGCGATGGCATCGCACACATGGTTGGCGTCGTCGGTGAGCCACAGATCGAAGGTAAGGCGGCGCGGCTCCCGGGCGCGGGGAACCACGGTGCAATGGCGCCTGCCGTGTGCGACGGGCCAGAAGATGGTGCGGGCGATAAATCCGGTCGGGTATGCCACCATGCCTGCATAGCGCTGGCCCCAGACGCACGCCAGGTGCATCGCGCTGTCGAGTAGGTAGGGACAGCCGGCCCGCGACGGGTTCTGGTGAGGCGGGGTGGGCGATTCGACCTCGGCCCACGCGGCGCCTTGGGCAAGGCGAACGGTCCCACGTAGGTTGCGGAAGCGAGATCCAAAGCGAACCAATTCGGCATAGACCCGTTCGGCTGCGACTCGGTAGTCGCTCTCGGACTCGGCGGGTGGTTCCGGTGGCGGCGCCACGGTCCCGCCGAAGGTGACCACGGCGTGAACGCGCTGCCGTTCAATCCCATTCGCAAGGGCGATCTTCGACGAGAAGATGGTGCGGACTCCGCTGGCTGTTTCCTCCAGCGCCACTTCGAACCGGCAGCGCGCAATTTCGTCGGCCGGGAGGAAGCGCGGAAAGCTCACGTCGCGCATGGTAAGCGGGGCGCCCAACTGGATGCCCCTCTGGTCGATGGCTCGAAGGAGAAAATCCAGGATTTCGACCGCCGGTACGATGACCTTTCCGGAAATCGAGTGGTCGTCCAGGTTCGCCATCTCGGGCAGGCTCACGGCGAGGGTGGTGGGCAGCATCGCGCTGGGCCTCAGGTCGGAAAGCGCCGGTAGATGCCGACGGTGACGGGATCGACCGCGACGGGTCGGCCCTTGCGGTTCACGGCGCAATGGCGGGTAAAGCCTTTGCACAGAACCAGGCCGGTTTCGGCGTGGGTGACAAGGTAGTCGAAATCTACCCGCACGCCGTGCAGGTCGCGAAAGCGCGTGTGGACCCAAATCGGGTCGTCGTAGTCCATGGGTCGGAAGAAGTCTAAACCGAGCTGGAAGATCGGATAGACGTAGCCGTCAGCCTCGACCTGACGCAGGGGAAAGCCCGAGTCGCGCAGCAGGGTCGATCGGCCTAGCTCGAAGAAGCGGAAGTAGTTGGCGTGGTACACGACGCCGGTTCGGTCGGTATCCGCGAACAGCACGCGATGGGAAACCCGGTGCCAAACCAGCCCGCCGACGGAATCGCGGACGTAGCGGGGATCCTTTTCCAGCAGCGTGGTCTTGAAGTCGGGTGCGCGCACGGTCAGATGCCTCGGAAGATGACACAGCAGTTGGTGCCGCCGAACCCGAAGGAATTGGACAGCACAAGCTCGTGGGCGTGGGGCCGGCCCGCGGCGACGAAATCGGCGCCG
>CAZBIU010000495.1:0-4140 GCA_964491625.1 uncultured Myxococcales bacterium
ATCGGTGGTGCCGCCGCCGATATCGACGAGGGCCACGCCCAGGCCCTTCTCATCTTCTTCCAGCACGGCCTCGCCCGAGGCCAGCGGTTCGAGCACGATGTCGAGGACTTCCAGCTCGCACCGGCTGCAGCACTTGATCACGTTCTGCATGGCCGCCGCGGCGGCGGTCACGATGTGAACCCGTGCCTCCAGGCGCACGCCGCACATGCCAAGCGGCTCGCGTACGCCGTCCTGGCCGTCGATCTTGTATTCCTGCGGCAGCACATGGACGATGTGCCGGTCCACCGGCAACGCAATGGCGCGCGCCAGCTCCAACACCTTGGCCACGTCGCTGGCGCGGACTTCCTTGTCCTTGACCGCGACCGTGCCCGTGGAGTTGATGCCCTTGATGTGGCCGCCCGCGATGCCCACGTAGACCTGCGAGATCTCGCAACCCGACATGCCTTCGGCTTCCAGCACCGCCTGTTTGATGGCCGCCACCGTGGAATCGATGTTCACGATGACGCCCTTCTTGAGTCCCCGCGACGGGTGGGTCCCGATGCCGATGATATCGAGACCGTTCTCGCCCATCTCCGCCACCACGGCAGCGATCTTGGTGGTGCCGATGTCGAGTCCAACGATGATGTCGGAGCTTCGTCTGGCCATGTCTTGTTCTCTGCTTTGGGTTTGCGCGATTTAGTTCTTGGCTAGTTTGGCGGCGGCTGGTTTCGCAGGATCCTGCGGAGCCTTGTCGCCGTCGCGGAACAGCACGGGCACGCGTCCGCTTTCCGGAAGATCGAGATGCACGATTCGGAGCGCGGCGAGTCCACCCGCATGGGTTTGCACAGCATCGAAGATCTGATCGAGTTGCGCCAATTTTTTGCCTAAATTTCCTCGGCCGAGGCGGATCTCGGCGCCCCCGTCGAGCAGGAAGAGCGAAAATCCGAATGACGGATCGATGTTGACCTCGCCCACCACCGGACGACCGGGCCTGCTGCGGTACTCGGCAAGCGCCGTCATGGCTTCACGAAAGGCGGCCTCGCTGGCGTCGCGCATCTCGGCGTAACGGGCGCGCTCGATCCCGGTCAGTGCCGGAAGCCCGTCCGCCTCGTCCATGGTCGCGCGCTTGAAGGGACATCCGCTCTCGTCCACCAGGTAAAGCCCTGACAGCGCTGCCACCGCGACCGCGCGCTTCTCGGTCACCTCGATGACCAGCGTCGACGGAAGCTGTCTGCTGGTGCGCACGCTCGCGACCCAGGGCTGTGCGGCGATGCGGGCTGCCACCTCGTCGGTGTCGATGCCGAGCAGCTTGTCGCCGATCTTAACCCCGGCCAAGCCCACGAGCTCGGCCTGGCCGAGATGCGGGGTGGGCGAAAATTCGATGCGCGCCACCTGAAACTGCGGCGAATCGACCACGTGCTTGACGGCCCAGCGCCCGCCCCAGACGCAGACGGCAGTCACGCCCAGGAAAAGAAGCACCTTGGCAGTCACCCGCGCGGCCCTAGCGACGCCGCGCCCCAACTTGGCGCAGCCGTCGCCCACCATGGTCAGCAAGCTCTTGCGCTGAACCGCCACCCGACGATTCGAGCGCCTCCGACGGAGGAGATTCCGTCTGGGCGCTTCCACGTCGAGGGTTGCGGGATGCGCGCTCACCGCCGCCTCCAACCCGGGCAAACGGATGCTAGCCACGCCCGTCCGGGGCGCGCACGGCCGATTCTCTCGCCATCTTTGCGCACACCTCGACCATCGCCCGAGATCAAGCAAGCAGCAAATTTCTAGTTACCCGACGCGCAATCATTTCATCGATTCCCTAATCGCGCCTATCTCCCTAATCGCGCCTATCTGATGAAGGCTGACGGCCCGGATGTTCTTCGCCATGGGAAAGGTGTCTCGCATGGATGGCGTCACCTTGGGCGCTACCGTTCGCTTAATCTCGAAGCCGCGCCTTCGTGCGCCAGCCACGGCGAGTAGGTCCAGCTCGGCGCCGGCGTGGGTAGCCGAGTAGTAGCACTGGTCAGCCGCCCCTGTCTCTTAACCGCCCCGTTCCAGCGTCGCCAGCACTTCGGTGGCCACGGTCGTGATGTCACCGGCCCCGAGGGTCAGCAGCAAGTCGCCCTTTCGCAGCCGCGCGCCAAGATGCTCGGCGAGCTGCTTTCTCGACGCGTAGGTCAGCTTCGCCCCGAGGGGAAACGTGCGCACCAGCGCCTGCGCGTCGACGCCCGCGATAGGCGCTTCGCCGGCGGGATAGATGTCGGTGAGCACGATTTCGTCGGCGCCGGCCAGCGCGGGCGCGAACTCTCTCATCAAGTCCTTGGTGCGCGAGTAGCGGTGCGGTTGAAAGGCGACCAGGAGGCGGCGGCCGAAAAGCCGAGCCGCAGCGATGGTCGCGGCCATCTCGGTCGGGTGATGTCCGTAGTCGTCGACGACCAGGACGCCTGCCACCTCGCCGCGCACCGAAAATCGCCGGTCCACGCCGCCGAAACCGGCCAAAGCCTCGCAGCTTGCCTTGAAGGGAACATCGAAGACATCGGCCACGCACAGCGACGCCAGCGCATTTTGCGCGTAGTGGATGCCGGGCATGCGCACCAGCACCTCGCCGCGCGACTTGCCACGCACGGAGACCTTGAGGCGCGTGCCCTGCGCGTCGGCGGAGAGAATCTCGCCCCGGTAGTCGCCTGCGGAGAGTCCGTAGGTCACGTGCCGTTTGGAAAGGTCGGGCAAAAGTCCGGCGGCGTTCGGGTTGTCGGCGCACACCACGACCACGCCGTAGAAGGGAACGTGATTGGCGAAATCGAGAAAGGCCGTGCGCAAGGCGGCCTCGTCGCCGTAGTGGTCCATGTGCTCGCGGTCGATGTTGGTGATCACCGCGACCATGGGCACGAGATGGCGAAACGACCCGTCCGATTCGTCGGCTTCTGCCACCAGCACTTCGCCCTGCCCGAGCCGCGCGTTCGACCCGAACACCTTGGCCTTGCCGCCGATCACCACCGTCGGGTCGAGGCCCGCGTGGGCCAAGATGGTGGCCACCATGGTGGTGGTGCTGGTCTTGCCGTGCGAGCCGGCGACCGCGACCCCGTCCTTGACCCGCATCAACTCGCCCAACATTTCGGCGCGAGGAATGACAGGGATGCCGCTTTGTCGCGCGGCCGCGACCTCGGGATTGTCGGGCTTCACCGCGCTGGAAATCACCACCACGTCCGCGCTTGCCACTTGCCACGCGCGATGCCCGACGAAGATGCGACCACCGAGCCCCTGCAAACGCCGGGTCACGTCGGTCTCCCGTTGGTCGGATCCCGAAACCTGGTATCCCAGGTTCAAAAGAACCTCGGCGATGCCGGACATGCCGATACCGCCGATGCCTACGAAATGGATGGATACGTCGCGCTTCTTGAACATGGCATGGGCTGCGGCGCCGAGTCTAACCCGACCGGCGCCACGGCCGCGTTGTTACTTGCCGACGATTCCTTCCAAGCTGGGCAGCTCGGACAGGTTAGGCTCGACCACGATCTCGATGCGGCGGTTTTGCGCCTGGCCTTCCGGCGTCGCGTTGCTGGCAGCCGGATCGAATTCCGCGTAGCCTGCCGCGCCCAGTTGGCTAGGCTTCATGCCGCTGTCGATGAGCAGGCGTACGACCTCCACGGCGCGCTCGGTAGAGAGCTCCCAGTTGGAACGGAAGCGTTTGGTCTTGATGGCCAGGTTGTCGGTATGCCCGGCCACCAGGAAGTGGCGATCCATGGTCGCGAGAATCTTGGCCACCTTGGCGATGGCGTCTTTGCCTTCCGGCTTGAGGTCGGTCTTGCCCGAGTCGAACAGAATATCGTTCGGCAACACCAGCAGCATGCGGCCATTGCGCACCTGGACCTTGATCTGGCCGGCGTCCACCATGGACCGCAGCTTGTCGACCAGCGAGCGGAACATGGCCGCGCGCTCTTCGGCGATCTTCTTCTGCTTTTCCAGCTCGTCGAGGCGCTTTTGCAGGTTTTCCATGTCGGCCGCGAGCGCACCGGCCTTGTTCTCGTAGTCCTTGCCGTGCTCTCTGGCCAGCAGCATCTGTTTCTTCACATCGTTGATCTGCTTGGTCAGGTCGTCGACCTGTGCCTTGAGCTTGGCGTTCTCCTGGCTGAGCGCGTCTTTCTCCTTGAGGGCGGTGGCGAGCTCGGC
>CAZBIU010000496.1:0-4130 GCA_964491625.1 uncultured Myxococcales bacterium
GCGCCTTTCCGAGGGGTCGCTACCGGCGCCCGCGTAGGGCGTGTACGCCGCGGACCAGACCTTCCACGAGCAGGCTGATCACCAGGCAAACCCCCAGGTCGGCCAGCAGTGCCAGCGGTGTAAAATGCCATGGTCCCGCGGCGCTGGAAACGCCGGGGATCGGCGGGAGCGCGCGCGGCCAATCGAGGAATGCAAACGGGAATCCGACGCCACTCCTGCCGCCCATTGTGAAAGTGTCGAGCAGCAGTCCGCTCGCCAGCAAGGCGATGAACGCGCCGGCAAAGATGCGGATCGGGCGGCGCACTTCTTCTCCGACCGCACCTACTTCGCGTGCGACAGGAGCTGCAGGCCGAAGAGGATTGCGTTCTCGGTGCGGCCTTGTAGCTTGGCGTATTGGTAGACGGCCAGCAGGCGAGCGTTGAAACCGTCGATGATGTAGCCAAGCTGAGCGTCGATGCCGGTGAAGGCGGCGGCGCCTTCGGCTTTGCCAGCGCCGGCATGCTGATAGCGCAGGAGCGGCTGGATGCGGCCGATGCCGATGTCGATGGGCACCAGGTAGCTGGCCAGCGCCATGACCTGATAGCTACCGATTTCGTTGTCACCCCACACTTTCGCTGCCTCGCCCTCCAGGTCCAGAACCCCGACGGTGCTGCCGCCGGCTTCGAACAGCAGATCGCCGTTCAATTCGTTGAAGTCGCTCGGAAGGGCGGAGGAACTCGACGACGGCACCGAGCCACCGGTCCGGTGTTGGCCGCCGACTCCCAACGAGAGGACGTTCTTCGTGCCGTAGTAGCCGCTGCTGGAGCGGTAACCAGGCTCGGGATTGAGCAGGCTTAGGTTGAGCCGGGCGGTGTAGAGGGGACTTGTTGCAAGTTGGTCGAGGTCGAACGCGCCGACGTAGTACCTGAACCTTCCGCCGCGCACCTGCCCCCAGAAGGTCACGCCGTCGCCCCGGTCGTTGGCGCCGTAGCGCGGGCCGGGCCAGGGAAGCGACGCTGTCGGCGCGGTTAGCGGATAGTTGCTGTAGGTTCCCGGCAGGGTCCAGGTGGGCAGCGCCCACACGGTGGAAAGGCTCGCGCGATCGGAAGGCATGGGCATGCGTCCGATCCACAAATTGAATGCATCGGCGATCTCCACTTTGGCGACAAGGTCGAGGAGTGCGGCGGTGGTGCTTGCGGTAGGATCGCCGTAGCTGCCCAGAAAGCCCGCCTGCCACTTCAGGAACGGGTGGACTTGGCCCCAGAAGACTGCATCGGCCTCGCCATCCGAGCCGACGTCGTTGAGCTTGCTTCGTGAGGTGAGGTCGGAATTCTGGATGCGCAAGGTCACGCGGGTTCCCACTTGCACGGTGACCAGCTCGGCCGGCGTCGAGGTCGGCGCCGGGGCCGGTGCCGGCGCGGGTGCAGGGGGCGGTGTGGTAGGCGGCGGGGACTGCGCGGGCGCCAGATCAAGGGGCGGCGTCGAGGCAGGTAGATCCGGCGCGTTTTGGGCCGCCGACGGGCTTGCGATGCCGAGACTCAACATGCCCGCCGCGAGCGCGGCTGTGTGGACGTAAAGACGCGGACGAGCTTTACCCATGGTCAACACCGACGATAGTGCACCAATTATCCGGCGCCGTCGACGGGTCCTGCCGGGTCCTGTCGAAGGTCCGGTCGAGGACCGCTCCGAGGTGCCGCGCCAAGCTCGCTTTGACCTGGGACAGGTCGGGGCTGTGGCCAAGCTCGCGCGCTATCGAGGTCATCACGGCGGCGTCGAACCCGCACGGCCTAATGGCGGCGAAGCGCGACAGATCGGTCGACACGTTCAGCGCCAGACCGTGCAGGGTGACCCACTTGCGCACTGCCACGCCGATGGACGCCAGCTTGCGCGAGCCCGCGCCGTCGTCGGTCCAAACCCCGGTCTTGCCCGCGCGCCGCGTGGACGAGACACGGAAGTCCGCAAGCGTGCGGATGATGGCCCCTTCCAGATTGCGCAAGAGTCGGTGTAGGTCGCGCTCGTCTTCGTCGAGCAGGAAGATGGGGTAGGCGACGAGCTGTCCGGGGCCGTGGTAGGTGACGTCGCCGCCGCGCTCGATGGCGATCACCGGCGTGTCGCCAGGCGCCAGCAGGTTGCTCGGCTTGGCCGAACGGCCCATCGTGATGACGTCGGGATGCTCGACCAGGACCAGGGTGTCCACCACCTCGCCCGCCTGGCGCGCGGCTACCAGTCGCCCTTGCAGGGCCCACGTCTCGCGATAGTCGCGAAGTCCCAGGTCTGCAATGCGCGCTGGCTTGGGCGTGATTTACCCCACCCGTCGCTCTTCGATCGGCACGTAGTGGTTGAGCGGCTGGCCCACGTAGATCTGCCGCGGGCGATAGATGCGCGCCTTGGCGTCGTCCTGGATCTCTTTGAAGTGCGCGATCCAGCCCGGCATGCGGCCGATGGCGAAGATGACGGTGAACATCTCGGTCGGGATGCCGAGCGCGCGCATGATGATGCCGCTGTAGAAGTCGACGTTGGGATAGAGGCGCCGCTCGACGAAGTAGGCGTCGGACAGCGCGGCCTCTTCCATGCGCTTGGCGATGTCGAGCAGCGGATCGTCGATGTTCATCGCATTGAGCAGGGTGTCGCACGCCTTCTTGATGATGCGGGCGCGCGGGTCGTAGTTCTTGTAGACGCGGTGGCCGAAGCCCATCAACTTCTTGCCGCTGCCCTTTTCCTTGGCCCCGGCGATGAAGCGCGATCCGTTGTCGCCCGAATTGTGGATTTCCGTCAGCATCTCGATGACCGCCTGGTTGGCGCCGCCGTGGAGCGGTCCCCACAAGGCGCAAACCCCGGCCGCCGCGCTGGCGAACAGGTTGGCCTGCGCCGACGCGACCATGCGCACGGTCGAGGTGGAGCAGTTCTGCTCGTGGTCGGCGTGCAGGATGAAAATGATGTCAAGCGCGCGTATCACCTCAGGGCGCAGGTCGTAGTCCTGGTACACGTCCGAGAACAGCATGTGCAGGAAGTTCGCCGTATAGCGATAGGTGGGCTTGGGATAGATGATCGGCAGGCCGCGCGACTTGCGGTACGAGAACGCGGCGATGGTGCGTACCTGGGAAATCAAGCGCGCGGCGTGGACGTCGAATTCGTCGCGCCCGGCCCGCTGCAGAAGTCCCGGGTAATAGCAACTGGACGCGTTGATCATCGACGACAGGATGGCCATCGGGTGTGCCGTCGACGGGAAGCTCTCGAAGTGGTACTTCATGTCCTCGTGCAGGTTCTCGTTCTGGGTCAGGAGCTGCGAGAAGCGCTGAAGCTCGGGCTTGGTGGGCAGGTGTCCGTAGATCAGAAGATAGGCGGTTTCGACGAAGGTCGACCTTTCTGCCAGCTCCTCGATGGGAATGCCACGGTAGCGCAGGATGCCCTTGTCACCGTCGATGAAGGTGACGCTGCTTTGGCACGAGCCGGTGTTGCCGTAACCGTCGTCCAGGGTGATGTGCTCAGTGGAGGAGCGCAGAGCCGAGATGTCGATGCCCTTCTCGTGCTCGGTCCCTTCCACGATGGGCAGCTCGATGACCTTGCCCGCAATGTCCAACTTCGCCGTTTTTCCAGTGTTGATATCAGCCATTACGGTGACTTGATTCTTGAGACAAAAAGTACTCAATGACAAGCGAGATTGTCGGCGAACGCGGATCGTGACGCGGAGCCCTCATGGGAGAGCCCCGCACCGGCGCAGAGCTATGGTACATATCCGCGTATGAATAAGGTCTCTCGGGCTCTGGTTTCGGTCTCCGACAAGAAAGGCATCCTCGATCTCGGCAATCGTCTGGCAAAAATGGGTGTCGAGATCCTATCCACCGGCGGTACCGCGCGTGCTTTGCGCGAGGCGGGCATTCCCGTCAAGGACGTCAGCGACTTCACCGGCTTTCCGGAAATGCTCGACGGCCGGGTCAAGACCCTGCATCCGAAAATCCACGGCGGCCTGCTGGGCCGGCGCGGCCTGCCCGCGCACGTGGCGAAGATGAAAGAGCACGGCATCCAGAACATCGACCTGCTGGTGGTCAACCTCTACCCCTTCACCCAGACCGTCGCCAAGCCGGACTGCACGCTGGAAGATGCGATCGAGAACATCGACATCGGAGGACCGGCGATGATCCGCGCCGCCG
>CAZBIU010000497.1:0-4107 GCA_964491625.1 uncultured Myxococcales bacterium
CAAGATACAAAAATTAAAAAAACTAACCAAATAACAACTCACACGGGTAGGAAGAAAGAAGAGCAATGGCCGCCGCGTCCGCGCCGCGCATGCGCTTGCCCGCGCTCTGCGCGTACTTGCTCACGAAGTGATCGACCAAGAGCGCAATGTCGCCGAGTCGTTCGCGCAAAGGCGGCATGGTGATCGGAAAGACATTGAGGCGATAGTAGAGATCCTCGCGGAACTTGCCTTCGCTGATCAATCGTTCCAGATCGCGGTGGGTGGCGGAAACCAGGCGCACGTTGACCTTCACGGTTTCCACCCCGCCCACGCGCTCGAATTCGCGCTCCTGGAGGACCCGCAGAAGCTTCACCTGCACGTCGAGCGGCAAGTCGCCGACCTCGTCGAGAAACAGCGTCCCGCCATCGGCGAGCTCGAAACGGCCCGGCCGGCGCGCCACCGCGCCGGTGAAGGCACCCTTTTCGTGCCCGAACAATTCGGATTCGAGGACGCCGGGCGCCAGCGCCGCACAATTGACCCGCACGAAGGGGCGCGATTCGCGCGCGCTGTTGATGTGGATGGCCCGCGCCACCATTTCCTTGCCGGTGCCGGTTTCGCCACGCAGGAGCACCGTGGCCTGCGTCTGCGCCACCTGCTCGACCCGGGCTAGAACCTGGCGCAGCGCCGACGAATCGCCGACGATGGCGCCGAAGTTGAATTCGCTATGCGCCTCGCGCGACAGGATGCCGGCGTACTGCGATAGCTGCTCGGCCAGGCGGCGGTTTTCGCGCACGAGATGGAAGCGCTCGACCGCCTGAATAAGAATTCCGCGCAGCTCTTTACTGTCCCAGGGCTTGGTCACGTAGCGGTAGATGCGACCGAGATTGATTGATTCGATAAGCACGTCCACGTCGGTGAACGCGGTGACGATGATGCCGATGGCGTCGGGCCGCACGTCGCGCACGGCACGTAGAAGCTCAAGGCCCGTCATGCGCGGCATGCGCTGGTCGGTCACCACCACGGCAACGTCGTGCCCGCGCGCCAGCCCCAGCGCCTCCTCGCCGCTGCCGGCCAGGTGAAGTGTGAAGGTCTTGCCGAACGTGAAGCGGAAAGCGTCCAGGTTGTCGCTTTCGTCGTCAACGACCAGCACCGGAAACTTTGACAAAGCGATTTCGCCCACTGGCATGCGCATGACGGTAACATAGGAATGTCGTGTCAGCGCAGACGAAGAAGATCCCGTTGTCGCGAGCTCGGCTCTTGGGGGCGCTTGCGGTTGGGCTAGCCGCATTCGTGGCCTACGTGCTAGCAGCTACGCCTGCAGCCTACCCGCTGGATTCGGCCGAGTTGGCCGCGGCTTCCTTCGGCCTCGGCGTGGCGCATCCGCCGGGCGAGGAGACCACTCTGCTCTTCGCCAAGCTGTTCACCCTCTTGCCTTTGGGTGGGGTCGCGTTCAAGGTGGCGCTCTCGCAGGCAGTGGCCGGGGCGCTAGCCGTGACGCTGGTATACCTGCTCGTCCTCGACGCAGCCTGTCGGCTGACTGTGGTAGAGGAAGGCAGCAACCAGGCGACGCACACAGTGATCGCCGCGGCGGCAGCGCTGGCCTTTGCGTTTGCGCCGGGGGTGGTCATCGTCGCCAATCGCGCCGAGGTCTATGCGACCCAAACCGCGCTCTCGCTGGCGGCGCTGTGGGCAGCGTTGCGCGCGCACGACGAGAGCGACCGCCGCTGGGCTTTGCTAGCCGCAATGCTGATCGGCCTGGGCGTCGGCAACCATTCGCTTGTGGCGGGCCTTACCGGACTCGGTGCCGTTGTGGCGGCCCTACCCCTCTTGCTGCGGACCTCGCGACGGAGCCGGTTCGTCGCCTGGTCGCTGGTGGCTTTCGCGGCAGGGATGCTGGTGCACGCCTACCTGCCGCTGCGAACTGCAGCCCTGCGAGATCCGCAGGCCGGAATCGACAACGTGCTGTGGGGCGACGCCCGAACCCTTCCTGGCCTATGGTGGGTGGTTTCGGCCAAGACCTTCGCCGAGAAGACCGGCATCGTGCACCGTAACGCTTCGCCTGCCGACTTGCCCTTCATGATCATGGAGGAATTGGGAGCGGTGTTCACGCTGGTGGCTCCCGCAGGCGCGTACTTTCTCTTGCGCGGAAGGAATAGCCGCAGGCACGGCCTGGCGGTTTTGCTTGCGATGGCGGGGTCGGTGCTGGCCGCACTCATCGGCGGGCTCGACCCCAGCAACCCGGACATTCGCGGCTACCTCGGTCCCGCTATCGCGTGCATCGCTGTGTTGTCCGGCGTTGCGATCATGGTAGGGCTAGCCGTGTTTCGCCTAAGGCGGGCTCGCGCATTGCTCGCGGCGATACTGCTGTTCACGGCGGTCACGCGTTTCCCAAGCCCGAGCAAGTACCCGGGGCTCGCAGACGCACGCGCCGCCGAGTCCGAGGTTCGCGATCTGCTCGACGGCTTACCCCCGCGGGGGGCGCTATTCACCAACCACTTCGAGACTGGATTTCTGGTCGGGTATCTGCGCTTTGTCGAGGGTGTGCGGCCCGATGTCGACTGGGCGCACTTGGCTTTCGCGAAGGGCGATGCGTACGCCGATCGCACCCGCGCAACCGAGTCCGAGCTGGTGCCGGTGATCGACGCCTATCGCGGCCACGGCGACCTGCTCGCGGCACTTGCCGATCTCGACCAAGGTCGCCCGACGCGAATCGAGCCCGACGCTGTGCTTGGCCCCGCGATCCGCCGGGGATTGGGCCCGGCGGGCGATCTATGGTCGATCGCCAAGAACACGTCTCCCGAAGCTGCGCAGCCGTTGCCGACTTGGGTGGTGGGCGAGGCCAGCCGAGATCGCCAAGTGCGCGCGTTCCTGGCCTGGCACAGTTACACCGACGCGCGCTGGTCGTGCGAATTCGGCTTCGACGAACGTGCCCGCGCCCGCTTCGCCGAGCTTGAAAAGCTGGTCCCCGACGACGAACGCTTCCGCGAGTTGCGCAAGAATTGCCAATAGCCAGTCCGCTGTGCGGAGCGCGGACAAGAAATCCGAAAACTGCTCGGCGGTGCCCTAGCTGTCGCCGAAGCAGGTACCCACCGCGCGGGCAGTAAGGACCAGGGGATCGTCGAGCGCAACCTTGCGCTGTTTGCCGGCGACACTTTGGATAGGCACCTCGGCCAGGCGGCCATTCTGTTGCACCACCAGTTGCCCTTGCGCCCCGCGCATGAGGATTTCCAGTGCATGGTGGCCAAATTGCGTGGCCAGGACGCGATCAGCGGGCGTGGGCGAGCCGCCGCGCTGGATGTGGCCCAGCACGGTCGCGCGAGCGTCGAGCTTGGTCGCTTCCTCGATGTCGGCCACCAGCTTGTTCGCGATGCCGCCCAGACGGATGGGGTCAGGGCTGGTCTCCACCCGGCGCTGGACCACCACGTCGCCACCCTTGGGCTTGGCGCCCTCGGAGACGCACATGATGGAAAAGCGCTTGCCGCTCTTGCTGCGGCGGCGGAGCACCTCGGCAATGACTTCCAGATCGTAAGGAATTTCCGGGATCAAGATGATGTCGGCGCCCGACGCGACCCCGGTGTGCAGCGCCAGCCACCCGGCGTTCCGGCCCATGACCTCGACCACCATCACGCGGTGGTGGCTCATGGCGGTGGTGTGAATCTTGTCGAAGCACTCGGCCGCGGTGTGCACGGCGGTGTCGAAACCGAAGGTCCGCTCACAACCCTCCAGGTCGTTGTCGATGGTCTTGGGCACGCCGATGCAGTTGATGCCGTTGGCGATCAGATTGGCCGCGCCGGTCATGGTGCCGTCGCCGCCGATGCACACGATGGCGTCAAGCTCATTTGCGCGCACGTGGTCGACCACGCGGTCGGTGACGTTCACCCATTCGGTCTTGCCGCCGCGTTCGATGGCGAAGCGTTCCGGGTTGGCCTGGTTGCTGGTTCCCAGGATGGTTCCGCCTTGGGTGAGGATGTTTGAGACGTCGTTCCAGGCCAGCGGTCGCAGGCGGTTTTGAATCAACCCGAGGAAGCCGTCCTCGATGCCGAAAACCTCCAACTTGTACTGGTGCATGGCGGTCTTGGTGACCGCGCGAATGACCGCGTTGAGCCCCGGGCAGTCGCCACCGCCGGT
>CAZBIU010000498.1:0-4092 GCA_964491625.1 uncultured Myxococcales bacterium
ATTCCCCCATGCGCTTGTAGCACCAATGAAAGACCCCGGCGTTGTGGTTGTCCCCTTCGCCGGGGTTGTTCATCATGTGCTTGAGGTTGCTGATGATGTGTGCGCTGCGAAGGTCGGCGCCGCCCGCGGGGATGAGGGGCTGGTGCATGTGAAGCGCGCAAGCAAACCCTGCGCGAATGCGACCCATGTCGACGCCATTGCCGACATGCCGCAGCGCACACGGCCGCCGCAGGAGGGTGCGAATGGCCTGCTCGCTACCCGAAAGGTTGGGCACGTCGTCGACGGTCTCGGGTAGGGAATCGATCATGCCGTCGATTGTAGTCGGAAAGAAGGCGCCATGCCGGCCTCTCGCGAGACTGGGCTGAGACCCTCCATCATTGAGTCCTGTCCGCCCGGTCGATTGACGCAGCTCGGGCAGTATTTGCCGTCGTCACTCGGCGCTCAATTACCACAGCCGGTGCGGCAACATTTCCAAGGTTTGCGAGCGACGTTCTCGGCGGAGTCGCGTTCGCAAAACCTCCTGCGGCGAAAGGGAGCCGCCGCTCATCGGCCGCGTTCGGGGCTGACGAATGCTGCAGCGGCGCCCAGAGCAGCCAACAGGGTTACGTTGGCGCGGCTCGTCTGTCCTCTGATCAGTCACAATGATTGGCTCTATCCATCAACATGATGGACACGGAGTGTGCTGGGAGTCGCTTGCCTTCCCGCCTCCACGCCCAACCAGGCCGGGTGGGCCCCAGCTGAGCAAATGGTTGAAATCGTTTTCGGCACTTCGGCCGGCCCGAAAGATGCATTCCGCAGGCAGGCAACGCAAGCGATACCAAAATGGAGCACCACACATGAGCACGATCACGACCAAAGACGGCACGCTGATCTACTATAAGGATTGGGGCTCGGGTCAGCCCATTGTATTCAGCCACGGATGGCCGCTCAATTCGGATAGTTGGGAGTCCCAGATGGTCTTTCTCGCGTCCCACAGCTATCGCTGTGTGGCGCATGACCGTCGGGGCCATGGCCGGTCCAGTCAACCCTGGGATGGCAACGACATGGACACCTATGCCGATGACCTCGCAAGGCTGATGGACACGCTGGACTTGAAGAACGCCGTGCTTGTCGGTTTCTCCGCGGGCGGAGGCGAAGTGGCTCGCTACATCGGCCGCCACGGAAGCAAGCGTTTGGCCAAGGCCGCACTGGTGTCTGCCGTCCCGCCCCTCATGCTGAAGACGGCGGCCAATCCAGGCGGCCTTGCCATTGATGTGTTTGACGGGATCCGTGTCGGATCACTCGCCGACCGCTCCAAATTCTATCAAGAGCTTGCCAGTGGCCCATTTTTCGGTTTCAACCGGCCTGGTGCGAAGGTCTCACAAGGCATGATTGACTGGTTCTGGCTTCAGGGAATGCAAGCCGGTCACAAGAACACGCTCGATTGCATCAAGGCGTTTTCCGAGACGGACTTCACCGAGGATCTCAAGAAGCTCGACGTCCCGACGCTGATTCTCCACGGCGATGACGACCAGATCGTGCCCATCGAAGCCAGTGCGCTCCGATCGTGCAAGCTCGTCAAGAACGCCAAGCTGGTTGTCTACCCTGGCGCGCCGCACGGACTCACTGAAACGCACAAAGACAAGCTGAACACGGACCTGCTGACCTTTCTCAAAGCTTGAGCGCAAGCCATGCTGGAGTGAAGAGCACCTGCGGGGAGATTTAGGAACCGAAAGGCCCGGTACCCAATGAAGAGACTTTCGCTATTGGCCATTCTTGTTGTGCTTGAACTGGGGGGATGTTACGTGGGGACGCGCGGTGGATGCGGCGCGTGCGACCGACGAGGCGAGCACCACGGATACGCTGGGGGCAGGCGGGGCGGGTGTGGAATTTCATGCGTGCCCTGACAGAAGTGGCAGAGAACATTTCGAAGGGCTCGAAACTCTTATCGCGGAAGGCCAATGACAACACGGCTATCGATTGTGTTTGCAGCGGGCGCTCTGGGCGGTCTGCTCAATGCCCTGCTCTTCTGGCTATTCGGCCTTACCGGGATTACAGCGCTTGCCGGGATGGCTGCGCCGGCGAAATGGGATCCGCAACATCTATATTGGGGCGTCACCTGGGGCGGTATCTGGGGAGTCATCTTCCTCTTGCCGTTGCTAAGAGGCTCCGTGGTGTTGAGAGGTGCATTGTTTGGCCTTGCTCCGACGCTCGTGGCGTGGTTCGTCGTGTTTCCTTTGCACGGTATGGGGCCCATGGGGCTCAAGGTGGGCGTGTTGATGCCTTTTCTGGCTGTGGTGCTTAACGTTGTCTGGGGAGTAGGCGCGGCGATCTGGATGCGCAGAGCCGAGATCTATGATGGCTTTAGGGAGCTTCCTGGGTAACTGATGAAGGACCGGAGGCGGACTTGAAAATCGCTGTCTATGTGATTGCGGCCGTCGCGGTGCTCTTCCTTGGGTCGTTCATGTACCTATCCATGAATTCAAGAAGAGTTCGAGTGACGGGGCTTGTGAGCGGCAAGTTGCGCCCCTGTCCGGGCACACCGAACTGCATTGTCAGCGAGTATCGAGACGAGAAGTCGCATACCGAGCCCTTTGCGTTCTCCGGAGAGGCCAGCGCTGCCTGGAAAGGCGCGAAGGAGTCGATCATCTCGCTCGGCGGCAGGGTCGAAAAGGACACCGGCGATTACCTGTGGGCAACGTTCAGGAGCAGAATCTGGCGGTTCGTTGACGATGTCGAGCTGCGTTTGGATACAGGTGGAAAGGCTATTTACGTGAGGTCGGCGTCTCGGGTGCGGTGCATTCATGTGACCACACCGCCGTTGGACGGCGTAGTAGGTCCCGCCACAGTTGCACACGACGATTTCTCTTCCGGCCTCGGACTTTGCGGAAAAGACTGCCAGGCCAAGCTCCGCCGCATCGAGAAACTTGCTGTACGAACATCGAACCGCCAGTCGTGGCACGGGCACGTGATTGTGTAACCCTCCAGCTTCCCCGTGAACAGTGGGCATCCCAGGTGTGCGCACTTTCCAGAGACCGCGTAGATATCGCCGCCAATGCGGGCCAGAAGGACGTTCACGCCCTTTGGATAGGCTGCTGCCATGTGCCCTTCTGGCAACGCCGTATCATCTATTGCGCATATCCAGTTCGCTTCCTCGGGATTTGACATGACGCTCTCCTTCGTGTTTGCAGCGATTGTGTGAAGCCACTCAAAGCAATTCCCGCCAGTTGGCCGCGACTGTATCAAGCACGTCATCCTTCTTGCCGCCGAAGGCGAGCTTGGTCATTGCCAGTGCGAAGCCTGCGGCCTGCTGAATCGTCGCTCGAGGCGGCATGGCCAAAGCGTTGGAATCGGTAACGATATCCACCAGCGCAGGCCCGGGGTACGCCAGCGCTTGATTGAGGGCAGGGCGAACCTGCGCGGGATCCTCCACGCGCACGCCAAAGAGGCCGGCGGCCTGTGCCAGCGCGGCGAAGTTGGGATTCTTCAGGTTGCATCCAAAGGGAGACATCCCGGCGACCTCCATCTCCAATTGCACCATGCCCAGGGACTGGTTGTTGAAGAGGACGATCTTGACCGGCAAGTCGTGCTGACCGAGTGTTAGGATGTCACCCATCAGCATGGCAAAGCCGCCGTCGCCCGACAGCGCGATCACCTGTCGGCCTGGGTTGGCGGTTTGTGCACCGATGGCTTGTGGCATGGCGTTGGCCATCGAACCATGGACGAAAGATCCCAGTAAACGCCGCCCCTTGGCGGCACCGAGCTGTCGTGCCGCCCAAACGCAACACATGCCGGTATCAGCAGTGAAGACCGCCTCCGGGCCGGCCAGTTCGTCGAGCATGGCAACAACGTACCCTGGGTGGATGGGTCGATGCGTTCGACCAGCGTCCACGTCCGCGCGTAGCTTGCGCTGAGTAGCTGCATGCTGTTCGAGCATCGCATCGAGGAACTGGCGGTTGGGCTTCTGCTCAACGAGCGGCAGTAGTGCCTTGATAGTCTCGCGGACGTCACCGCACAAACCCAAGTCGAGCTTGGATCGGCGGCCCAGCCGCTGCCCACGAATATCCACTTGGGCGATCTTGGGTGTGGTTGGCATGAAACTTTCGTAGGGAA
>CAZBIU010000499.1:0-4081 GCA_964491625.1 uncultured Myxococcales bacterium
GGCTCGACCAGCAGCCAGAACGGCGGCTCGACCAGCAGCCAGAACGGCGGCTCGAATAGCAGCCAGAACGGCGGCTCGACCAGCAGCCAGAACGGCGGCTCGACCAGCACCGCTAAGGGCGGCTCGAGCGGCAACGCGGGTGGAGGATCGAGCGGGAACGCCGGCGGCACGCCTGCGAAGGGCGGCACGACGAGTGGCGGAGATGGCGGAGCGAGTGGCACTGCAGCCGGCGGATCTTCCGCGGTTGGGTCGGGTGGCGCGGCCGGCGGGGGGACCACGGCTCCCGGTACGGGTGGCGGCCAAGCGGGCGGCAGCACGGGCGCTGGAGGAGCAACGGGTGCTGGCGGCGCAGCAACCCCATCGACCGTCGTGATCACGTCGGCTTCGGGCGCCTACTGGAAGACCGACGTGCAGGTGACCGAGGTGACAGGCAGCGCCACCATAACGGTCAACGACACCTCGCCGGCGCAGACGTGGGACGGCTTCGGCGGAGCCTTCAACGAGCTGGGTTGGAAGTCCCTGACCTCGGACACTATGAAGACGCAGGCAGTGACGCTGCTTTTCAGCGCCACCGCTGGTGCCAACTTCGCCTGGGGGCGCATCCCGATGGGTGCCAGCGACTACGCCACCAGCCGCTACACCGACGACGATGGCTCGTGGACCGACGTCGCCGCCAACAGTTCCGGGTCCAATCGCCAACCAGCGGACACGTCGATGAGCAACTTCTCGATCAACAGGGACAAGACCTTGCTGATCCCGTATATCCAGGCCGCCCAGAAGGTGAATCCGGCCCTCAGGTTCTGGGCCAGCCCATGGACGCCTCCGGTGTGGATGAAGACCTCGTACAACAACACCCAAGCTGGCAAGCTGTCCGGATGGCAGCCGTCGTACTACGACGGCGGGAGCATGAGCAGCGACTCTGCGACGCTGACCGCGTACGCCCAGTACTACACGAAGTTCGTTCAAGGGTACAAGGATCAGGGCATCAACATTGAAATCGTCTCGCCGCAGAACGAGCCTGGCTATGAGCAGAACTACCCGTCGTGTCTATGGGACAAGACCACCTACGTAAGTTGGGTCAAGGCGCTGGGGCAGGCCATGAGCAGCCTCAACGTCAAGGTCATGCTGGGCACGCTGTCGAACAATGGCGACACGGTTGAAGGCGTCAAGAGGACGGATCTCGACATCGCGAATGCAGTCACCGCCGATTCCACCGCAAAGGGTTACGTCACGGTCGTGGGCGTGCAATGGGGCATACTCGACGCGGTAAACAGCGGCACGACGTTCAGCGGCCTTCCCATCTGGGCCACCGAGCACAAGTGCGGCAACTACCCGTGGAATCCTTCCGGCGTGCCCGCATACAACAGTACGCAGGCTCCCAATGACCAGGCGTACGGCGTAGAAAGCTGGGGCTACATCCGGGACGC
The DNA here is from genome assembly GCA_964491625.1 of uncultured Myxococcales bacterium. Taxonomy (GTDB): domain Bacteria; phylum Myxococcota_A; class Polyangia; order Fen-1088; family Fen-1088; genus Fen-1118. Next base: position 1,428 of record CAZBIU010000499.1, read on the forward strand.
GATCAAGAAGGGCAAGGTGACAGCCTATAACGCCTGGAACATGGTCCTCGACAAGAGCGGCTTGGGTATCGATACGTCTCGTGATTGGAAGCAGGACGCGCTCTTGGTGGCTGATTCAGGAAACGTCACCGCCACCCCGGCCTACTACGTGTTCCGCCACCTCTCTCAATACGTGGCTCCGGGCGCCACGGTGGTTGGCACCACCGGCGGCGACTCGGTCGCGTTCAAGAATCCGGACGGGAGCTTGGTGGCCGTTATGTACAACTCCAGCGGCTCGGGCACCTATACGGTCCAAATCGGCGGCAAGAAGCTCCAGTTCCCCATGCCGGGTAGCGGCTGGGCCACGGTCAAGCTGAAGCCGTAGTCCCTGGAGATGGTTAGACGGATGATACATTTAACAAAGCATCGATCGGAGGCTGACGTGTGCAAGATAGGGCTTCGTGGCGTACTGTTGGCAAGTGCACTCCTTACCTGGGGCTGCACCTCAAGTAACAACGGCTCGGGCGGCTCCTCGGGGGGCTCTACCAAGGGCTCGGGCGGATCCGCTGGCACCGGTGGACAGAATGGCGGTTCGGGCGGAACCAGCGCCTCGGGCGGCACAACCTCGGCAAGCGGCGGCTCGACGACCAGCTCGAACGGCGGAAGCTCGGCCACCGGTGGAACCACCGCGAAAGGTGGAACCACGGGCTCTGGCGGTGCCGCAAACTCTGGCGGCGCCACCAGCTCTGGCGGTGCAACAGGCCCTGGCGGAGGGACGGGCACCGGCGGCGCGGCCGGAGGCAATTCTGGCAGTGCCAAGACTGGAGGCTCCACTGGCACCGGCGGCGAAAGCGCCGCCCCCACTGGCGGCTCCGGCGCCGGCGGCAACCCCGGTGGTAATACTGGCGGCGGTAACACGAGCTCCGGGAAGGACGGCGGTGTCGGGGGCGCCGTCGGCGGCGGGTCAGGCTCGGGTGGTACCACGGGTCCGGGCGGCACGACCGGCGCAGGCGGCAGCACCGCCACGGGCACGGGTGTGACGGTTCAGCTCGATCAGACACACCAGACGATCGAGGGGTTTGGACTCAACACCGCTTTGGGCGGCGGATCCGTTCCCTCGAACTTCTACAGCACCAGTGGCGCCGACGGGCTCGGCTTCTCCATCGTGCGGGTCGGAATGACCTCGAGTGGCGGCCTTTCGGGCAGTAAACCGAGTGGCGCAACAAAGGTGATTGGGTCGGTTTGGACCGCGCCTTCCAATTGCAGGACCAACGTTCCCTCAAACGGGTATGGTGGACACTTGAGCTCGAGCTGCTACGACTCATTCTCGACGACCGTAGCCAACTTCGCGAAGAACCAGGGTCTCTACGCCATGTCGGCGGCGAATGAGCCCGATTTTCAGTCGTGTGGCTCCTCAATCGGCCCACCGTGCAACGGCGACTACGATACGATGCTCTACACGGCCAACGAGATGGTGGCTTGGGTCAAGGCGTTGGGACCGAAGCTCCAAGCTGCCGGCGTGAAGTTGATGGCGCCCGAACCATCAGAATGGATACACCTGTGGAGCAACACCTCGGCTACGGGCTCAACTGTCTCTGGCCATCCGAACAGCTCAGACCCGCTGAAATGTGGATGTTTCGGGAACGATCCGGTCACGACCGGTTGCTCTAGCACTTGCACCTCAGGTGGCGGATACGACTACGGCCACTGGCTCGCCAAGGATACGACGGCGTGGCCACTGATCGACATCGTAGCGACGCACGAATACGATTCGCAGAAAGCGATGGCATGGCCGTCCGATGTCGACAGTGGCAAGAGAAGCAAGGAGGTTTGGGAGACCGAGGTGTCCGGCGTCATGTACTGGCCGGAACAGGGGCCGTCGAGCGACATCAACAACGGCATCGCGGTCGCAGGGTGGGTTCACTCGGCGCTTGTCGTCGGCGAGGCTTCGGCCTGGCTCTATTGGTGGTACCAGGCGAGCGGTAGCAACGACAACGAAGGTTTGGTCCTCTCGGGCTCGACGGCGTTGACCAAGCGCTGCTACACGATTGGTAACTACAGCAAATTCGTACGGCCGGGCTACGTGATGGTGAGCGTTAATGGGAATTCCAACACGAATCTCCTTCTCTCGGCTTTCACCGGCACGGACGGCACCGTCGTCGTGGTGGCCGTCAACAAGGGCACGTCGGCAGCCACCGTGCCGATTACCATCGCTGGCGGGACAGCGCCAGCCTCGTGCACGCCGTACGTGACCTCGTCGAGCGCCAACCTCACGGCCGGGACCGCGGTCACGGTGACCGGCGGTGCCTTCTCGGCCTCGCTCGCCGCCACGACCGTCACCACGTTCGTCTGCAAGTAGCCGCGGCAGCAGTACCGAAATGGAAATGGCCATGGAGACCCAGATGGGCCCCATGGCCATTTTCTTTCTATCCACAGCCTACGCGCCGGCCTCGATGAGGCCAAGGCCGGACTTGGTTACTACAAGACCGCGGTCGATGTTGGCAGCAGTGGTCTGTGCCCCGCTTCGATCGTCGCAACGATCGGCACCACTTGACGGCGCAGCGATCTGACCAGAGGCCTCGGGATCAGTAGCTGGAAGTCCCCGTTCCAGCCCCAGCCCTTTTCCTTTGCCTTCTTGGCACTGGTGTAGGGAGAGTCCGGCAGGCACATCTGCT
>CAZBIU010000500.1:0-4016 GCA_964491625.1 uncultured Myxococcales bacterium
CCGCCACACCCACAAACGGCATGCCCTCGGCCAGCGCGAGCTCGCCATCGTGGAGCGAGTCGCCAATGAAGAGCATCTCGCCGCGACCGACGCCGAAGACCCGCTCGACCATCTGCACGTGGGGACGCCCCTTGGCAAGCCCGTTGCCGTAGCCCATGACCAAGTCGAAGGCGAAGCCCGCGTTGCCGGCGAAGCGCTCGACGTTTTCGCGCCCGTTGTTCGACGAAACCGCGATGCGCACGCCCATCTCGCGAAGCGAGACCAGCGCCGCGGCGGTATCGGCAGGCATGCGAGCCGAATCGCAGCGGGCCGGCTTGCCAGACTCGAACAGATCGGACGCCCCTCGATTGCGGGCATCGCCCGGAAAAATCTCCTCCAGCTGGCCGATGAACGGCAGGCCGCAGGTGGCCAGGTAAAGCTCGCACGCGAGCGTGCGCGGAAGGCCGTACGTCCCAACCATCACCTCGCTGGCCAGATCGGCCAGGATGGGCATGGTGTCAATCAGCGTGCCGTCGAGGTCGCACAAGAGAACCTTGGGCACCGCAAGACGGGCTGGCGCTCGGTTCTTGGTGGTTACGACGCGGCTAGTCTGACGAGATTGGATGATACCTTCCATGACGTCATAGGGTGGGAGCAAGCGCCGCGCCAGGCGGAGGACTATGCTAACCAGGCTAAATCATGGGTGATGGGCGTTTGGATACAAGGTAGGTGTTAGGTTTTCACCACCCTAGGTGTTGGGCATTGAACGCTAAGTAGGACCAGCTGCTTCACTGACAGGGGGGCCGGCTGCTGTTATCCTGGCGCCGTGGCGTGTCCACATTGCGGCGGCTCCCACCAGGGAGATCTGTGTCCCGTCACCGGGCAACCTATGACGGGCGCGGCGACCACCAGTCTCCCCGCGGCATTGCGGGTGGGCGAAGTGCTGGACGGAAAATACCAGATCCTGCGCGAGCTGGGCCGCGGCGCCATGGGCGTGGTCTACGAGGCCCTGCACATCGTCCTTGAGCGGCGGGTGGCGGTCAAGACCCTGCTCGAAGGGGTCAGCGCCGATCCGCAGATCGGTGCTCGTTTCGAACGCGAAGCACGCGCCGCCAGCGCCATCGGTCATCCCAACATCGTCGACGTGTTCGACCTCGGCCGCACAAGCGACGGCCTGCTGTTCATGGTGATGGAGCTTTTGGGCGGGGAGTCGCTGGCGTCCATCCTAAAGAGGACGCCGAGGCTCCCCATTCCGTCGGCAATCCACGTGATGAGCCAGGTGTTAAGCGGCCTCTCGGCGGCGCACAAGCACGGCATCGTCCACCGCGACCTGAAACCCGACAACATCTTCGTGATCAGCAGCGAAGAGCGCCCGAATTTCGTGAAGATCGTCGACTTCGGCATTTCCAAGGTGCTGGCCGGATCGACGGCTGCGAGCCCAGGCGTCACTGCCAAGGTCGCCGGGACCATGGTCGGGTCGGTGCTGGGCACGCCGCTTTACATGTCGCCCGAGCAGGCCATCGGGCAGATCGCGTCCATCGACCACCGCACCGACATCTATTCGGCCGGAGTCGTCTTGTACGAAATGCTGTGCGGCCGCACGCCGTACCTCGGCGAGAGCTACGTGCAGATCTTCGCCAGCCTGCTGGAAGGCAACTATCCGCCGCCGCGCAGCCTGGCCCCTGAGATTCCGCCCGACCTCGAGGCCGCGATTGTTTGCGCCTTAGACCGCGACCTGGAGAAGCGCTTTGCCAGCGCCGCAGCGATGCGGCAAGCCATCAGCGGCGGCTCGGCCGAGCTCACGCCAGCGCCGATGTTGATGCCGGCGTCGCTCGGCGATCCGCTGCGCGCGGCCCCGGCCGCCGATCCGATAGGCCTTGGCAGAAGCTCGATTGCGCTGGTGGAGAATCCGGTGCCCGAGCGGCCTTCGCACCGGCAGCCCGGGCGATCCGGCCGGCCCGCGGATCCCTTTGCGCCGCCGCCCGAGCATGACATGGCGCCGCTTCTCGCCGACGACCTCGACCGACCAATCGCGATGCGTTCGCCCACGCGACCAGCGCCCGAATCGCGCCCGGTCGAGCTTGCCCAGCCCCAGCGCAAGCGCCCGGCGCCGGTGCCGAAGGGCACCATGGCACCAGCGCGAATTCTCTCCTCGCGCGCCCGCTCTCGCCTCCTGCTGGTTCTCGCGGTGCTCGCGGTCGCGGTGGCGGCGCGCGTGGCGTACAGCGTGTTGCGGCCCGACGGACAGGGCAGCCTTTCCATCCGCCGCGGCGACAGCCAGAAAGTGCAACTGAAGGTGGTTCCCGAACAAGCCAGCGTGCAAATCGACCACCGTCCGACGCCCGAGCGAGAGCTCGCCCTCGATGCCGGAACCGAGCACGTGCTCAACGCTGCGGCGCCGGGGCGGATCACGCGGCGGTTTTCCTTCGTGGCCAAGGCCGGGCTCAAATTGCAGGTCCACCTGGTCCACAATCTGCCGCTGCCGTCACCCTCCGACCCGCCACCGCTGCCCGCCGAGCTATCTGCCGATGCCCCCGAGCAAGCCCAAGGCGCAGACGAGATCGAAGCGGCGTTCGCCAAGCTGGACCGCTATGCCGACTGCCTGGCCCTAACTGGTGACGCCAGCGCCGACGGCAAGAAGGGCGGGCGCGGGCGCATGCGTGCCGAGGAGCACGACCTCTGTGAACGCCTGGTGGCCGAGGCCGCCGCCGCACCGCCCGCCATGCTTGAGCTGCAAGCAGCGGCGGACGCGTATCTGGCCGCGGTCAAGGGAGGCCAGCGTTTGGAGCAACTGGCGAGGCTGGGCACCACCTTCCGGGCCGAGCTCATCGCGGCGCGCATGACCTGGCAGATGGAAGAGTTGGCTCTGCAGGCAAAGCTCGACGGACAGAACCCGGGCTGGAAGATGCAGCGCTTCGCTCTCGGCGCGCTTCTGTGGCAGCGTGCCGTGAAGGCCGGACAGGGCGTCGAGCCCGCCGTGGCGAAGCTGGTGGACTTTGCCAAGACTCTTCACGACGGGGAGCATGGCGAAGAAGCTCCGGGACAGTCGGACTTTGCCCACGCCGCCCAGGATCTGGTCGGGCTGGCCAGTGCTCAGCCGGGCAAGAAACCCACCGAGATCGCAGTGCTGGATGGCACGCGTCGCCTGATCTCGGCCTTCAACAGTCTGATTTTGCCGTAGTCTGTCGCAGGCCGTCCTGGACCGGAGCATGATCGGCGCTAAGCTCCCCACATGCGGAAAATCATCGTGCTGGTAGGTTCAGTTTTGTTGCTATCGGCCCAAGGCTACGCCAAGGGCAAAGACGTCACCGTCACGGTCAAGGATGCCAAGGGCGACGATCTCGGCACCATCGACATCAAGCCCGCCGGGCATGGCATATCGCTCAAGCTCAATCTGCACGGGCTGCCGCCCGGCGAGCACGCGATTCATTTCCACCAAAACCCCAAGTGTGAAGGTCCAGATTTCAAATCGGCAGGCGGGCACTTCAACCCTGAGGGCAAAAAACACGGCCTGGAAAACCCAGAGGGCGCGCACGTGGGCGACATGCTCAACTTCACCGTCGACGGCAACGGCAAGGCCAAGGCGACCATCGTCAACAAGAGCGCGGATCTTGGCAGCGGTTCGCACTCGCTGTTCTCGAACGGCGGCACCGCGGTGGTGATTCACGCCAAGGCCGACGACATGAAGACTGACCCCGCGGGAAATGCCGGCGACCGCATCGCGTGCGGTGTGATCACGAAGCCGTAGCGGCCGTCGTCGTCTACCGTCTAATCTACGTCGATGAACAGCGACTCGCGCTTGCGCAAGAAGGCCAGGATGGCCTGCTGGGCGGCCGGCGCCAGCTCTAGGAATTGCAGTCCCATGCCGGCTTCGCCTCCCCCGCCGGGGACCTCGCTCGACCGAACCCAGCGCACCTCGGTCATCACCTCGATCGGGTCGCGCGAGGTCGGCAGCGTAAAGCGCAGATGCACCCGCTCGCCTACCGGCCGAATGTTGTGGGTGGCGACAAACAGGCCGCCGCCGCTCAGATCCTGGG
>CAZBIU010000501.1:0-4000 GCA_964491625.1 uncultured Myxococcales bacterium
CAAAACGGCCCCTGGGCCCGCCGGACAACCACCCGCGCTGGCAGCCTCGGTAGCGGCACCACCCCCGGCGCCTTTTAGCGTGCCCGAGCCCGAGCCTGTGCCCTTCGTGGCACCGACGCCCAGCCGCCCCCCCGTGCCGCCGCCCCTGCGCCCCGCGGCCCCACCACCGCCGCCCGTCGCCTCCAAGCCGCCGGCACCCATCAACGGCGCCAAGGATCCTGACCACGACCACTTCAGCCAGGTGTTCGAGGAATACCTCGCGCTCAGGCAGAAATGCGGCGAATCAGTGGTCGGATTGTCGCTTGATAAGTTTGCGGCCAAGCTGCAAAGCAATCGCGACCAGCTCGTGTCGAAGCACGGCTGCAAGACCGCGCACTTCACGGTCTACGAGAAAGACGGCAAGGCTGCGATTCGCGCGGTCCCGGTTCGCGAGTAAGACAGAGGCCTGCGGCCTGCCCTCACCCACGGGCCGCGAGCCGGTCCAGCAGCGCGCGGCAGTCGGATGAGATCCTCGCCAGCAGACGAGCGGTTTCCGGATGCTCGGGGGCGATGCGCTTCAAGATGAACGCCGGGCCGAAAAGATCGTCGGCTGCACGCCTCGTTTTGTTTGCGTAGGCGTGGATGGCCAAGAGCGTCCCCTCCGGATTCCAGCCCAGCGCGAGGGCGAAACGATCCATCGAGGCACGAATTCGGGTGGCCCGTTCGGCGTCGCCTTCGTTCAATGCCGCCACCAGCGCCTCAGCCAAAGCGTTGAGGTCGTCCATCTGGCAAGCGACGGTCTCGCGGCGGACCTCTGCCGCGGTCTGGTCGGACAAGTGGGGTGATGTTGCCGCTGGACGTGCCATCGCTCGACGCCGGCCCAGCCTACTACGGGACTCGCGCAGCAGGGCGGCGAAAAAGCCACACCGTGTCTTCCGGCCGCGCTATAAACACGGCTTCGGGAGGACAACCATGCGCGCAGTCCACAAGCTCAGAGCGGTCCACGAGCTCGAAAGCCCGCAGGGAACCATCGAAGGTCACGTGGTGAGGGTTTGCCCAGGCCGCACGGCCGAGTTTCGCGGCGAACAGGGCCGCATGATGGAGGTGCGGGTTCCCAGCCAGATCGATCGGCGCTGGTTAGAAGCCGCGGCGGCGCTGGCGCCGATCCCCGCGATTGTGGTGCGTTCCGAAGGGATGCGGCGGGCGGTGCTCTGGTGCACCTTCACCGAGCCCGTGCACGAAAGCCTCGAAGAGCACATCAAGCTCGACGCGAAGACCATCGACCTCGCGGCAAGCGAATCCATAACCATTCGGGCCGGGCGGTCGACCATTACGGTGACCGCGGCTGGCGAAGTCCAGGTGCGGGGCAAGAACATCCTTTCCCGCGCCCGCAACATCAACCGCATCCGCGGTGGCGGGGTACGCATCAACTGACGGCCCATGGGTTCCGTGGTCAATCTCACGCCCTTCGCCGTGGGCGAGCTCGGCGGGAAAGACGCCGACGGCATGCCGCTGTTCGTGGCCATCGTGAAGGCGAGCTTCACCTGGCACGACGACGGATCGCCGCAGCCCATTGCCTCGCTGCCGATCCTGGAACAGGCGGTCTTCGCCGGCGAGCCAGCCACCTCGGGGATGCTTGCCGCCTCCGACCTATCGCCGCCCAAGCCGCGCGTGGACGTTCTGCTGCAGGGATCGCTGGCTTTTGCGTCGCCCGTCACCGAGGCTGACGTGGCCATACGCGTGGGTGCTCGACTGCGAAAAGTAGCCCGCGTTTTCGGCGCGCGCTTCTGGCTTCCCGGCATCGTGCACGACATGGTGCCGTCCAAGCCGCAACCGGTGGACGGACTGCCCATCGCGTGGGAATTGTCGTTCGGCGGCTCGGATCCACAAGACACGCGCACCACCGAGCTCTGCAACCCCGCGGGGACCGGGGTGACCAAACGTCCGACCGAGCTACAAGGCAAGCGCGCCCCCAGCTTCGAGGACCCGGCCGCGCCCATCAGGTCCACGAACGAGCGCCCCAGCCCACACGGGTTCGGCCCGATCGCGCCCCACTGGCAGCCGCGCTGCAAGCTCGCCGGCACCTACGACGAGGCCTGGCAGGCTTCGCGCTCGCCGCTCCCGCCCACAGATTTCGATTCCGCGTACTTCAACGTGGCGCCCGAGGATCAGCAGCTAGCCGACTACCAGCCTGGCGAAGAGGTGCGGCTTTACAACATGACCACCCGGGGCGCCGACTTCTTCGTCCTGCCGGAGTTGAAGGTATCGGTCGTCTTCGGCGCGCGCGAACGGATGCTGCAGACCTACGCGCAAGTGGACACCCTTATCGTGGAGCCTGCCGAGAGGAGGTTTTCCTTGGTGGCGCGCGCGGCCTTCTCGCCACGCCCGAACCTTCTGGCCATGGGGCAAGTCGTCGTCGGCAACCCCACCAGCGCTTGCATGCGTGCGTTGGAAACCGGCAAGCTGTACCGCGTGCCGCGACGGTGGAGGGCGGCATGATTGCCATCGAAGCCGCAGGCGCGCTGACCCCGGTCGGGACCAATCTCACCGACACCACGATCGGCCTCTTCACGCGCGCACAGTTGTTCGAAGACACTGGCACCGTCGACGAAGAGGGCGAAGCGCTAAGCGGAATGAAGATCCGGTTCGAAGACGACTTGGCCGGTGTCGAACGCATCGCCGCCATGGCCCACGCCGTGGTCGACCAGGCGACGTTAGCCGTGGAACCTTCGGCGCGGATTCCGTTGATCCTGTGCTGCCCCGAAAGCGGGGCGTTTGCGGAGGATGGATCTGACTGGCCGGCCGACCTGCTCGCGGATGTGGTCGCCAAGTCGGCCGTTCCGATCGAGCCGGTTCGCAGCCGCACCATTGCCCGCGGACGAGCGGGAGTATTCGAGGCACTGGGCGCCGCTCTGGCGCTGCTGAAGGATCCCGAGGTTCCCTACTGTCTGGTGGGCGGCGTCGACTGCTTCGTCGACGATGCACGGCTACAGGGACTGGTTGACGGCGGTCGCGTGCTCACCGTGGGCAACCAGGACGGTTTCGTTCCTGGCGAGGCGGGCGCCATGCTGCTGCTGACCCATCGGCCGGGACCGAGCGCGATGGCCCATTGGCTGGGCGCCGCCGTCGGCGACGAAGAGGCTTGCCGTGGCAGCGAACGCCCCATCACCGGCGCGGGCCTGCAGAAGGCGATGGCCAAGGCGCTGGCGCAAGCCCAGCTCGAGCTCGACGGTCTCGACTGTCTGGCCCACGATTTTTCGGGCGAACAGCGCTATTTCGAGGAGCTTCTGTGCGCGTCGCCGCGGCTGTCGGAAGGGAAGGGATCCCCGGTAACGGAAGACCCCAGTATGAGCGTTGGCGAATGCGGCGCCGCCGCCGGCTTTTTGACCATCTCCATGCTCGCCTTCCTGCACGCGAAGGGCGTGCACCAGCGTTCAAGCATGGCCGTGCTGTCGTGCGATGGCCACGAACGCGGTGCGGTCGTGCTGGGGGCGATTCAGCGCAGGTAGGGCAAGTTTCACCGCCCCTCTGGCTCGGCAAACCGTGACGACCTTTGTCGGGAAGCCGGGGGACTGGGCCGACCTACTTTCCGGATTCCTTCTCGGACGGGAACTTTCCCGCCCGCACGTCGGCCGCGTACGCGGAAAACGCGGCGACCGCTTCCTTGCCAAGCTCGGCGTATCTCCGCGCGAAGCGGGGCGACCACTCGGGGTCGAGGCCGAGCAGGTCGTGCATCACCAGCACCTGGCCGTCGCAGGACGGGCCGGCGCCGATGCCGATGGTGGGTATGGGAATCGCGCTCGTGATCTCGGCGGCGGCCACCGCGGGGACATGCTCCACCACGATGGCATACGCCCCGGCGGCGGCCACTGCCCGCGCACCGGCAAGGATCGACTGGGCTTGCTCGTCGCTCTTGCCCTGCATCCGGAAGCCGCCAAACTTGTGCACCGACTGCGGGGTCATGCCCACGTGGCCCATGACCGGGATGCCCATCGAAACCAAGCGCGCGACCAAATCCGAA
>CAZBIU010000502.1:0-3989 GCA_964491625.1 uncultured Myxococcales bacterium
GGGGCGGCCGTTCTGGGAGGTTCCGGTCCTGGTGCAGCGATTGTGCGGCATCTGCCCCGTCAGCCACCACCTGGCCGCAGCCAAGGCGATGGATCGCATCGTCGGGGGCGAAAGGCTGACCCCGACGGCCGAGAAGGTGCGGCGTCTGATGCACTACGGGCAGATGTACCAGTCGCACGCGTTGCACTTCTTCCACCTGTCTTCGCCTGATCTGCTGTTCGGCTTCGACGCCGATGTGGCCATCCGCAACGTGATAGGCGTGGCCGGCAAGTACCCGGATTTGGCTGTGCAGGCAGTACTGATGCGCAAATACGGGCAAGAGATCATCAAGGCCACCGCGGGCAAGAAGATTCACGGCACCGGCGCGATTCCCGGCGGCGTGAACAAGAATCTGTCCATCGCCGAGCGCGACGGGTTCCTCAAGGACCTGGACCAGCAATTGGCGTGGTCCAAGGCCGCGGTGAAGATCGCCAAGGACTACACCGTGCAGAACCTGGCCAAGCTGGCGCCATTCGGTTCGTTCGATTCCAACCACCTGTCGCTGGTCCGCAGCGACGGTGCCATGGATCTCTACCACGGCAACCTGCGCGCCATCGACGCCGCGGGCGCTGTCATCTTCGATCAAGTGGACTACCAGCAGTACGTGGACTTCATCGCCGAGGAAGTGCGCGACTGGTCGTACATGAAGTTCCCGTTCATCCGGTCGATCGGCCCGGAAAAGGGCTGGTATCGGGTGGGGCCGCTGGCGCGCCTCAACACCGCCAGCTTCATCGACACGCCGCTGGCCGAGGCCGAGCGCAAGGAATTCAAGAAGGCCACGGCGGACAAGCCCAACAACATCACCATGGCCTACCACTGGGCGCGTATGATCGAGCTTCTGCATTCGATCGAAAAGATCCAGGCGTTGCTGAGCGACAAGGATCTGCAGGGCACGGACCTCTTGGCCAAGGGCGAGCGCCGCGAGGTGGGCATCGGTGTCATCGAGGCTCCGCGTGGAACCTTGTTCCATCACTACAAGGTAGACAAGAACGACCAAGTGGTTTCGGCCAATCTCATCGTGTCCACCACCAACAACAACGAGCCCATGAATCGGGCAGTTGCCAAGGTGGCGCAAGATCACTTGCAAGGCGTGGAGATCACCGAGGGCTTGCTCAACCATGTCGAGGTCGCCATCCGCGCCTACGACCCGTGTCTATCTTGCGCAACCCACGCGCTGGGGCAGATGCCGCTGGAAGTGTCGGTTGTCGGCCCCGACGGACAGGTTCTGGACCAAAAGAGCAGGGGATGAAGAGCTGGGAATGAACGGCGCCGCTGACAAGATCTTGCTCTACGGCTTCGGCAACCCAGGCCGCGGTGACGATGGTCTTGGCCCCGCCTTGGCGTCTGCGATCGAGGCATTGGAGGTACCCGGTCTCGACGTCGACGCCAACTACCAGCTCACGGTGGAAGACGCGGCCGAGATCGGCGGCTACTCGGCTGTGGTCTTCGCCGACGCGGCCGTGCAAGGGCCGGCGCCCTTTGGGTTCTCGCGCATCGACGATTCCACGGTTGGGTACGTGGGTTGGACCAGCCACAGCGTTTCGCCCGCCCAGGTGGTGGCCCTGGCCCGGGACCTGTTTGCCAGTAAGGTCAAGGCCTACACCCTCGGCATCCGCGGATACCAATTCGGCGATTTGGACGAGGTTCTTTCAACTGCCGCAAAAGAGAACTTGGCCGAGGCCCTGGCATTCGCTAAAAAGGCGCTTGTCGAGCGTCAGTTCGATAGTTACCTGCAGAAGTTCGGACCCATCGCTGCCGGCAAGAACGCTGGTGGCCCAACCCGGAAGGCGCAACCATGAGAGATGGAAAACACCTCATCCTTTGTGTCGATGACGATACCGATCTCCTGGATCTGTTGCGCATGCAACTGGAGAAGGGCGGTTACACGGTCGAGACCGCATTCTCGGGCGAAGAGGGTCTGGTCAAGTTCAAGCAACATAGGCCTGACCTCATCATCGTCGACCTGATGATGGAAGAGATCGACGCCGGAACCAATTTGGTCAAGGAACTGAAGCTGGTCGGCAACAACGTGCCGGTCTTGCTGTTGAGCTCGATGGGCGACCAGCTCAACCTGTCGACCGCCTATCGCGACCTCGGCCTCGATGCCGTATTCCAGAAGCCGGTCAATGCCGAGGCGCTGCTGCGTACGATCAAGGCCAAGCTCGCCCAATAGATCCTGCGCTAGTATCGTTTTCCATCGACGATGGAATCCAGGACCAAGCAGGACCTGATCCTAACCCACAGCTTGCTCCTGGGTGAGCGGCTTTACTTGTTTGCTCGACTGCGATTCCTAGCAGCCGCGGGCATTCTAGTGGGCGGTCTATTTGCGACCTACGCGGTCGGCATTCAGGGTCTGAACCTCAGCGCCCTGTGTGCCTCGGCGATATTCCTGGCGGTCTACAATCTCGGCGTATTCTTTGCGGTCCGGCCCTTTCGGCATCTGGGCGAAGGCGCCGACCAGCACCGACGGCTGGTGCTGATTGCATACATCTCCGTCACCCTCGATTACCTGGTCCTTACCTACGCGATCTGGCAGGTGGGTGGGGCCGAGTCGCCGTTCCTTGCTTTTTACCTGCTGCACGCAATTCTCGCGTCGGTCCTGCTATCTCGGGCCGAGGCGTACGGGCATGCTGCCATCGGGTATCTGTTTCTTTCGATGCTCGTGCTTGGCGAGTGGTCGGGCGTCATTCCGCGCCGCCATGTTGTGGGCGCTACGCCCTGCGACGCTACCTTCGACGTCCGTCTGGTCGTGACGGTCCTCTTCGTATATGGGCTGCTGACTGCCGTCACCACCGCGCTGACCACAGGCATCGTGAAGCTTCTGCGCGAGAGCGAACGCGGGCTCAGAGATGCGCGCAATCGACTTGAGCGGCTGGCCGACATGCGGCGGTCATTTCTTCACGTGGTCTTGCACGACGTGCGCAGCCCGGTCGGCACGGTGGTGGCGATGCTCGACGGCCTTTCCGGCGGCATCGATGGCCCTTTGGCCGACGCGCAGAAGCGGCGAATCGAACGAGCGGAAAAGCGCCTGCAAGGGGTTCTGGACCTCTTGCGGGGATTGCGTGTGCTCGCCGATTTGGAGACCGAGCGGCTTGAAACCTTGATGGCGCCGGTGGATCTGCTGGCCAGCATCGCCTCGGCGGTCGAGGAGCAGCAGGACTCGGCGGAGCAACGCGGCCTCACGCTCGCCGCCAACCTTCCACCTTTGCTGCCGAAGATCGAGGGGGTCGAACGGCTAATTCGCGAGGCGATTGCGAACTACCTGACCAACGCGATCAAGTACACGCAGCCCGGGGGCAAGGTCGTGGTCAGCGCATCGTCGACGGAAGACGTGGTGCGGATCGAGGTCACCGACAACGGGCCCGGTATCTCCGCGGAAGATCAGGCGAAGCTGTTTCAAGAGTTTGCGCGCGTGGGCCGGGCCGGGCGGGCGAGCAAGCCCAGCGGCATTGGTCTGGGGCTTTCCATCGTTCGCCGCATCGCGGACGCCCATCACGGACGCGCAGGCGTGGTCAGCGAGCCCGGGCAAGGAAGTACCTTCTTCATAGAATTCAAGGTCTTGCATGCTTAAAAGGCGACTTGGCCAGTCCTGTCTAAGCGAAATTTGCTGTGAGAAAAGCGACGGCGAGAGTGCAAGCGTATCGCGTTGCGAATCTGGCTCGATCTTGTAAAGGGGCGGCTGGGTTCGGATTCGCGCTATAAGTATCTATAATGACGGCTAAATAGTGGCAATCCCCGGTAGTCCTACCGTCATCTGTCAGATGCTGATGCGCGCTTGTTGCCTTGACTTGGAACGGTCTGGTCTGTACATTCGTCGTTACATAATTCACAGCTCGTCTCCACGCGCAGTGGTGGTTCGGGGGTTGGATGATGAACAGACGCAAAATTCCAGGCCGATGTGTAGAGCGACTCAGCATCTACAGGCGCGCATTGCTTCAGGACCGCCGGTT
>CAZBIU010000503.1:0-3989 GCA_964491625.1 uncultured Myxococcales bacterium
CGAACTCCATGTCGTGCTCCACCACCACTACGGTCCGTTCGCCCGCCAAGCGATTGAGCAGCTGCGCGGTTCGTTCCACTTCCGCGTGATTCATGCCCGCCACCGGCTCGTCGACCAGAAGCACCTTCGGATTTTGCGCCAGCAGCATGCCGATCTCCAGCCACTGTTTGTGCCCGTGGGCCAGCACGCCCGCCATCTCGCCACGCCGGTCGGAAAGCCCGACGGTCTCCAGCACCTCGTCGATACGCTCTCGATCCGCCTTGGACAGCCGACCGAACAGACTGTGGAACACGCCCTTCTTGCCTCGCAGAGCCAGCTCGCAATTTTCGAACACGGTATGTCCGCCAAAGACCGTGGGGCGCTGGAACTTGCGGCCGACGCCAAGGCCTGCAATCTGACATTCCGACAGAGTGGTCAAATCGACCAGACGATTCTCCAGAAAAACCGCGCCCTGATCGGGGCGGGTCTTGCCGGTAATCACATCCATGAGCGTGGTCTTGCCCGCGCCGTTGGGACCAATCAGGCAGCGCAGCTCGCCCTGTTCCAGGGTCAGGGTCAGATCATTGAGCGCCTTGAATCCATCGAAGCTGACCGTGACCTCTTCCACCCACAGGATGAGCTTGCTCGGCCGATGCCCCGGAACATGGGCGGATTCCGATTCGGGGCTCATGCTCGAAGCAACGGATGCGCCACCGTTCGATGCCGAAGCTCCGTCGGACTTGGCTGCCAGTGGTAGTCGCACGAATTGGGCTATGCCCTCTCGGCCGTCTCGCATCATCGTCTCCATCGCTCGGCCAGCTTGGCCCAGGCGCCAGCCAGTCCGCGCGGCAGGAACAAGGTGACCACGATGAAGGAGGCCCCGAGCACGTAGAGCCAGGCCGAGGGAAAGGCCGCGGTCAGCCAGCTTTTGCCGCCGTTGATAAGCCACGCCCCCAGCACCGCGCCGGACAGGCTGCCCCGTCCGCCCACCGCCACCCAGATGGCCATCTCGATAGAGTTGGACGGTTGCATCTCGCTCGGGTTGATAATGCCCACCTGCGGGACGTAGAGCGCACCGGCGAGGGCGCAAAGCACCGCGGAAAAGGTCCACACGAAGAGCTTGTAGTGGGTCGACTCGTAGCCGCAGAAACGCACCTTCAGCTCGGCGTCGCGCACGGCGGTGAGCACGCGCCCGAGCTTGCTTGTGACCAGGTAGCGACACGCCAGATAGCCCAGCAGCAGGGCGAGCCCCGACGCCACATACAGCGCCAGTCGGGTCGATGGCGATTGCAGGGGACAACCCAGGATGCGCTTGAAGTCCGTGAGCCCGTTGTTGCCGCCGAATCCCGCCGCATTCTGAAAAAAGAGCAGCATGGCCGCGTAGGTGAGGGCCTGGGTGACGATGGAGAAGTACACGCCCTTGATCTTCGAGCGGAAGGCGAAGTAGCCGAACACGAAAGCCAAGAGGCCGGGCCCGAGCAGCGCCGCCGCCATGGCGTAGGGAAAGTGGTCGAAGCCGCGCCAGTACCAAGGCAGCTCCTTCCAGTCGAGGAACACCATGAAGTCGGGCAGCGTGCTTCGATACACCCCTTCGCCGGCGATGGAGCGCATCAGGTACATGCCCATGGCGTAGCCGCCCAGCGCGAAAAAGAGGCCGTGTCCCAGGCTGAGAATTCCGGCGAATCCCCAGATCAGGTCCACGGCCAGCGCGGAAAGCCCGAAGCAGAGAAACTTCCCGAAAAGCGGAATTAAATAGTCCGGTATATGCAACGACGAGCTGCGCGGAACCACGCCATTGAAGAGCGGCAGCACCCCCAGCAGCAGGGTCGCCACGCCCAGCACCAGCAGCCAGCCCCGTGGACTGTGCATCTGCAAGAGCCGCGAGCGAAAATTACCCACCATCGTCCATCAAGCCTCGATGCGGCCGCGCAGGCTGAACAGCCCCTGCGGACGACGTTGAATGAACAGGATGATCAAGACCAGAACCGCGATTTTGCCCAGCACCGCGCCGGTGAAGGGCTCGAGGATTTCGTTCACCAGGCCAAGCCCCAGCGACGCGGCGATGGAGCCGGCCAATCTCCCAACCCCGCCCACCACGACCACCATGAAGGAATCGATGATGTAGCTTTGCCCGAGCTCGGGCCCCACGTTGCCAAGCTGGGAAAGCGCGACCCCGCCCAGCCCGGCGATGCCCGAGCCGAGGCCGAACATCCACATGTCAATCCTGTCGGTGGAGATCCCGAGACACGCGGCCATGGACCGATTCTGGGTCACGGCGCGCACCTGCAGGCCCAGGCGGGTTCGCTGCAGCAGCGCCCACACCCCCAGCGTGACCACCGCCGCAAAACCGATGACTGCGATGCGGTTGTAGGGCAGCACCAGGCCGTGCGCCACCTCGACGCCGCCGCGCAGCCAGACCGGATTGGCCACCGCGACGTTCTGGGCGCCGAAGATCAGGCGAACGGTTTGAATCAGCCCCAGGCTGATGCCCCAGGTGGCGAGCAGGGTCTCGAGCGGTCGCCCGTAGAGGAAGCGAATCACCGTTCTTTCCAGCACCACGCCAGCCAGCGTGGTCACCGCGAAGGCGAGCGGAATCGCCGCCAGAAGATAGAAGCGCACAGCACCTGGAAACCAGCGCTCGAACACCATCTGCACCGTGTAGGTTGCGTAGGCGCCCAGCATGAGCATTTCCCCGTGGGCCATGTTGATCACGCCGAGCAGCCCGAACGTCACGGCCAACCCGAGCGCCGCGAGCAGCAGGATGCTGCCCAGGCTCACACCGTGAAATAGCGCCGCCACCATGTCCACCAGTCGCTGTCGATTCTCGACGGCTGCCAACGCTCCCTCAGCTTCCTTGCGGACCCGCGGGTCCGGGCTGCTGGCCGAAGAGGCCAGCCGAATGAGCTCTGCCTTCAGGGCAGGGGTGCCCAGTTTGTTCGCAACTTCGAGCCCGGCCAGCTGCCGTGCAGGATCGCTGCTGTTCAAATCGAAGCGTGCCAGCACCAACGTCAAGGCCTCGCGCACCTTGGGGCTGGTTTCTCGCTCGAGGGCCGCGCGAATCTTCGCTGCCCCCTCGTCGCCGACCCGGTCGGCCAACGCCTGGGCGGCCGTGAGCCGTACCGATTCGGATGGCGAGTGCAGCTCGATCTCCGCGAGCACAGGCATGGCCACCCGGCGGATCTCGTTGTTCACCTCCACTTCGTGTGCGCCTGTGGGCTGAGGGATCAGCACCTGCCCCGAAATCGGGTTGCGCAGCTGCCGCTCGCGGGACGCATGCAGGAAGATGGCGCCGTCGGCGCCAACCATCAGCCGGTCGTCGCACAGGGCCTCGATGGCCGGCACCGCCGCTGCGTCGCCGCGAATCGCCAGCCGTTCCAGGGTCCTGGTTACTTCGTCCGCATCCGGTGCTGCCAGCCCACGCAGCACCTCCTCAAGTGAGCCGGCGGCCTGTGCGCGCGCTGCCCGCACCGGGCATTCGACGCCCACGACAGCCATGAGGGCCGCCTCCAGCAGCAGCCACCTTCGCCAACCCGGGCGCTCCCGCCTGTGGAGGCGGTCCCTCATGGCTCGCTCTCCCACGAGCGTCTGTGTGACCGTGCGGCTTTCACTCGGCCGCCATCATTTTGTACTTCGGCTCGGTACAGTTGCCGCACACCCACGGATACGTCCAGTCAGCCACCTTCTTGGCACTGTCGGGAATGAAGGGGCTCCACGCTTGGGCGCGTATGGGACCGTCCGTCTTCCACACCACGTGGAATTGGCCGTCGGCCTTGACCTCGCCGATGAACACCGGCTTGTGCAGGTGATGGTTCTTGGCGTCCATGGAAATTTCGAATCCCGACGGCGCCTTGAAGGTCTGGTAGCCCACCGCCTGTCGAACCGCATCGACCTGGGTGGTCTTGGCCTGGTCCACCGCCTGCGCCCACATGTGAATGCCGATGTACGTGGCCTCCATGGGGTCGTTGGTCACCCGCTTGTCTCCGCCGGGAAGATTGTGCTTCTTCACGTAA
>CAZBIU010000504.1:0-2964 GCA_964491625.1 uncultured Myxococcales bacterium
GCATGGTGGTGCTCGCGGTTGGACCCTGGGCGCCGGAATAGCCTGGCCCGTGCATCGTACCGTGAACGATGTTGGGCTCTTTCCCAAGGCTTTCCATGATGTCGATCTCGCCGCACGCGGGCCAGTTACCGCCCGTGCTGCCCATCATCCAGAACGCCGGCCACATGCCTTGCCCGGAGGGGATCTTGATGCGCGCCTCGAAATGGCCATAGGTCCAGTCGTGCTTCCCCTGGGTCTTGAGTCGCGCCGAGGTGTAGTTGAACCCGCCTACGGTCTCCTTCTTGGACGTGATCACGAAGTTGCCGTCCCCGTCGAGCGCGCCGTTTGCGTTGCCGGCCTGGTAGTATTCAAGTTCATTGTTGCCCCAGCCGTTGTTGTTGCCCGTTTCGTAAACCAAGTTGTTTCCATTCGCGGCCGTCCCGGCTGGGCCATCGAATTCATCGCTCCATGCCAAGTTCCAGCCCGCCGGACACTTCGAGGCCGAGGTTTCACCGGTTCCAGAAGCACCGCCGCTTCCGACCACGCCACCGCTGCGATTCGAACCACCAGTAGCCTGCGCGCCGCCGTTTGCCGTGCTCCCGCCGGCGTTTCCCACGCTACCGCCGCTTCCGACCACGCCACCGCTGCCATTCGAGCCACCAGTTGCCGGCGCGCCGCCATTTGCCGTGCTCCCACCAGCGTTCCCCACGCTGCCGCCGTTTCCCGCCACGCCACCACTAGCATTCGAGCCACCAGTAGCCTGCGCGCCGCCGTTTGCCGTGCTCCCACCGGCGTTCCCCACGCTGCCGCCGCTTCCCGCCACGCCGCCGCTGGCATTCGAACCTCCAGTAGCCTGCGCGCCGCCGGTACCAGGCGCGCCGCCTTTTGCCGTTCTCCCACCGGCGTTCCCCACGCTGCCGCCGCCTCCCACCACGCCGCCGCCCCCGGTTCGCCCGCCGCTGCCAGGCGCACCGCCATTCCCCGAGTGCCCGCCTGAACCAGCCCCGCCCGTGCCCGAGGGTTCCGTGCTGTTTCCACACCCTGCCGCAGCGAGGGTGACCAGGAGGGTGGCAAGGGCGAGAAGTGGCTGCTTCATTTGCTTGCGTTCCTTTGGCGTCGTTGAATCGTCCGCCTACTTCTAGTGGACACTGGCCAGGCCTTTAACGGGAAGCGGGAGAATGCCATCGAGCCGACCGCAGGGAATACGTGCCCCGTCGCAGATTACCCACACGCCTTTCCCCAGTCGGCGCCGATCTTGTAAAATATGACGGCGGCGGTGGTGTGTCCGACGACTGGGGCAAGGGCGGCGGACACTACGGGATGCAGTCGTAGCACCCCTACTTCTGAGCCACCAATAGCGTAACGCTGTTCGCTGCTACGCCGATGCACTGGGTTCGTGCAGACATTTCATCGTGCTGCAGCAGCCAATCTTCGCATTTCTTGGGATTCTTCCGATGGCACTATTGGAAACTCCGGTTCAGAAGTTCATGGTTTGCCGAAGTTCATGGTTTGCCCATGAATCGAAGGTTGGGAGCCGCGTGATCGCCCGCGGCTGCAGCAGAACTTTGTCGTAGGGCCGGCAGCGAAGGGAAATAGGCATGCAGGTGGTGCTGCAGGAGTTGATATACGACTCGCTTCGCGAAGGCGCGGTGTGGCCGTTCGACCGGCGCTATATCCGGCCGCCCCACTTCCACGGCCAGCTCGAGTGTCTGCTCATCCGGCGGGGCAGCGCGACGCTCTACGTGGCGACGCAGACCCAGGTCGTCCGCTCCGGCCAACTGTGCTGGGTTCTGCCCGGAGTGCCCCACGTCATGGGCAACTTCTCTCCCGACTTCGACATGTGGGTGGTGGAGCTCGACTCCGCCCTGGTGGACGAGTGTTGGGCCGTGATAAAGGCGGGCGGACTGCCAGGGGACTACGCACCTTTCGAGTCTTGGTCCCTCCCCCTGGGTGAGCAGGTCGCCGGCAGGCCGGTGGTGGACGTCTCAGCCGAGGTAGCCGAGTTGCTCGACGACCTGGCAGCCGGGGTTTGGGCGGCGAGGCTCCCCACCCAAGCGCGTTCCGGTCTGGCGGGCTTCGGCCTGCTAGCGCTCAGGACGACCCTGGGGAACGTCGATATGCGGAGGCCGAATTCGGTTGGCCAGCTTGCCTCATGTCTCCTGCTGGCCTCGCCGACGATGAGTCGGGCAGCGGCGGCCGCAGAGTTGGGGGTCAGCGAGGGCTTTCTCTCCCGTGCCGTTCACAAAGATCTGGGTGTCACCTTCGTCGAGCACCGGGCACGCACGCGCGTCGCGCACTTCCTGGCGCTCGTTCAGGCCAAGGGGACCAATTTCCTCGACGCGGCTCTGGCCGCCGGCTTCGGCAGCTATTCGCAGTTTCACCGCACGTTCAGTCGGGTATCGGGATCTCGGCCCCGCGATTACTTTGGTCGCGGTCGCCGGCGCTCCCAACTCTTGGTGGTCGACGACTCCGATTCGCTCGGGCAGGGCGCGGTGTCCATCCTCTCCGACGGGCAGCGCCAACTGGCACCCCTTTAACAGACCTCAGCCCGAAACTCGCGT
Source organism: uncultured Myxococcales bacterium (assembly GCA_964491625.1). GTDB lineage: Bacteria > Myxococcota_A > Polyangia > Fen-1088 > Fen-1088 > Fen-1118. The sequence continues at coordinate 2,541 of CAZBIU010000504.1, forward strand.
CCGGCGAAGTCTTTGCATCCGTGGGGCGGAAACTGGCCGCAGTCACAAACTGCGAAGACACGTGTCGAGCTCGAACGCTATAGCTCCCCTGCACATCCCACGGAGTCTTCATGAACGCGTTTCTCTCGCATTGCTCACGATTTCTACTCGCGTACGGCGCCGGCTTGCTGAAGACCCCGCCGGGCCACAAAAGACCCCTCGCGCCGAGGCCTAATCGATCAGGAGCAGGATGTCTTGTGGCTCTGGCGATAGCGGTGCTGCCCTGGAGCTGCGCCTCGCCAACCTCCGACAGCAGCGGCACCGGTGGCCAGCGGGGAGGCTCGTCGGGCGCGATCGGTACCGGCGGTCTTGCCGGCGCGGGAGCCGCATCCGGGGGTGCGACCGCCAGCTCCAGCGGGGGTGATGGAGGCTCGAGTGGCAACTC
>CAZBIU010000504.1:3064-3964 GCA_964491625.1 uncultured Myxococcales bacterium
GTCCGCCCGTGGCAGCGGCGGATCGACCGCTGGGAACGGCGGTCTTTCTACCGGTACCGGCGGTCTTGCCGGCGCGGGAGCCGCATCAGGAGGTGCGACCGCCAGCTCCAGCGGGGGTGCTGGAGGCTCGAGTGGCAGCTCGTCCGCCCGTGGCAGCGGCGGATCGACCGCTGGGAACGGCGGTCTTTCTACCGGTGCCGGCGGCGGGCCGCCCGGCGGGAGCGGCGGCGCGCCTGTCGGCGGCGGCGGAGCAGTCGGAGGGCGCGGTGGCTCCGGCGCGGGCGGATCGACGACGTCAGGGGGATCAACCAGGACCGGCGGTTCCGCCAGTGCCTCCGGTGGCCAGGCAGGGTCGGGCATCGGGGGCACGTCTGGAAGGGGCGGTCAATTGGGAACGGGGGGCAATGCCGGAACCGGCGGTGCCGGCAGCGGCGGCAACACCGGGGCGGGCGGCACATCAACCGTCTGCACGCCGGGGCCTCCCTGGACCGGCGGTCAGCAGTACACCGCAAACAGCGTCGGAAACGCAGGCAACGGCTACTCGTATCAATTGTGGTTCAGTGGAGGATCCGGATCCATGACCGTCGCTGGTGCCGACGCCAGGTTCAGCGCCACATGGAACAATCCTACCGATTTTCTGGCTCGTGTCGGCCTCACATGGAGCTCGACCCAGACCTTCGACCAACTCGGGACCATTTCGGCAGACTACGCGCACACCAAAACGGGGTCGGCCGGCTACTCATTCATTGGGATCTACGGATGGTCGGTGAACCCGATGGTCGAATACTACATCGTCGAGGACTGGTATGGCTCGCCGCCTACTGCTGATGGTGGCACGAAGATGGGCACATTCACAGTCGACGGAGGCACGTACGACATCTATCAGCACACGCAGGTGAA
>CAZBIU010000505.1:0-3946 GCA_964491625.1 uncultured Myxococcales bacterium
CTTTCACGTCGAGCTTGCCGATGCGGTACTGCTGGCCTTCCTCGATGGCTAGCGTCAGGTACATCGATCGGCGGTCGGGCGAAAGCTCCATCTTCGGATCGGCCACTTTTACGTTGATGAAGCCGCGGTCGAAGTAGTAGCTCTGGATGAGCATGATGTCGCGCTGGAACACGTCCTCGCGGTAGGTTCCTGACGAGGTCAGCGCCGAAAAGATGTCGCCCGGCTGGGTCAGGATCACGCCGCGCAGCTCCGCGTCGGTCACGGCATGGTTGCCGGTGAAGCTCACGCGGCGAATCTCCACCTTGCTATTTTCGTGGACGCGGAAGTACACGTCCACCTGGCCCGGGCTGTCGCGATGAAGCTCGTACTCGACCTCGCCCATGTAGAAGCCGCGCTGAAGGTAGAGGTCACGAATCTTCTCGACGTTCTTCTTGATCTTGGCCAGGTCGAGGACCTGTTCCTTCTTGATGTCGAGGACCTCGTTGATCTTGCTCAGCCCGACTTCGTCGTGGCCGGACACGTAGATCTTGCGAATGGTCGGCTTTTCCTTGAGCACGAAGGTGACCACCACCCCGCCCTCGGCCTCGGCAGTCTCTACCTGCACGTCCTCGAAGTAGCCCATGCGCCAAAGGGTGCGCACGTCGTCCTCGAGCACCTCCTTCGACAACACCGCCCCTGCCTTGGTTTTCAGGTTCACGCGCAGGGCATCGTCCTCAACCTTGCGGTTGCCGCGAAAGTGCACGCGGATGACGTTGAGGTTGGGCATGGCCACGGAGGCCGCGTCGCCGGAAGGCAAGGCCTGCGCCCGCAGCCGTCTGCGCTTGGCTCCGTTCTCGTCGGCATGAGCGCCGGATGCCGCCAGGCTCAGCGCGACCGCCCACGCGATAATCAGCCGTCCTCTCACGTGACCTCCACGATCTGGCCATCGACCATACGCAACTTTCGATAGGCGCGCCCGGCCAGCTCGTTGTTGTGGGTCACAAGCAAAAGGGTCATGCCGAGCTCGTGGTTCAGCTCGAAGAAGAGGTCGTGCATCGCCTGTCCGGTTTTGGTATCGAGGTTGCCGGTCGGCTCGTCACCCAAAAGCAGCCTCGGCGAAAGCACCAGCGCGCGTGCCAGGGCCACGCGCTGCTGTTCACCGCCGGAGAGCTCGCCGGGACGGTGGGTGAGCCGTTCCCCGAGTCCCACCCGAACCAAGATGGCCTCGGCACGTTCCGCACAGTCCTTGCGCGGAAGCCTGGCGATTAGCCCAGGCATCATCACGTTTTCGAGGGCGGTGAATTCCGGCAACAGGTGGTGGAACTGGAACACGAACCCGATAGACGAGTTGCGGAAGTCGGCCAGCTTGCCCGGCGACAGAGCAGTGACGTTAGCGCCGTCGAAGGTGATCGACCCGCTGGTGGGGACATCCAGAGTTCCCAGCAAATGCAGCAGGGTCGACTTGCCCACGCCTGAGGCCCCGACGATGGAAACCAGCGCGCCCGGCGCCAGTTCCATGTTGATCCCGCGCAAGACCTCGATGCGACGGCCGCCGTGATCGAAAACCTTCCACAGGTCGTGCACGGCCACGTGCGCACCTCCGCTGCGTGGGGCGGGGCGGTGCTTGTCCGGGTCCTCGGAGACGGCCATTGCGTCTGGCACCGTACCGATGGGCTTGCCCTCTGTCAACGCAGTGAAAGACATTCCTACTCGTATCGTAGCCCGTCCGCGGGTCGCATGCGCGCCGCCAACCTGGCCGGGTAGACGGTCGCCAGGAAGCACAGGCCTAGTGCGGAAGCTGCAACTGTGACGATTTCGCCCGTGCGCATCACAATGGGTAGCTGGTTGATGTAGTACACGTCGCTTGGCAAAGGCAGACCGTAGCGTTTGATCAGCAGGCATCCGAGCACGCCGGTGAAGACACCTGAAACCAGCCCAATGAGGCCGATATACAAGCCCTCCGCCACGAATACGCGCTGGACAGCGCCGTCGGTGGCGCCCATCGCCTTCAGGATCGCCACTTCGCGCGCCTTTTCTGTGGCCATCATGATGAGGGTCGAGATGATGGAGAAGGACGCCACCAGCGCGATGAAGGTCAGGACCACGAACATGGCGATCTTCTCCAGGCGAAGCGCCATGAAGAGGCCGCGGTTCAGCTCTTCCCAGGATTGGGCTTCGTAGCCGCTGCCCAAGGCCGCGGAAATCGCAGCGGCAACCCGAGGCGCGTCGTCCGGATCGACCGTGCGCACGTCGATGCCTGTCACCTCGCCGGGCATGCGCAGGAAGGCTTGCGCCTCGGCCAGCGAGATGTAGGCCAGCTTGGAATCGAACTCGTACATGCCGCTGTAGAAGTGTCCGGCCACGCGGAAGCTCTTGAGGCCGGGCATGGGGCCGTTCGGGCCCATCTTGCAAAGTGGACATACGACGTCGACCACAGTGCCCTGGAACACGCGCAAGGTGTGCGAGTACAGCTCTTCCCCGAGGATGATGGACGGCGCATCCCTCGCACTCTCGGGGCTGAGAGGATCCAGCTCGATGTGCTCGGGATGGGCCAGGTCGTCGATTTTGCATTCGCGGGCGGTGCGGCCAAGGTCCAGCACGGACCCTGCCGTAGCCGGATCGATCCCGCGCACGACGATGCCTGCCGGCGAAGCCCCCGAACGCACCATTACCTCGGCCTCCAAATAAGGCGTAGCGCCGGACACGCCGGGCACCCGCAAGATGGTTTCGCGCACCCGCTGCCAGTCGAGGAAGAGACGATCGTCGGGCATCCCAACCACCACGTCGGCCTTGGCGCCGCGTATCTTGCCCTTGAGATCCGCCTCGAAGCCGGACATCACCGACAGGGCCAGGATGGGGGCAGAGGTGCCGAGAAACACGCCGAAGATCGAAATGGCGGTGAACAGCGTGAACCGGGTGAACAGACGCCCCAGGTAGATGACGATGGCTGCGACGATAAGATCTATCACCCCTCCCACGTGCATCCATTCGTAGATGGGATTGGGTCGCGCCGAGGCGAACCCCAGCGGATCCCGCATCGGCGTACCGCGTAGCTTAACGAAGACCAGGTCCGCGATTCCCAGCAGCGCGAGCGCGACGCCGACCTTGAACGCCAGCCCGCGCCGCGATCGACGCTCCGGATCGCGCAGGTGGCGCCACGCCACGAACCACTCGAAGCCGCGCGACCTTCTTAGCGTCGGAACCCTGGGAGGGTTCCCATCACGAAGCCTCATTCCTTCCTCATCAACGGGAACAAAATCACGTCGCGGATCGAGGGCTGGTCGGTGAGCAGCATGACCAGGCGGTCGACGCCAATCCCCTCGCCTGCCGTCGGTGGCAAGCCATATTCGAGCGCCCGGCAGTAGTCTTCATCGTAGTCCATGGTTTCTTCTGCACCCTTCGCCTTGGCTTCCACCTGACGCTGGAAGCGCGCGCGCTGGTCGGCGGGATCGTTCAGCTCGGAAAAGGCGTTGGCGTGCTCGCGCCCGACGATGAACAGCTCGAAGCGGTCGACCTGGTCCGGATTCGCGTCGTTGCGGCGGGACAGAGGCGACGTCTCCGCCGGGTATTCCACCACGAACACCGGCTTTTCCGGCGGCAAGGCCAGCTCTCCGCCGTAATCGAAAAGCGCCCCCACCCGGTGGCCGTGCGATTCGCACTTGGGCAGGACGGCCGAAAGCTCGTCCTTCCGATCGAGCACCCCCGAGCTGGAGATCCACTTGAGGAGCGCGTCCGGGTCGTCGAGCGTGGGCCGTTCGAGACCGGCCGGCAGGATGCCCTTGCCTACCGCCATCACGATGGCGTCCTTCATCGGAATGCGCTCGAAGGCGCCCAGGTCGACCTGGGTGCCGCCGTAGCTTATGACCGGGCCGCCGCAGATCTCGCGCGCCAACTCGGCGAACAACGCCTCGGTGAGGCTCATCAAGTCCTCATAGGTAGCGTACGCCTGGTAGAACTCCAGCATGGT
>CAZBIU010000506.1:0-3913 GCA_964491625.1 uncultured Myxococcales bacterium
CCGAAACGCTTCGATCTTCTCATTCATGGGAACCTCCTTGACCAGGACGGTCCCATAGCGCGCGGTCTACGTCAGGCGGGGGCAGAGCGAGGACTTACGTTCATGCGCACGGTAAGAGCCTTGCTTGGCTTGAAGTGAGGCAACCTCTTCGGCTCGACTTTGATGGGGGCACCGGTCTTTGCATTGCGGCCCGCATAGCCGGGGTAATCGCGGGCGGAAAAGGTGCCAAAGCCTCGGATCTCGAACCTCTCCCCATGGCGAAGCGCTGCTCCGATGCCGTCGAGCACGGCCGTCACGATGAGTACCGCCTTCGTGCGGTCGAGTTTGCGTTTCTCGGCAACCCGCCGGATGAGGTCGGAACGAATCATGACAGTCGGCCCAGTCGACTACGTCAGGGTGGCCGCGAACTTGATCGCTTCGGCCACGCCCTTTTCGTGCGCGACTTTTTTCACCCGCTCGCGGGCGGCCGGCTGTAGCGGGCGAATCACGCTCAGATACCTGCCCTGGAGCTTGCGCGTTGCGAGCGCGGCGCGGCCAAGCTTGAGCTTGCGCCGAGGCGTACTCGCGACCGGCCTCGCCGCCTTCTGGTTGCGGCCGGCGGGGAGCGACGCTTGGATTCGGCCGAAAGACGCGCCGACCGCAGCGAGTACGCGGTCCAGGGTTTGGGCCTGGGCGGCCGCAACTATCCGCACGACGAAGTCATGGGCAAGATGTTCGATTTCGAGCGAGATGTCCGACATGATCTGGGGACTATAACGCAGCCGAGACGCGGCGTTTTCAGGAAAAGTCCGTAATGGATTTCGCTGGCTTCTCGGCCGCGTCATTCCCTCACGCCTCTACGCTGGTCGAGCGCCGCCGTCTTAGTCTCCATGCCAGGACGAGCCCTAGAAGGGCGATCGACCACTGCCGAGAGTGGATGACGGCTCCGCCGACCGTGCAACCGCAGCCGGAAGTGCCGCTCTTGCCGGCAGCCCCGGCGTCGAACCTAGAGCCGTCCACGGATCCCGATCGGCCGCTGTCAGACGCCGCCACCTTGGCATCGAGGGCGTTGCCCACCAAGGCGTCTGCCGACCCGAGTCCGCCGTCGGGAACGTTCCCGCCAGTCGAGGCGTCGGTGTCCGGTGTCGCCGCCAAAGCATCGGCCGCGCTGAGTAGGCTGTCGATAAGGCGACCGTCGCGTGCGCCGACCGTATCCGAGGTACCGGCATCAGCCACCACGACCGGAGCGTCGGCGCCAACCATGACCGCGCCATCTGCTCGCGGCTCGGCAATGACGGACGTGCCGGTCGCGGTCGTCGATACCGTCGAGGTCGACGTCGCGGTTCCGGTGTCGGTCCTCGTGAGCGTGCCGGTCGCTGTTGAAGTTGATGTCGAAGTTGCCGTCGCGGTCGGACCATCGGCCACGGAATCCACGGGGGCATCAATGACCGCGTCGACACTGGCATCGTGCGCTGGTTCCGGTGCTGGTTCAGGGCTCGGTTCCCGACCGGCTTCCGGCCCCGGCTCAAGAGCCGGTTCAGATCCTGGCTCGGGGCCTGATTCCGGGGCTTGCTCAGGCCCCGATTCCGGCGCGAACACCTGGGCCGTGAATCTCCACGGCGCGCCCGTGGCCGTCGTGGACCCTGCGACGCCGTCCACCGCCGTCACTGACCAGGTGTGGGAGCCCCCGACAAGCGGCGCAGTCAGGGTGTGGGTCGTGCTGGTCGAAGGGATAGAGCACGCCACGCAGACACCGTCGATGCGCAGCTCGTAGTGTGAGAGGCCGGAGACCGTGTCTGACGATGCGCCCCACGTGAAGGTGGGCGTAGAGGTATCGACCATGGTGCCGTTTCCGGGCGTCAGGAGGACAAATCCCGCCGGCGGGTTGAAATCGATGCGAATGGTCCACGTCTCGGTGGCAGCGCGGGAGTTACCGACGCCGTCGATGGCCTTGACGGACCAGGTATGTGCACCTTCGGCCAAGCTGGCCGCGGGCGTGCCGCAGATGTCGGTGATGCCATCGCGGTTCAGAGCTCCGTCGATCATGAGCTGATAGTGGTCGAGACCACTGCCGGCGTCGCTTGTGGCGTTCCAGCAGAGCGTGGGTGTCGGGATGGTGGACGTGATTTGGTCAGCCGGAGAATAGAGCGAGAAGGCGGCCGGGGGCGTGGTGTCGATGCCGATGGAATAGGTCTGGCGCGAGGGACGAACCGCGCCTGCGGCGTCGACAGCGTAGACCTGCCAGGTATGATTTCCGTCCGCGAGTGCGCTCGGCGCCGCGGCCGTGGCTGCGGAGGCCAAGATGTTGTCGACGGTGAGATTTCCGTCGATCCAGACTTGATACTCGGCAATCCCGGGCCCGCTGGCGGTCGTCGCGTTCCAAGCGAAAGTAGGCGTCGTGTTTGCCGTCCATACCCCGTTTGCCGGGCTGACCAAGTCGAAGGGCACAGGTGGCAGATCGTAGTGGAAGTTCTGGCTGGCGGTGGTTCGGTTGCCCGCCACATCGACGGCGACCACCTGGGAAGCGTATATGCCGCCGAGAATCCCCTGGACCGCGACGTATTGCACATTCCACCCATTCGTCCACGCAGCGTCGGACGCCATGAACTCGATCCTTGCGTTCGCCGTGCCGGCCATTGGCAAGTTCGCGGTGGCGGTAGTCCAGCCGATATTTCCCTGCGAAACGGTGAAGACGTTCGACCAGGTGGCGCCGTTGTCGTCGGAGCCGCGAGCGCGATAGTAGGCTGTGCTAGCGGTGTTTGATGAGTACTGGAACTGCAGGGTCACCTGGCCAGCGCCAGAGAGGTCAAGCGGTGTTGTCAGAATGGTGCTTCCTGACCGGTTGTCATCGCAGCAACCTCCGCCCCACGAAAGGCTGGGCATTCCATGGTTCGTTGTGCACGCCCAGTCACCGCTCCCAACCCATTGGGAGCATCCAGCGGCCACCGAATCCGTATATAGCGTCGTTTGCGGAAGCGGGACGGCCGCGGTGGTTGCGCTGGAAAGGACCGCCGTGGATGCCGCCACGCCGTTGATCCAGATTTCGTAGTGGTCCAGGCCTGATTGGGCATCGGAACTTGGAGTCCAAGAGAATGTCACCGGTGACGACGGCACCCATGCGTCGGCAAGCGGAGCGGTGAGCGTGAAGCCGGCTGGCGGCGTGCTATCCACTCGCACGCTCCAGGTCGACGCCGACTGGGTCGTGGCTCCGCCGCTGTCCCGAGCCACGATGTACCAGGTGTGCCAACCGTCGGCGATAGCTTCGCTATTTGCGAGGGCATAGCTCGGCGAAGACGCAGCCGCGATAGCGGCCTTCTTGATCGCGCCGTCGAGGTACAGATCGTAGGTCGCCGCGGAGGCCGCCGCTTGCCAGGAGAATGTACAGGTGGCGGTGCACCACGCGCCGTTTGCGGGCGAGCTGAGGTCGAATGCCCCGGGTGCGGCCCGTGCTGGCGTCGGCCACATGGCCGGAAGGACCAGCCCTGAGAGGATCGCTGTTCGTAAGAGATGAGTCTTTAAAATATTCATATCGCTACCAGCCTTTCCGCTATTCCCGCCAAGGAAAGGGGGCCCCATATCCCCGGCCTTTCTTCCGCCCGCTACGGCACCTCTTTCGAGCTGACCAGCTTGCGTTCGCCCAAGAGTTCCTGCGAATAGGTCTCCTGGATCTTCTTGCGAAGGTAGACAAAGTCGAACCGGGTCTTGGCGACGGCGGCGCCAGCGGCATCGACCTTCACGGGAATTTCGTACAGCGAAAGTTTCCACGTGCCGGGGAGCTGTGTGTTTGCCGGCAAGAAAGACAGGTAGCCCGTCGTCGTAGTACCCGGGAGAAGTTCCGTATTGGGGCCGATGAAGCGGACCGTTGTGAGCGCATCGGTGATCTTCGCCGCCGCCGTGGAACATGCTCCCTGCTTGGCGAGGCTGCTGGGGCGCG
>CAZBIU010000507.1:0-3882 GCA_964491625.1 uncultured Myxococcales bacterium
CAAGCCGTCGATCGGTAGTAGTACCTCATCCGAACCCGCTTCGAAGCTGGAGCCGCCAATCCCGTCGATTCCTCCGCCATCGAATGGCGACGAACCGGAGAGGCTGCACTTGCCCTTCTGCGGATCGCAGGTCGACCCGACCGGGCAGTTCTCATCGCTGGTGCAGGGCAAACTTTCGACATCCAGCTTGGGATGGTGGAAGCAGCCAACAAGAATCCCAGCGGTTGTGACAGCCAGCAACGTGCGAAAGGACTGGCCGATCGCCCGCGCGGGGATCACACGACGCACAGAAGAGAAGAGCCGCCGCTCCATCAGAAGGCTCCTTGCAGCGTTCCGCCTACTGAGCCCGCTGCTACGGACGGCACCAATGCAACCTGGCTCGGCCGGCCTTTCGAGTAGCCGAGATAGTAGAGAACCGCGCCCCCGGCCAGGCAGGCGACGCCCGCGCCGTAGCTGACCCAGCTCCAGGTTTCGTAGCTGGCGCGGGTGTTCTCGCGGCTGCGCTGATAGGGCAGCTCGGTTTCGATGTCGCTGGCGAGGCTGTTCGCCTTTAGATTGAGCATGATGCCGGTGGCGATTCCTGCCGCGCCGACGGCCGCGACGACGATGCCCGCGATGCGCAGGCCGGAACCCGCCACCGCGGGCCGGGCCTCCAAGACGATCATCTGAGGGGATTCGGTCGATATCCCGGCAGCTTCGCGCGCCTCGGCCGGTGGCGCAACGACGGGCGCGGCGGCGGACGGCACGGCCGGTGCGACGGTGGTGACCGGCGCCGCCGGCACGGATGGCGGCGGCGTCGGCGGCGAGGTCGGCACGCCTTTCTCCCGTTGCTTCTGGGCATCCAGCAACGCCTGGCATTTTTCGATGTGCCTGTCCGCTTCGAGATCCGATCCGTGGCCGGCGTCCTGGTTCTTCTGCTGGAATTCGCGAAATCGGATGACGGCCTCTTCGTACTTGCCGTTTTGTTCGAAACAGCGCCCCTGGTTGAAGATGAAGACAGGGTCGTTGGTCCGCACATATAGCTCGGCCAGGATGGCGACACCCTTGGCAGCGTCACCGGCCAGGCACGCCTTCTTGGCCGCGCGCTCCCGACTCTCCTCGCTGGCTGCCCTGGCGGGCGCCGCCGCCGCAGAAAGGCCAGCCAGAAGAGCGCACCAGCCGACAAGACTGCGAAAGAACGTCGCGCTACCGACAATAGGCTGCCACGGTCGCTGTTCTAGGCTCATCGCGATAAATAGAGTCCTACAATCGCAGCGACGTTGCAAGATCAACATGCCGCGACACGAACGGGCGGTTGGGTTACGGAGACAGTGTCAGCGTGCCCGCGTCGAGCGAGACCTCGTAGTAGCCGTGATCATTCCAGGTCAGGGTTGTGCTGCCCTGTTTGAGCGTGCCGCCGTCGGTCTTCACGCGCAGGAACTTGCCCGCCGGGTACGGGTTGTTGAAGTCCGAGGTCTTCCAGGTCCAGACTTTGTCCGAGCCGGAAGTCGACGGCGAGAGCTTGTTGAAATGGTACTCGGCAATCCAGTACGCAGACACGTTTTCGACGGTGTCGAGCCACATAGTCCCCTGGGTCTTGGCCCAACTAACGGCAGTCGTGAATTCCGTGATGCTGACGGGTTGGTACGCACCCTCGGACTGATCGGAAGCCGGCGTGTTGAAACCATGCACCAGGAACGTGGTCCAGCGCCCACCGTTGGTCAACTGGGTGATGGAGCTCTCCATCGCCGACGCTGCTGCACCCGTGTTCGGAATAATGCAGGGAAGCGACCACTGCTTGCTGGCGGGGTCGTCAGTCGCCGCAACGCCAGTGCCGCTGTTGCCGGCGCTACGATTGGTGAGGAATTCGTTCATCGGGGGAACCACCGTCGTGTACGAAGACGCCCCGTTGGGCGCGGCGATGTCGTACGAGGTGACCTTGTACGTGCTCTGGATGTAGTCTTGCGCCGCCTGGATATCCGACGTGGTCGCGGTTGAGCTGTGGCTCTTCGTGTGGTTGGCCAGCTCGTGTCCGTCCTTCAGCGCTTGCCCATAGCTTCCCGACTGGCTCTTGCCCGTGATGAGATAGAACGTGTAGCGGACGTTGTTACCTTTGTCGTTCTCCGCCTGCAGAGCTGCGTAGTTGTCGAGCTGGGACTGGTTGGAATCGTCGAAAGTGAAAGACACCGCGCTCTTGAAACCGGCCCAGTCCAGCACGGTTACCTTGGTACCGGTTGCCGACGGCGCAGCTTGGCCGCTGGCCCCCGCTGGCGGCAGGTTCGAGGCGCTGGAAACGCCACCGCCGCCGCCTGCGCCGGACGATCCGCCAGTGCCTGAGCCGCCGCTGCCCGATCCACCGCTGGCTCGACCGTCTGGGGCACCGCCGTCGGCGCCGCCCTTGGCCACGCTGCCGCCCGCACCGGTGCCGCCTGCAGCGGCGTCGCCCGTGGTTCCTCCCGCGGAGGTGCTTCCGCTCGAGCCGCTGCCCCCGCCGCCGGTTGCCCCGCCACTTCCCATCGCGCCGCCGGAGCCCAGGCCGCCCACACCGGTGTTTCCGCCGGAAGCCTTGCCTCCGGCGCTCGAGCTCCCGCCGCTAGAGCTGCCGCCGGTGACGTGATCGCCACCCGCGCCTGTGCCTGCGCCGCCTTGCTTGCCGCCGCCGCCGGCCGATCCACCTGCTCCGCCAGTGGCTGGCCCGCTGCTCGATCCGCCGGCGCTCGTGGCACCGCCCGAGCCCGTGCTGCCTGCCTCACTGGGCTTGCCGCCGGTTCCGACGTTACCGCCCGAGCTCGTCCGTCCGCCGCTGCTAGAGCCACCGGCACCCCCGGTTTGCGGATTCGAGCAACCGGCGAACGCCAGCACGGTCACGAGGAATGTCGAGGCGAGCTTCGATTTCATCGGGTCTACTCCTTTGTGCCTGCTTGCAGCGGCGTAGCGTGTCTTGATCCCAGTGCCCGTCGGATAGCTGATCCGGCTCATCTAAGTAGCTCCGCACCACCGTCGGCGCCAGCCTCAGCCAATTCCGCGCAGTCGTGGCCACTCTTGCGAATTGCGCGGTGTCGAGAAGCACCGCGCTCAGTGTGCGGCGGCGGCCTCACAACCGGCTGCCGCGCCGACCGGTGCGCCAGCGACCAGACGGCCGCCGGAGTAGTCCCCTTCCGCGACCTCGCCGCCGCTCGCATCCCACTGCTTCCACTTTCCGATCTTCTGTCCGCTTGCGAACTGCCCTTGCACCCAGACTCTCCCCTCGGGGTGCCAGGCGGTGAACGAGCCTTCCGGCTTTCCGTTGTGGAAGGCACAGCTCTGCCGCAGCTTCGTGGTTCCGGCGTGAAATTCGATCCACTGCGCGCGAGCCTGGTCCTTGCTTTCGCACCACAAGGTCTTGCCGGGCAGACTGCGCTCCGTCACGGGGTAGAGGCCCTTCGCGCAAAAGGGCGACGTGGGTCGGCCGCATCCAATCAGGCCGCAGGCAAGAAGAATCGCAGACGAAAAGCGCAACGCCGGCATGCTGTCCCTCCGTGGCTACCGTAGCATCGGCAGCATTCGTAAGAATATCAAGTCCCTAACGTAGACACAGATCCATTGACGGCCAACGCCAACCTGCGTGATGCTGGTTGGGCACGGCCGCCAGACAAGGCCGCGACCCGTCGCAGAACCGCAGCAGCTCTATGTCCACAACCCTGTCCTCCCCACACGTCTCCGTCGTGCTGATGACCTACAACGAGGCAGCCAGCCTGGAACCGGTCGCGCGCGAAATCCACCACGAGTTGGACCGACTGGGGTGCGCGTACGAGCTTTTGATCGTGGACGACGGCAGCTCGGACGGCAGCAGCGCCATCGCGGACCGGCTTGGGCAAACGCTGGACGGGACGCGGATCCTGCATCATCAGGAAAATCGCGGGC
>CAZBIU010000508.1:0-3856 GCA_964491625.1 uncultured Myxococcales bacterium
CGCTGTTGCATCCTGACCATCCGACGATGTACCAGGCGCTTTCTTACCTCTCCGACGACACTGGGAACGTAGACACCTTCACGACGCCGTTCGGGTTCCGCTGGTTGAGCTGGTCGGGGTCGCAAGGCTTCTCCCTGAACGGCTCGCATTATTGGATCCAGGGTGGAAACGTCCATCAAGACCACGCAGGCTGGGGCGACGGCGTGACCGATTCGGCGCTCTACCGCGACGTCAAAATGGTCAAGGACGCGGGGATGAACTTTATCCGCGGCTCGCACTATCCCAAAGCACCAGCGTTTGCCGACGCGTGCGACCAGCTCGGGGTCTTGTTCTGGTCGGAGAACTGCTTCTGGGGCGGCTTCGGCGGGGGCGGCGGCTGGCCCTACAATGGCGCCTACCCGAGCACTTCGGGCGACTACGATACGTTCGACACCAACGTTCTCGCTAGCCTGACGGACATGATCCGCATCCATCGCAACCACCCAAGCATCATCGCGTGGAGCATGGGCAACGAGGACTTCTTCAACGGCGGCCCCGCGGACCGGGTCATCGCGCTGCTCAAGAAGGCGGTCGCCTTGACCCACCAACTGGATCCTGCCCCGACAGGACGGCCGGCGGCCATTGGCGGCGCACAGTCGGCCATCGGCGGCACGCAACCCGACACGCTGGGCGACGTCGCCGGCTTCAACGGCGACGGCGTGGGATACGACAACCCCGGCATGCCCAACCTGGTGTCGGAGTACGGAAGTGTGTCCTCGACCCGGCCGGGCAGTTACGATCCCGGCTGGGCGAATCTGACCGTCACGAACAACCTGCCCGCCCAACCCGCCTGGCGTAGCGGCGTGTCCAAGTGGTGCGTGTTCGATCACGGCACGCAAGACGCAGCCTCGTACGGGATTATGGGTGTTGTCGACTACTTCCGTATTCCGAAGCGTTCCTACTACTGGTATCGCAACGCCTACGCGAAGGTGGCGGCGCCCACCTGGCCGACCTCGGGCACGCCGGCCGGGCTGAAGCTGACGTCGAGCACGACGACCCTCTCGGCCGTGGATGGCACGCAGGACGCGTGGCTGCTCGTCACCGTCGTAGACTCGAGCGGAAAGGCAATCAGCAACAACGTTCCGGTGACGCTCACGATTACGTCCGGGCCGGGCGAGTTCCCGACCGGGCCGAGCATCACGTTTACCCCGACGGGCAGCGGCGCCGCGTCCGACATCGCGATCCTCGATGGCCAGGCCGCGATTGAATTCCGCACCTACTACGCCGGCACGTCTGTCATCGAGGCCACCTCGTCAGGCTTGACCAGCGCCAGCGTGACCATCACCTCGCAAGGCAGCCCCGCCTGGGTCGAGGGGACGACGCCCAAGGCAGATACGCGCCCTTACACTCGAAACTGATGGCGGTCGGGAATGGTGCGCACCGGCGTGAGCCATTTCGTCCGGGCGTGAGCCATTTCGTCCGGTTGAAGGATCCATCAAACTATGACGTCTCGCCGTGTTCCAAGCGTGCTCGCGGTTGCCACACTTGCGGTTCTTGGCGTCGCATGTTCGTCGAGCACGCCGAGCGGCGGCGGTGGAGGATCCGGTAGGGGAACCGGGGGCGCATCCGGCGGCGCAGTTGCGACGGGCAGCGGCGGTACGGCCGGCTCCGCTGGTACGACGAACAGCACGGGCGGCAACCGCTCGGGAGGCGGCACTGCTGGTGGTGCGGGCGGATTGGCCAGCGGCGGATCTGGCGCGAGCAGCACTGCTTCCGGAGGTCATGGCTCCGGCGTTGGTGGCTCTGGCGGCGGCGGCTCAGGGGGCAGCGGCTCTGGCGGCGGCTCAGGGGCCGGCGGCACCGCAGGCTCTGGCGGTGGTGGCTCTGGCAGCGGTGGCTCTGGCAGCGGCTCCGGGGCCAGCGGCACTGCGGGCTATGGCGGCAGCGGCGCCGCAGGTAGGGACGCCGGTGCGGCCGGCGGCGCGGCGGGCTCCATCGACGGTGGCAGTCAGGTAACCCCTGGCAACTCGAGTCAGGCGTACAACGGCGCGCGGGGCACGAGCTTCAACGATGGCTGGAAATTCTATCTGGGCGATCCCTCGGGCGCCCAGCAAAACACGTTCGACGACACCAGCTGGCGCAGCCTCAGCGTGCCCCACGATTGGAGTGCCGAGCTTCCGTTCGACAAGAATTCGCCGGCCGGCAACGGCGGCGGACTTCTGGACGGGGGCGTCGGCTGGTACCGAAAGACGTTCACGCTCGACCCGTCCTATTCGGGCCAGAAGATCCGGATCGAGTTCGACGGCGTGTACATGAATAGCCAGGTGTGGATCAACGGCACCTCGCTCGGCACGCGACCCTATGGTTACTCGACCTTCGAGTACGACCTCACGCCCTACGTAAAGTTCGACGCCAACAACGTTATCGCGGTCCGGGTCAACAACAACCAGCCGAACAGTCGCTGGTACTCCGGCAGCGGCATCTATCGCAATGTCTGGCTCACCGTTCTGAATCCGACCCACGTCGCTTACAACGGAGGATTCATCACGACGCCGTCGGTGAGCGCGACGTCGGCGACGGTCTCGGTAGCCGCCGACATCGAGAATCAATCGAGTAGCTCCCAGTCGGTCACGGTCACGACGGAGATCTACGATGCCAGCGGTACGAAGGTTGCAAACGACACCACGGCGGCCAGCAGCGTCGCGGCCGGCGCGACGTCGACGTTGAAACAGAGCCTCACCGTTTCCAATCCCCACCTCTGGTCGACCGACACGCCGTACCTTTATCAGGTGAAGCTTACCTTGCAGGTCGGCACTTCGACCGTCGACACGTACCTGGTCCCGCTCGGCTTGCGGTCGTACAACTTCGACGCGTCGACCGGCTTTTCCCTCAACGGCAAGTCCATGAAGCTTTGGGGGATGGCCATGCACCACGACTTCGGTGCGATCGGGTCGGCGTACCACCGCCGCGCCCTCGAGCGCCAGTTCGAGATACTGAAGGGCATGGGCGTCAACGCCGTCCGCACGTCTCACAACCCGCCCGTGCCCGAGCTCCTGGATCTGGCCGACCAGATGGGGATCCTCATCATGGACGAGGCCTTCGACGTCTGGGAGACCGGAAAGAATGGCCTCAACGACTACCATCTGTACTTCACTCAGTGGGCTCAGACCGACATTCAGGACTTCGTCCGCCGGGACCGCAATCATGCGAGCGTCATCATGTGGAGCATCGGCAACGAGATTCAGGGCGCCTCGACGACCACCGCGGCGAATCTGATCAAGTGGGTGAAGGCCATCGACTCGACACGCCCACTGACGTGGGCGTGCAACGATATGGGCAACAGCACCAACCAAGCGGTAGCCGCCTTGCTCGATTTGCAAGGGTTCAACTCCTTGCAAAACGGCTCGGTCACGTCGCCCATCTTCGACGGCCAGCATACCTCGCACCCGACCTGGAAGATCTTCGGCAGCGAAATGGAGTCGGGAGGGCGAAGCCGCGGCTTCTATTCCACGCCCAACGACAATCCCGCGAGCTGGGGCAGCAAAGACAACGCGGCCATGGAGTGCTCCGATTACCCCGATACCGAGGCCAGCCCCGCAGACTACGAACAGATGTATGTCATCGAGATGAATCGACCTTGGTTTGCGGGGGAGTTCGACTGGACCGGCTTCGACTACGGAGGCGAGCCATGGCCGTTCGCCAGCAACGCCAAGAGCTCCTATTTCGGCATCGTCGATACCGCCGGCTTCCCCAAGAACGGCTACTACTTCTGGCAGAGCAAGCTGACGACCGCGCCCATGGTGCACATCTTCCCGCACTGGAACTGGACGTCCGGAACGAAGGTGAATGTCTGGGTCTACAGCAACTGCGACAGCGT
>CAZBIU010000509.1:0-3845 GCA_964491625.1 uncultured Myxococcales bacterium
TTTGGCGGGTGGAGCTGCCGCTTGCGCTGGGGACGATCCTGGCCGGGATCAAGAGTGCCGCTGTCATCAACGTCGGGACCGCGACCCTGGGCGCGCTGGTAGGCGCCGGCGGCTTCGGCCAGCCCATCTTCACCGGTATTCGACTGGACGATTTTCCCTTGATCCTGCAAGGCGCGGTCCCTGCGTCCCTGCTCGCGCTTGCCGTCCAGGGAGCGTTCGATTTGGTCGAACGGGTGCTCGTCCCGGCGCCGTTACGCTCGGGCCGACGGTACGGGGCCACGCGAGCCGATTGACCGATTGACCATCATTTGGGCAGCCCCATCTTTTCGCGACGCAGTCTCCCTCCCGCGTTGGAATTTCGGCGCTATCTTCAGCTCGTATGACCTGAACCGTCCGCATCGACTGTTCCTTCCTTCATGCGATTGCTCGACCAATACCGTGCCGTGCGCGCGCAAACCGAGGCCCTGGCCGCTCCCCTTTCGGCCGAAGATCAGCTAGTTCAGTCGATGCCGGACGCCAGCCCAACCAAGTGGCACCTGGCGCACACGAGTTGGTTCTTCGAGACCTTCGTGCTGTCCGCGGACGCGGCCGCCGGATACCGGTCGCCCGATCCGCGCTACCGGATGCTCTTCAATTCTTACTACGACGCCGTCGGCGAAAGGTTCGAACGCGCGCGCCGCGGGACGTTGTCGCGACCGTCGCTGGCGGAGGTTCGTGCCTACCGCCGCCAGGTGGACGATGCGCTGATGCGCCTGCTCGAGGAGGGAAACGCCTCGCCGACTGTCCTGACCACGATTGAGCTCGGGCTTCAGCACGAACAGCAGCACCAGGAGCTGTTGCTGACGGACATCAAACACGCCCTCGGCAGCAATCCCCTTCAGCCGGCGTACGGCGCCCTCTCGGCTCGCGTCGCCTCCCGCGGGCCGGACGGCGAGGCGGAGCATCGGCCCGCGATGTTTAGGACCTTTGGCGACGGCGTCGTCTGGATCGGGCACGAAGGGCCGGGCTTCGCTTTCGACAACGAAGGGCCACGGCACAAAGCGTTCTTGCGCTCGTTCGCGCTGACCGATCGGCTCGTCACCTGCGGGGAGTACTTCCGCTTCATGAGCGACGGAGGATATCGGCGCCCGGAGCTTTGGCTTTCCGACGGTTGGCAGCTGTGCCAGCGGGAACAGTGGCAGGCGCCGCTCTATTGGCGGTCGCGGCAGGGCGATAGCCACGGGGACCGAGAGTGGGCGATCTACACGATGGCCGGCCCGCGCCCCGTCGATCCGCTCGAGCCGGTTGTCCACGTGAGCTACTTCGAGGCGGACGCGTTCGCGCGCTGGGCGGAGGCCCGGCTTCCCACCGAGGAGGAGTGGGAGCACGTCGCAGCCGAGGAACCTATGGTCGGAAATTTCGCCGACAGCGGGCGGTACCACCCGGCCACCCAAGGCAGCGGTATTTACGGGGACACGTGGATCTGGACGCAGAGCCCTTACGTTGCCTATCCCGGCTATCGCGCGCCCGCCGGCGCGATCGGCGAGTACAACGGAAAATTCATGTGCAACCAAATGGTGCTCCGAGGCGGATCGTGTTTCACCCCGGCCGGTCATGTACGACCTACCTATCGCAACTTCTTTCCGCCGGCGGCTCGCTGGCAGGCCAGCGGGATTCGCCTGGCGCGTGACGCGTGACCATCGCCAGCGCCGAGGTCTGGAGCAGTCAACGTCCCGCCCCGGCGTTTCGATCCGTCGATGCCGCCTCCGTGCGCGCCGTGGCCGATGCCGTGCGCGAGGGCTTGCTGCGGCCTCGCATGCGCCTTCCGCCCTGGCTGCTCTACGATGCGCAGGGCTCGGCGCTGTTCGAGGACATCACCCGGCTTCCTGAGTACTACCTGACGCGCACCGAGCGCGAGATTCTGGCCAGCCACGCCGACGAGATCATCCAGGCGGCCGGGGTGCCTCCGCATGTGATCGAGCTGGGCGCGGGCACGGCTTCGAAGACGCAGCTGGTGCTGTCGGCACTGCTCGACCGCCAGGCGCGCGTTGTCTATACGCCGGTCGACGTGTCGGCTGCGGCGCTGTCCCTGGCACAATCCAAGCTGAAGCAGTTCCGGCGGCTGACCGTGCGGCCGGTGGTGGCCCGCTATCCCGAGGAGCTGGGCTTTCTCGCTGCGCCCTCCGGACGGCGATTACTGCTGTTTCTGGGGTCGAACATCGGAAACTATGATCCCCCGTCGGCGCGGAAGTTGTTGCGGGCAGTCCGACGTCATCTGCTGCCGGGCGACACGTTCCTCATCGGAACGGATCTGCGCAAGGCAGGGTCGATCTTGGTGCCTGCCTACGACGATGCCCAGGGCGTGACGGCCCGGTTCAACAAGAACGTGCTCGTGCGCATCAACCGCGACGTGGGCGCCATGTTCGATATCGATCGTTTCCAGCACGTGGCGCGCTGGAATCGCGCCGCCTCCCGCATCGAGCTTTATCTGGCCAGTGTGGGCGAGCAAAGCGTGTGGCTCGGAGGGACTGTGGGCGCCGAGATTCACTTCGCGCCAGGCCAGCGCATTCACACCGAGTCGAGCTACAAGTTCACACACGCGATGATCGCTCGCCTGCTCGTCGACGCCGGCTTTCGCTTGGAGCGAACCTGGAACGACGAGCGACGCTGGTTCGGCCTCCACCTCGCCCGCGTCCCCACCCCTGGCGGCGGGACACCTGAATCCCAACATGGGCAGCGGAATCTAAAGAGGGGCCTTCGATAGATGAAGCCGCGCTGATCAGAGTTCCTAATCAGAAACTGGGTATTGGGAGAGAGATCATGATTAGAGCAAGCTATGCACGTGAGTACAACGTAGTGGTTCTCGACTTCAAGGGGAATGTCGATGGCGCGCAAGCGAAGCAGGTGTATTCCGATCTTGAAAAGATCCTACCGGAAAAAGGATTCTCGCTGTTAGCCGACCTCACTTCTATTGATACAATGGAACCAGAAGTCGAAGAGGAGGTTAAGAAGGCGATGGGTCTCTTCAAGACGCACGGCCTGCGCGAAGTCATCCGGGTTATTGATCCTGATATGGAGATAGGATTTAACATCCTGTCTCGCCGTTACTACCCCAAGACGGTCAAAGTCTTGAACTTCCGCTCCAGAGAACAGGCGGAGGCCCACCTAAGGGATGATGGCCATTCGCAATCTACAACGGCAGCCCCGGGCTCAACCAATCAACTCATCGTGGAACGGTTTAGCGTAACCTCGTCCAAGCCATTCCAGGACGTCATCAAGAGGCTGGTGGCGGCTGTCGGCCACCCCGAAATGAGCTTGTTTTACAAGGAAGTTTCCTCGGCCAAAACAGACTCTGACGTGGAGAAGATCGTCACGACGGCGATCGGGCCGTCCGGGTTTATGGAGTTTATGCGTTTCGACCACGGCATGATCGTGGGTAAGGAACGAGGCGCAGGAGCGCCGCGCCTAGTGCGGTTTGTTGTCGGTAACCCGCTGGTCATGAAGCAGATGGTCGAGCACGTGCCCGATGCGGGATCGTATGCGCCGGTGACTATTCTCGTCGACGAACGACCGGACGGCGTGCATTTGTCCTACGACACCAAGGCCAGTTACTTGACTCCTTATGAAAGTCCGGAAGCGATGGAAGTGGCCAAGGACCTGGACTCCAAACTCAGGGCGCTGATTACCGCGGCCGCAGGATAGTTTGATGAAGGAGGGTGTGTGCAGTTCCGCTTCCCTGCGTTCTAGTAGTAGCAGTCACCTTCACTGGCGTTGAGGCAACTCGATTCGGGCATAAGACCACCCAAGGCAGTGTGGAGTTGATCCGATCCGCCGGACGGGTTGTTAAGCCTTATGCCGTAGCGGCA
>CAZBIU010000510.1:0-3842 GCA_964491625.1 uncultured Myxococcales bacterium
TCTGATGTCGCACACCGTTCGTACCATCGTCGGCATGGTCGCTTGCGCCATGGCTTTTGCCGTGGCATCCGCGCCCGTGCTCGCCAACGATGCCATGTTTCCTGCGCAGAGTGCCGCGGCAAGCAGCATTGGCTGGAAGAACAACTACTTCGTGGTGGGCGGCAAGCCGATCGTGGTGTCAGCCGGCGAGATCCACTACGCGCGCGTGCCGCGCGAGCTGTGGCGCGAGCGGCTGGTCAAAATGAAGCGCGCGGGCTTCAATACCGTATCGACCTACGTGTTTTGGAATGCGCAGGAGCCCGCCCCCGGCGTCTTCGAGCTCGGCGACAATCTCGATCTCGATGCCTGGCTGTCCACCATCGAGGCCGTCGGCATGTACGCGATCGTGCGGCCAGGCCCCTACAACTGCGCCGAGTGGCTGGCGGGCGGGATTCCGCAGTGGATCACGGCCAAGGGCACACAGATTCGCAACACCGACGCGGACTACCTTGCCGCGGCGGACGCCTATTACGAGAAGATCATCCCCATCATCGCCAAACACCAGATCCACAAGGGCGGCAGCGTGATCTGGATGCAGCTCGAAAACGAGCACCCCGCCGGGTCCGGCACCGACGGCGACGCGTACCTCAAGCATCTCTACGACAAGGCGCGCGCGCTCGGGCTCGACATTCCGCTCTATTATTCGAGCATGCACCACGCGAGCGACCCAGCGGGTGGCACGCCCTTCGGCAACCGCACCTATCCCTGGTATTCGAGCGAATTCTGGTCCGGCTGGTACAGCCCGCCCTTCGGTGAGATGAACGCGAGCGATCTCAATACCCTGACGCGTGGGGCCTGGAAGGTGATCGCGTTCGGCGGCGGCGGCAATACGTTCTACGTCTTCCACGGTGGCACCAACTTCGGCTATGCGGGCGACACCTCGACGACCTCGTACGACTATCGCGCGCCGCTGGGCGAGGAGAGCCAATTGCGCCAGGCCTATTTCGCGGTCAGGGGGCCGGCGTCCTTCTCGCGGGCCTTCGAGGCTTTGATGGGAAACTCGCAGGATGGCGGAAGCGCCACGGTTTCGGGCGGGCTCAAGACCTACGTGCGTAAGTCGCCGAGCGACGGGGTGGCCGTGTTCTTGGACAACCAGGGCACGGCGTCGGTCCAGACCCAGATCAAGTTGACCAGCCCGGCGATCCAGTTCCCGGCCGGGAGCACACAGATCACCGTGGCGGCAAACGAGATTCGCCCGGTGGTGGCGTCCGCACCATGGACCGCCAACGCGACCTTCGCCTACTTGGCAACCAACGTGCTTGGGAAGCTCACGGTTGGGAGCAAGACCTACTATGTCCTTCACGGCCGCTCGGGTGAAGCGGGCGAAATCGCCGTGCAGTACGGGACCGCGCCAACCACAACGCCTGCAAGTCCCTGGGCCTGGGATGCCCAGGGCAAGGTCGCGCGTGCGACGTTCAATTACCCGACCGGCGACACCATCACCGAGCTGCCATTGGACTCCGGCGATGGCTCGTCCGCGGTCTTCCTCGTCGTCAATACGCCCTTGGCCAACCGCACCTGGTTCACGGACACGGCGGTCTACGTCGGGGCGACCTATGTCGATGAGGACCTCAGCGTCCAAACACCGACGGCGGGCGGCAAGGTCACAGTCTATTCGGCGGATACCAGCTCGGACGTGACTGTGCCCGCGGTGACGGCGCCGCAAATTCCAACCATCGCAACCTGGCAATGGCGAGATGCCGCCGCCGAGGCCGCGCCAGGCTACGACGATTCGACCTGGGCTTCGTCAGCGCAGCCCCAGCCTTTCGGAGCCAACAACTTTCAGAACGGCTACGGGTGGTACCGGGCCAAGTTCACGGCGGCATCGGCAGGCAGCGTGACGGCGGCCATCGGTGGCGGAGTGCGGGCGTCGGCGATGGCGTTCGCCAACGGCAAGCAGGTGGCTCTTAGCAACAGCAGCTTCAGCTTCAGCGCGGTGGCGGGCGACAATACCGTGGCGATCCTCGCCAAGCACGAGGGATTGGACAAGATGTACAACGTCACCGGCTCGACCGGGACTGGGCAGTATGCCGGCATCTGGGGCAACGTGACGAACGGCGGCGCGGCGCTCGCGTCGTCGTGGAAATTCCGCGGCGGCCTCGGGGGCATGGACGAAACCGCGGTGGTCGGGCTGGTGAAGAACTGGACCACGTTCCTCGGCGGCACATGGGCAGATAGCCAGGCCACCAAGAGCTGGCCGGCCTTCTGGCGCGGCAGCTTCAAGAGCCCGCTGCAGAATGGTGTATTCGCGACCGTGGGCTTGCGTACGTCGGGGCTGTCCTCGGGGTCGGCCTGGGTCAATGGTCATAACCTTGGGCGGTTCTCCGGCAACACCTTGCTCTACGTTCCCGAGTGTTGGCTCACCACGGACAACACGGTGGTCATCTACGATGCGTCCGGCAGTTCTCCCACGGGCGTGAAGCTCGAGTCCATCGAGACGCGCGCACGCTACCCACTCTCGGCAGGCACCGTTGACGGCGGCGCTGGAGGGGCCGGTGGTTCGGTTGGCTCTGCTGGTGCGTCGGGGGCCGGCGGAGCGATCGGGTCGGGAGGCCGGACCGGCGGTAGCGGCGCAGACGGAGCGGCGGCTGGTACGTCGGGGGCCGGCGGAGCGTCGGGGGCCGGCGGAGCGTCCGGGGCAGCGGGGCGGTCCGGTACTGCTGGCGTCAGCGGTGGAAGCAGCGCTGGGGGGACGCGCGGCTCGGGTGGAGCAATCGGGCCGGGCGGCGCGGGAGTTGGGGGCTCTGCCGGCTCGGGCGGTCTTTCTGGCGGGGCAGGCGCCGCTGGATCTGGAATCGTCGTTACAGGCGGGGGGGGCGGACGAACAGGCACGGCAGGGAGCGGCGGGGCGGGAAGCGGCGGGACTGGCGGCACGGGACCCAGCCATGCAAACCAAAGCTCGGGCTGCTCTTGTGCCGTCGGCGAGCGCTCGAAAGGCCTGGGCGTCTGGATTTTGTTTGGCTTTGCATTGCTGCTTGGACGGCGAAGGAGCCGGCCAAAGCGTCGGCGCAACCGCACCGTCCGCGTCGACGATTGACCCGCGACCGTGGAGGGGAAACCGGCGCCACCGTTAAGCAGTCTTGAGCATTCACGAACCAAGGAGTCACGCATGATTTCCACTTTCGCTCCGCGCACCGCCATTGCGACGCTGATGCTCTTCGTCGGGGCTTGTTCGTCGACCCCTTCGAGCAAAGGATCTGGCGGGGCTGGGTCTGGCGGCTCCACCCATGCGGGAGGGATGGCGGCTGGTGGTGCAGGTGGCTCTGGTGGCCTGAACAATTCGGGCGGTCTGTTGAGTGGTGGGCGCACCACCAGCTCTGGCGGTGGCGGCGCAACCAGCGCTGGGGGCGCCGGCGGCGCAACCAGCGCCGGGGGTGCCGGCGGTGCCACCAATTCCGGGGGTGCCGGCGCCGGGGGTGCCGGCGGTGCTACCAATCCCGCGGGTGCCGGCGCAACCAGCGCCGGGGGTGCCAGTGTTGCTGGCGGAATGACGGGCCAGGGCGGCAAAGGCGGGCAGGCAGGTTCAGGCGGGCTCAGCACCGCCGGGGGCGCTTCGGGCAAAGACGCGGGCACGTCCGCCGGCTCGGGTGGCTCTGGCGCCGGTGGTTCAAGTGGCGTGGAAGTCGACGGGGGCCCACGCCAGGCCGCCTACTACGTTTCGCCGACAGGCAGCGATGACAATCCAGGCACGGTGAGCGCACCATTTCAGACCATCGCCAAAGCCCGCGATGTGGTGCGCACGATCAACGCCAACATGACCGGGGATATCTACGTCTATCTGCGGGGTGGCGACTACCGGATCA
>CAZBIU010000511.1:0-3841 GCA_964491625.1 uncultured Myxococcales bacterium
GCTAGAGCTCGGGTCTGGGAATCCTCAACGGATTCTCATCGCGAAGAACTGCAAGGAGCATAGCGGGCGCCATGGGCCCAAACAAATACATACATCTGACCTTCGCCGTTGGAGTCCTCGTGCTCGCGTTCTTGATCTTCAAGACCGGCGATTGGATCTGGAGCTATTTTGCGAAACCCAACGAGCTCGCCTTGCAAGGCGCGGCCCTTCTGTGCGGTGTGGTTGGCGGCATCATCGCCTACCGCAACGAGAAGGTGTTCGCGACGACGGCTGATGTGACCAAGGAGCTGGAAAAGGTCACCTGGCCCACCAAGAAGGAAACCTACTACGCAACAATCGTCGTGATCGTCACGGTTGCCGTCGCGACGCTCATCTTGTCGTTCTTCGACATCATTTGGGCGTTTCTTGCGGGCAAAGTCCTCAAGTGAACCCTGATACGATTGGCTCTACCGCTATGAAATGGTACGTCGTACACACCTATTCGGGACACGAGAACAAGGCGAGGTTGTCGCTCCTGGACCGGGTGCGACAGGCGGGGCTGAACGAAAAGTTCGGCAATGTCCTCATCCCCACCGATACGGTGGTTGAGTTGGTCAAAGGGCAGAAGCGCTCGACGACGCGCAAGTTTTTTCCAGGATACATGTTCGTGCAGATGGATCTCGACCAAGAGACCTTCCACCTAGTGAAGAATACGCCGCGCATTACCGGTTTTCTCGGCGGCACGAATCCGCAGCCGGTGAAGGAAACCGAAATTCAGAACATCAACACGGCCATCACCGAGGGCGCCTCGCGCCCACGACCGCGCGAGAACTTCAAAGAGAACGACAACGTGCGTGTCACCGAAGGGCCATTCGCCAATTTCACGGGTATCGTCGTCGAAGTGAAGCAGGAAAAGCAGAAGCTTCGCGTGAACCTCTCCATTTTCGGCCGGGCAACCCCGGTCGAGCTCGACTTCGCTCAGGTCGAGAAGGTCTGAACTGCAGATAAGTCCGAACCGCTAGGTAGATACGATGAAGAAAGTTACAGGTTACATCAAGCTTCAGATTCCAGCCGGCAAAGCCAATCCGGCTCCGCCCGTCGGCCCCGCGCTCGGTCAGCACGGGGTGAACATCATGGACTTCTGCAAGCAGTTCAATGCGCGCACGCAGGCCCAGGCCAAGGACGAGGTAACGATCCCGGTCGTCATCACCGTGTTCTCGGATCGGTCGTTCTCCTTCGTCACCAAGACGCCGCCCGCCGCAGTTCTTATCAAGAAGGCGGCCGGTCTGTCGACCGCGAAGAAGCCCGGTTCAGGTTCCAAAGAGCCCAACAAAAACAAGGTGGGCAAGATCACCAAGAAGCAGTTGCGCGACATCGCAACGATGAAACTTCCCGACCTCAATACCACCAACGTCGAATCTGCGATGCGTACCATTGCCGGTACCGCACGCTCCATGGGCGTCGAGGTGGAAGGCCAATAGCCGAAGAGAGTAGGAAACCATGCCAAAGAGCGGAAAGAAGTACCAGAAGGCCGCCAGCAGGGTGGACCGCACCAAGCGGTACAGCCTGGCTGATGCCTGCAAACTGTTGCCCGAGACGAAAGTGGCGAAGTTCGACGAAAGCGTCGACATCGCAGTTCGTCTGGGCGTGGATCCCAAGCACGCGGACCAAATGGTTCGCGGCGCCATCGTGTTGCCGCATGGAACCGGCAAAACGATGCGCGTGGCCGTCATCGCCAAGGGCGACAAGGCGAAGGAAGCACAGGATGCGGGCGCGGATTTCGTCGGCGCGGAGGACTTGGTCGAGAAGATCCAGAAGGAAAGCTGGACCGACTTCGACTCGCTGGTGGCCACTCCAGACATGATGGGTCTGGTCGGTCGCCTCGGCCGCGTGCTCGGTCCCAAAGGACTCATGCCGAATCCGAAGGTCGGCACCGTGACCGCAGACGTGTCCAAGGCGGTGCGCGAGCTCAAGGCCGGCCGCGTGGAATTCCGCGTGGAAAAGGCAGGCGTGGTACACGCGCGAATCGGCAAGGCGTCGTTCGGCGGGGAGAAGTTGCTCGACAATGCGCGCCTGATGGTTGAAACCCTGATGAAGATGAAGCCGGCTTCCGCCAAGGGCACGTACATGAAGTCGGTTACCCTTTCCACCACGATGGGTCCCGGGATCAAGGTGGATACGATCCCGCTGGTCGCCGAGTTTGGCGCGCACTAAGGCAGGAGGACTTTCGTCGTGAACGCTACAGAGAAGAACACCAATATCGAGTCGCTCAAGACGCGACTGGTAAACGCGCAGAGCCTGGTCCTCGCGGACTTCCGCGGGCTGACCGTCGAAAGCGACAACAAGCTGCGGCGGGAATTCCGCGCCGTCGGATGTGAGTATCAGGTGGTCAAGAACACTTTGCTCGGCAAGGCCGTCAAGGGCACGCCGATGGAGGCTCTTGAGCCGCTACTCGCGGGCCCGACCGCGATTGCTTTCTCGAACGAGGATCCCTCGGCGCCCGCCAAGGTGGCCACCCGAGTCGCCAAGGCCGAGAGCAAGTTCGTGATCAAGGGGGGCTACATCGATGGCAAGCTGCTCGACCAGAAGGGCGTGGAGGCGTTATCGACGCTACCCGGCAAGGCTGAGGCTCGCGCGACGTTCCTTGCAACCCTGCTTGCGGTGCCTCAGAACTTCCTCCGGTTGCTCAACGCAGCCCCACAGAATTTTGTCCACTTGCTGGCCGCGCAAAAGGACGCGATCGAGCGAAGCGAGAAGAAGTAACCGTCCGCAGCGAGAATAAGTGGCCGCACAACGGTTGCGAAGTTTCAGAAACACGATTTGGAAAACCAGAAGGAGACCTTGATATGGCCGATGTGACGAAGGAGCAAGTTGTAGATTTTCTTTCCAAGATGACCGTCATGGACATCGCGGCTCTGACCAAGGAGCTGGAGGACAAGTGGGGCGTCAAGGCCGCTCCGGTCGCGGTTGCGGCTGCTGGTGGCGCTGCCCCGGCTGCTGCCGCTGCCCCGGTGGCGGAGCAGACGGAATTCACCGTCGTCCTCAAGGAAGCTGGTGCCAAGAAGATCGAGGTCATCAAGGTGGTGCGCGAGCTCACCCAGCTCGGTCTCAAGGAAGCCAAGGACCTGGTGGACGGCGCGCCGAAGAACGTCAAGGAAGGCGTGTCGAAGGCTGACGCCGATGCCTTCAAGAAGAAGCTCGAAGAGGCTGGTGCGAAGGTCGAAATCAAGTAGGTACGTCGGCAGTTGACAATACAAAGTCGACAACGGTCGACAGTCGGAATCGAAACCGCCGGGGGCGCCAAGGTGTCCTCCGGCATACGACTGTTTGCTCGCGTGGAATGCTGCCGAACTTTACTCGGCGCGGACCATCGCGGGAGGGTGTGGGAACCTTCTCACTGTTCCCATTCCGACGTCCGAAGGTAAACAAGGCGAGGGAGAACGCATGGCGTCCCAGATCCAGAACAATTTCAGAGCGCGCAAGAGCTACGCCAAAATCGGCAAGATCATCGATATTCCGAATCTCATCGACATTCAGAAGCAGAGCTACGAGAAGTTTCTGCAGAAGGATGTTCCGTTCGAGAAGCGCGAGGACATCGGTCTGCAAGGCGTGTTCAAGAGCGTCTTCCCCATCAAGGACTTCTCGGAGACATCGTCCATCGAGTTCGTCAGCTACACGCTCGACAAGCCGAAGTACGATGTTGACGAGTGTCGCCAGCGTGGAATGACCTTCGCGGCCCCCATCAAGGTGACGGTGCGTTTGGTCATTTGGGACACCAACGAGGACACCGGGTCGCAGTCGATTCGCGACGTCAAGGAGCAGGAGGTCTTCTTCGGCGAGATCCCGCTCATGACCGACAACG
>CAZBIU010000512.1:0-3832 GCA_964491625.1 uncultured Myxococcales bacterium
GCAGCGACCCGGACGCGGCCGTGTACTGGATGGCGCGCATGCTGGAAGCGGGCGAAGACCCGATGTTTGTGCTGCGGCGGATGGTGATCTTCGCCGCCGAGGACATCGGCAACGCCGACCCGAATGCCCTGCGGGTGGCGATGGCTGCGACCGACGCGGTGAAATTCGTTGGCCTGCCCGAGGGCGTGCTGGCCTTGAGTCAGGCCGCCATCTACCTGGCCGTCGCGCCCAAGAGCAACACCTCGCTCACCACGTATTCGGCGGCCAAGGCCGACGTGGAAGAATTCGGCGCCCTGGCGGTACCCATGCACCTGCGCAACGCCAGCTCGGCGCTTTGCAAGTCGCTGGGCTTCGGCCAAGCCTACCAATACCCCCACAACTTCGACGGGCACTACGTCGCCGAGAACTATCTGCCCGAAAGGCTGCAAGGACGACGATACTACGAGCCGTCGGCGTCAGGCCGGGAACGCGATATCGGAGTCTATCTCGCCGGCCTACGCAAGCAAGACAAGTAGAGGACACCGAGAGATGAGAGCGCAGAGAGGTCTTGTCCTCCGCGCGTCTCTCTTGGTGCCCTCGTCCTCCTCCGCGCTCTTACCTAATCGTAGTACTCGGCGCCCAGGTGGGTGATCAGCTCTTCGCCCTTCAGGTAGCGTAGGGTGTTCTTCAGCTTCATCAGTTGGATGAAGGTGTCGTGCTCGGGGTAAAGGCCGGGCGCAGTC
The DNA here is from genome assembly GCA_964491625.1 of uncultured Myxococcales bacterium. GTDB lineage: Bacteria > Myxococcota_A > Polyangia > Fen-1088 > Fen-1088 > Fen-1118. Next base: position 723 of record CAZBIU010000512.1, read on the forward strand.
ATCGGGCTCTTCCAGTAGAACGACAGCCATTCTTGCACGCCCGAAAGACCCGAGCGCTGCGCGAGATCCATGAAGATGGCAAGGTCCAGCACCACCGGGGCGGCCAGGATGGAATCACGGCACAGGAAGTTGATCTTGATCTGCATCGGGTAACCCATCCATCCGAAGATGTCGATGTTGTCCCAGCCCTCCTTGTTGTCACCGCGGGGCGGGTAGTAGTTGATGCGCACCACGTGGCACATCTTGCCGTAGAGGTCAGGGTACAGCGACGGCTGCATGATGTGCTCCAACGCGCCGAGCTTTGAGACCTCCTTGGTCTTGTGCGACTCCGGATCGTCCAGCACTTCGCCGTCGCGGTTGCCGAGGATGTTGGTGGAGTACCAGCCGTCGATGCCGAGCAGGCGCGCCTTGAGCCCGGGCGAGATGATGGTCTTCATGAAGGTCTGGCCGGTCTTGAAATCCTTGCCAGCGATGGGCACCTCGTTCTTCTTCGCCAGCTCCAGCAGGGCCGGGGTGTCGACGGTCAAGTTGGGCGCGCCGTTGGCGTACGGCACCCGGCACTTGAGCGCGGCGTAGGCGTAGATCTGCGAAGGTGCGATCTCTGGATCGCTTTCGCGCAGGCCCTTCTCGAAAGTCGCAAGCGATGCGTGCACCGGCTCGATCTGGTGGTACGCCTCGGTGGATCCGCACCAAACCATGACCAAGCGGTCGAGCTTTTGCGTCTTGCGAACGTTTTCGATGTCCGCAATCACCTGCTCGGCCAGGTCCATCTTCGACTTGCCGGTCTTGGTGTGGGTGGCGGTCAGGCGCTTGACGTAGGACTGCTCGAAAACCGAGGTCATCGGCTTGATGCCGGACAAGAATTCCTTGCTTTGTGCCAGGTGATCCTTGGTCAACACGCCCGCCTTCGCTGCGGCCTGGTACGCGTCGTCGGGGAACAGATCCCAGCCGGCGAACACCATGTCGTCCAGCTTGGCGAGGGGAATGAAATCCTTGATGAGGGGCGAGTTGTTGTCGGTGCGCTTGCCCAGGCGAACCGTACCCATCTGGGTCAGCGAACCGATGGGCTTCGAGAGACCGCGCCTTACGGACTCAACTCCCGCCATGAACGTGGTGGCGACCGCGCCCATACCCGGGGTAAGGATTCCAAGTTTCCCGGTGGCGGGCTTGATTTCGACTGGCTTCGTGAGTGGCATCGAAGTGGCTCCTTCCTAGTTGCTGCCGTTCCTTAGCAAAGCTCGGGCCGGATTGCGATAGCCAATGAAAGTCGCATCATTGTCCTTTCCAGGTTGGTGAAATGTGGTAAGAACCTGACTCCCTAACACCACACGCTGACCGAGAGGGCCGTGCGTGCCGTGCGATTGTTTCGCCCGGTTTCGGCGCTCGCAGAGGCAGCGGCGGACAACAACGCGAAAGGAAAACATGGAAAGCACAGAGACGGGCCTCCCGGCCGCCGCAGCTCCTGCAGCCGACGTAGCTGCAAATCCGATGGCAGCGAACCCGATGGCGGCAATCGATACGCCGCTTAGCATGCGCGAAATGATGGAGGCCGGCGTTCACTTCGGCCACCAAACCACGCGCTGGAACCCGAAGATGAAGCCGTTCATCTTTGGCGCGCGCAACGGCATTCACATCGTCGACCTTCAGCATTCCGTGAAGGCGTTCAAGCGCGCTTACGACTTTCTGGTGCGTGTGGTCGCCGACGGTAAGCCGGTGCTCTTCGTCGGTACCAAGAAGCAGGCGCAGGACGTCGTCCGCGAAGAGTCCACCCGCTGTGGTCAATTCTACGTGACCAACCGCTGGCTGGGCGGCACGCTCACCAACTTTCACACGGTGAAGATGTCGATCGAACGCCTGCAGTCCATCGAGAAGATGTCGACCGACGGCACCTTCGAGCGGCTGACCAAGAAGGAAGTCATCCGCATCACGCGCGAGCAGGAGAAGCTGGAAAAGGCCCTGGGCGGCATCAAGTCCATGGGCGACCTGCCGGGCGCGGTGTTCATCATTGATGTCGTGAAGGAACACATTGCGGTGAGCGAGGCGCGTAAGCTGGAGATCCCCATCGTCGCCATCGTCGACACCAATTGCGATCCCGATCTGATCGACTACGCGATTCCCGGCAATGATGATGCGATTCGCGCCATCCGTTTGTTCGCAACCAAGGTGGCCGACGCTTGCATCATCGGACAGAAGGTCGCCCGCGAGCGGGCCGCGACCGCGCGCGCCTCGGCCGATGCCGACGGCGAGGGCGCCGTGCAGACCATTCGGGTTTCGTCCGGCGGCGAAGGACCGCGAGTCGAGGTGGTTTCTCGTCGGCGCGGCGGCGGCGAGATGCCTGCCCCGGAAGCGGCGGCCACTCCCGAGGGCGAGGGCGAATAGTTTCTTCACTTCCCGATTTCTAGGAGACCTGACCCATGGCCGAAGTAACCACACAGATGATCAAGGACCTGCGCGAGCGCACGCAGGCTGGCATGTCCGATTGCAAGAAGGCGCTGATGGAATGCGCCGCTGACATGGAAAAGGCAATCGAATACCTGCGCAAGAAAGGCATCGCCCAGGCTGCCAAGAAGGCGACCCGCATCGCCTCCGAAGGCACCATTGCCAGCTACATCCACCCCGGCTCGCGCATCGCCGTCCTGGTCGAGATCAACTGCGAGACCGATTTCGTTTCGCGCAATCCTGATTTTCAGGTGTTCGCGCGCGACGTCGCCATGCAGGTCGCGGCGATGAGCCCGCAGTACCTCTCGCAGGACGAAATCCCTGCGGCGACAATCGAGCAGGAGAAGGCAATTCGTCTGGACCAGGCCCGCCAGCAGAAGAAGCCCGAGCCGGTCTTGCAAAAGATCGTCGAGGGCCAAATGGGCAAATGGTTTAAGGAGGTGTGCCTCCTCGACCAGGCGTGGGTCAAGGATCCCGAGGGCAAGAAGGATATCCGCGGCTTGCTTACCGACCTGATCGGAAAGATCGGCGAAAACATCAAGATTCGCCGCTTCGTCCGCTACGAAGTGGGTGAGGGGCTGGCCAAGAAGGCCGATGACTTCGTGGAAGAAGTCAAGCGCCAGGCCGGTCAAGCCTGACGGGTGGGCGCAGGTCGTGGCAGCGGGCAAGCG
>CAZBIU010000513.1:0-3828 GCA_964491625.1 uncultured Myxococcales bacterium
CGACCGGACATCTACGACTGCTTATGACCCGGACATTTCGTGTGTCACCGACATCGGAACAAGTTCTCGGTGCCGATCACACCGGAAAGATGTACCGTATTCGTATGCGGCCGACCATGCTTCCCTTGCTCGTGTCAGCCTTGGCGCTGGCGTCGATCGGTTGCAAGAACGCCGGCAATGGAGCCGACGGCGGGTATGCGGCGACCGATCTCGTGTCCATCTCGCTGACCTACCCTTTTGGAATAGACGCCGCGATGGGGCGCACCCGCGTGACCATCGACCCGTTGGGGAACGCCACGTGCAGGGGGACCGACCGGGCCGGCGTGCTCTCGCAGGGCCAGTTGCCAGCAACGGACACCACGATTCCGGATCTGTTGTCGCGACCGGGGCTCATGCACGACCTCGCTACCTGGTGCAGCGTGAACCGCTCCGACGCCGGGCCTTACCTCATCACCCAATTCGCAGGAGAGGACGCCGCCCACGGCCGGCTGGTCGAGGACTCGTGTACCAACAACAGCCTCAACGCCCTCGTGCAGGCCATGGTGCAAATCGGTGACGCGTGCGTGGTGGCGGCCACCCTCCGCTTCAATCCGCCCGACGGCGGCAGCCACGGGGCCATCTACGATCTCATCCCGGGCCCTGCATGCTACAAGGTGAACGCCGTGCAAGGCGTCTCGGACGGTTGTGGAAGCAACCTGCTCGGCATGGAAGGTCAATTCGTGCCGGGGAGCTACGACCCACTGACCGCAATCTTCCTTCTGGGCGATGGCGGTGTGCTCGGCCAAGGCTTGGTGGGCAACAACTACGGCACGCTCGCATATGAAAGCGACGCGGGCGATCCCACCATCGAAGGCTGCACCTGGCACCAGCGATTGGATACGACGATCATCTTGATGAGCGCGTACACGCTCACGGCCTCCATGGTCGAGCAACGGACGAGCATCGCCCCGGCGTGCGCAGCATCGGTGTCGAGCTGCACGTCTTCATGGACGTGGTCCATGTGGTTCGACTGGACCAAGTCGCCCGCCGACCACTGCCAATAGCCGGAGGGCCGGCCCGGCGGAATCCTTCGCGTCGAGAATCTTCAGGCGGTCATTGGTACGAGGCGGAGCACGTTCCCTTCGCCGCGCTCCGGTCCCCTTCCCGCCGCGCACCCGCCCCGCCGAATCCGCTTGCTGTTGGTGCACAGGCGACCGCCTGCCTGGACGGTGGAGTCAAAGTGGAAGCGGTTCGATCTTCCCGTTGAGTTGGACGAGGAATAGTCCCCCTTTTCGGGACCGTTCCGCCATCGCCGTGATCATCGGCCAGCACCTGACCAGGCGCCACGCTATCTCGTTCAGAGGCAGATGATCGTAGCCCTTGGCTAGGTAAAAGGCCGTCACGCCATTCGTGATAAGCGCCTGTCGCTGCTCCGGCTTCTTCAGCTGTTCGCGGTCTTTTCCTATGAGAACCCACCCGTTCTTGCCGAGTTCGGGGATCCAAATCTCATCAGCCAGATTCTCTGCGTAATGCTCACGCAGCGAGGTGACATCACCGATCTCCAGCGCGCTAAGCATGCGCGCGTAGCGGGGGGACAAGCAGTTGTCCAGGAAGTACTTCAAGCAGCTAGGCGCTGCTGGAACTTCTCAGCTGCGCGTACCTCCTCGATGGGGATGTCGAACCACTTGGCCACGTCGCTCTCGCTGTCACCGGCAGCAAGCGCGCAGTGGATCGCGTGCGTGGGCACATGTCCGGCGGCCGTGATCGGGGTGCCGAACGATACCTTCGGATCGATGAGCACGGGCTCCGCTTTGCCAAGGGGCCACCACTTGGCCGCATCACCCAGGTGGTCGTACTCGATCTGCTTCAGGTACAAAGAGATCACTTCGGTGAACATGGTCTGCCCATCGACAACATTGATCATGCGATCCGTGGCCCTGCCCTTTGGGACCAACCGAGCAAATATGTCCCGGCCATCGGTCTCGAATCGCTTGATCGCGAACGGGTGGTGGGTTCCAAAGAGGTCGACCGCCCGCTGGGCTGCCTCGCGGATGACCCGCATCTTGACCCCATGTTCAAGAAACGACTTCACGAAGAGGACTTCGATGAGGTCTAGAAACGTGAGCGAGGGGCCGTGGTCCGCCTCACGAGCAATCGAGGAATTGGCGTGGCGGACCGATTCGCGTGCCTTGAAGTCATACCCCGACATCCATCTCACGACCCGAGACGGGCTAAGGCCCGCGAAGCGCGCAACCTCGCGAGCCGTATAGATGCCTGTTCCGATGGTGCCCACGTTTTGACCTTCCGCCGAAGAAGTATACCAGGCGCGTGATTTTCGCAATGATCCGCCTAACGCCGTGGTGGCTCTCGGCAGTTGCTACGCAGCCGCGCGGGTGAAATTTCCAGCGGCGGGTGCCGCGGGACTCGTAGGCGGCCAGGATGCCCAGGGCGGCGAGGCTGTCGAGGACTTCTTCGACGTCGGCCTTGTTCACGCCCTTGAAGGCGGCGTTGACTTCGGCCACCCACGCAACAATTCCAAGCCCGTTTCCAACAACTCCTGCTGGTGCTTTCCGCGCAGCCAGCAGCCAGCTGTCACACCCGCGCGGCCTCCCCGCCACCTCGTAGGCCCCTCATGGTAGGCCATTCATGGTGGCTGGCGGGTTGCTGACTTGTGTGTTGGAAGCGTAGGGGCGACAATCGACCCATGAGGACCACAGCTGCGCTTCTTGTTTGGGGCTTGTCAGCTTGGGTCTGTCCAGCGCTGGGCGAAGAAACCAGTTTGCCCCACACTCCGGAGAACATCCGCACGTACAAAGAAGGTGCTGCCAAGGGCGAGCCTTGGGCACAGGAGGCTCTTGGTTTTCTGTACTCTTGGGGCCTGGGACTCCCGCAAGACTTTGATGAAGCCATAAAATGGTACAAGAAGGCCGCCGAAGGAGGCTTTCCGGAGGCCCAGTATCATCTCGCCTGGCACTTACAGTAATGGTCGTGGCGTTTCTCGAGACTACTCGAAGGCATACTTCTGGGCATGTCTTGCTGTTGCCCTCGATCCGACCACCGGCCTGGCACTCATGAATGGAAAGGTCGATGCGAGCGAAGACTTCGTCAGTCTCCGCGATTCCGCAGCAGCGAAGCTTTCCCCAGTACAACTCTCGACCGCACAGAAACATTGCCGTCAGTGGCTAGATACAAATGCCAAGCAGTGGTACGAGGCGAACCTTGCCTCCCAACCAGATCCTGTGTCTTCGAGGACGGTCCCCACTGCGGGGAAACTCTGGTGGTGTGCCACCGACGAATTTGACTATGACGACCAACTTTGTTGGATGGGCAAGGAGAACTGCGAGAAAGAGCCAAACGAATGGCAGCAGTATTCATTCCCCGCGCACTTCCCATATGTTGGCTGTCGGGGTCAGCACGCCGTCACTCTCCTTGAGTGGACCCAAGTGAACCGCGGTCGGGTATTCCTGGCGTTTCCGGGCGTCTCTCAGTGCGAGAGAGCCCGTAAGCAGATCCTGAAGAAGTCGAGCAACAATCGATCCGTCGGTCGATGCATAGGTAGCGATAGTCTTGGGCAGTGACCGGTATGCTGGTGAGCGTATTGTGGCGATGTCGCCCGAGATGAGGTTCATTGCGGAACACCGGCGACCCAACTGACAAGGCTTGTGTAAGCGGCTTCACCTGCGGCGTGCTCTTTACAAGGGGCAACATCTGCTGCTCGAAACTCTAGGAAAGTTGCTCGCTCTGCCTAGCTCACCAGCTTCGCGATGAAGTCGCCCACTTCGCGCGTGCCCATGCCCATCTTGCCGGCGCTGAGGCTCTTGATCTTGCCCGAGGCCAGGGCGTCGTGGA
>CAZBIU010000514.1:0-3815 GCA_964491625.1 uncultured Myxococcales bacterium
TTTTGCGCCACCATCATGCGCTTCTACGCGCACGAATCGTGCGGCCAGTGCACGCCGTGCCGGGAGGGAACCGCCTGGTTGGCGCGCGTGTGCACGCGGCTCGCGGACGGCGAGGGGCGGCCGGGCGACGTGGATCTGCTCGGCAACATCGCAGTGGGCATTGCCGGCAACACCATCTGCCCGTTGGGCGAAGCGGCGGCCTGGCCTATGCTGGGCTTCCTGACCAAGTTCCGCGCCGATTTCGAGGCCAAGCTCGCAACTGGGAGGAAATCCCCGTGAACCAGACATCGGATCTTCTGGAGAAACTGGCGTTCGTCATTCTTGCGGGCGGCGCGCTTGCCGGCGCCCTCGTGACCATCACGCGCAAGAGCGCAGTCGCCGCCTTGATTGCGCTGATTGGCACGTTCTGCGCGACGGCCGGACTCTATGCGACGCTGTCGGCGCACTTCCTGGCGGTGTTGCAGGTGCTGGTGTACGCAGGTGCGATCATGGTGCTGTTCATCTTTGCCGTGATGATCGTCAGTCACGACGAGACCTAGCCCATCGCCCTGCGTGGCTTGTTCATTCGGACCACCGGCGTGCTGGCCACCGGCTACCTCTTCTATCGAATCGCATGGTTGGTGGTCCGCGAGCGCGGGACCGATGTGATGGCCGCCACCGCAACCCCGCCCATCCCCGGCTTCGGCAACGTCGCCTCCATCGGACGGCTTTTGTTCAGCGATTTCCTCTTCCCGTTCGAGGCGATTTCGCTCGCGCTGCTTGCCGCCGTGGTGGGCGGCGTGCTGCTGGCACGGCCGCCGCACGATGGGGGGGCCGCTTGATGCCAGGTCACCTTTACATTTTGGTGTCGCTGGCGTTGTTCTTCATCGGCACCACCGGCGTGCTCATGCGCAGGAACGCGCTCTTCGTGCTCATGAGCGTCGAGCTGCAGCTCGCGGCCGGGAGCCTCGCGTTGCTCGCCTTCTCGCGCGGGCTCGGTGACCAACACGGCCACGTGGTCGCCTTCTTTGTGATGGCGCTGGCGGCGGCCGAAGCGGCGATCGGACTCGCCATCGTCGTGTCTGTTTTTCGCCTGCGCAAGAAGATCGACCTTTCCAGCATCGACGAGCTACGGAACTGACCATGTTTTCTCACCTGAGAATGATTCCGCTCTTGCCGCTCCTCGGGGCAGCGTATTTGATTCTGTTCGGGCGCCGTCATTCGCGCAGCGTGATCCACACCATCGCGACCGTCGCCGTGTTCGCCTCGTGCGTGATTTCGCTCGACGCGTTCTTCTTCGGATTGCCGTCGCTGGTTCGGCAGGGCGGCATCACCGATCTGGTCTACCCGTGGTTTTCCGGGGGCGGCGTGTCGGTGGATTTGGCGTTCCGGATGGATCCCCTGTCAGGCCTTCTGTGTTTGGTCGTGACCTTCATCGGCACCCTCATCCACATCTATTCAGCGGGCTACATGGCCCACGACAAGGACTACGCGCGCTTCTTTGCGTATCTGAATCTGTTCTGCGGCGCCATGTTGATGCTGGTGCTGGGTGACAGCCTGCCGGTGGTCTTCATCGGCTGGGAAGGCGTGGGCCTGGCCAGCTATCTCCTGATCGGGTTTTGGTATCAGGAAGTCGCCAATGCCAGCGCGGGCAAGAAGGCGTTCATCACCAATCGCATCGGCGACTTCGGCTTCCTGATCGGGATGTTCTTGCTCTTCCGCGCCACCGGGTCGCTCAGCATTCCGGAGATCCTCGATGCCGCGAAGACCGGCACAGCGCTAAGTGCGCCGCTTTGGCTGGGACAGCCGGTCGCGTTCTGGGCCGGGCTGTTCCTTTTCGTGGGCGCGGCCGGCAAGTCGGCCCAAATTCCTCTTTATGTATGGCTGCCCGACGCGATGGCGGGCCCCACCCCGGTGTCGGCGCTGATTCACGCCGCGACCATGGTGACCGCGGGCGTGTACCTTGTCGCGCGTATGTAGTCGGTGTATTTGCTGGCGCCGGCCGCCCTGGCCATCGTGGCCATCGTCGGTGCGCTGACCGCGGTGTTCGCTGCCGCCATTGGATTCGCGCAAAACGATTTCAAGAAGGTGCTGGCGTATTCTACCGTCAGCCAGCTCGGCTTCATGTTCGTGGGCGTCGGAACCGCCAACTTCGCCGCCGGCATTTTCCACCTGTTCACCCACGCCTTCTTCAAAGCGGGGCTCTTTCTTTGCGCGGGCTCGGTGATGCACGCCATGGGCGGCTCGGGCGACATCACCAAGATGGGTGGCTTGGCGAATCGGCTGCCTTGGACCACACGGGTGTTCCAAATCTGCTGGCTCGCCATCGCGGGCGTGCCGATCTTCTCTGGGTTCTTCAGTAAGGACGCAATCTTGGGGGGCGCTTTCGCGACGGAGGCCTACGGCCACAGTCTTGCGTGGGTGGGTCCGCTGGTGGGCGGCTTGCTGCTGCTGGCGGCGTTTGGCACCGCGTTCTACATGTCGCGCTTGTATTTCCTGGTGTTTTCCGGACCCTGCCGGGCCGACGCGCACACGCAGGAGCATATCCACGAGTCGCCGGTTTCGATGGTGTTCCCGCTGGTCGTGCTGGCCGTCGGCGCCGCGCTTGCTGGCCTGGCCGGCGTGCCACCCGCGATTCGTGAGCTTTGGGGCCAGCACGGCGAAAGCACGCTGGCGGTCTGGCTGGAGCCTTCCGTCGGTGCGCCTTTGCAGGTCGCGCATAGCGCTGAATGGCGTGCGATGGGCGTGTCGACGCTGGTCGCCTTGCTCGGTATTGGGCTGGCCTACGTCTTCTTCGGCGGTGGCTACCGCGAGCCCGCGCACGCCTTCGTGCGCAAGCTGCCTCGCTTCGTCGTCTTGGTTCGCGACAAGTTCCGCATCGACGAGCTGTACGCCAAGATCCTGCTGCGCCCGTTCCGTATCGCCTGCGACATCATCTTTCAGGTGGTGGACAGGATTCTCATCGACAAGATCCTGATCGGCAGTTGGACGTTCGTCGCCGACATGGCTGGCCGCGCGCTTCGCTTCGCGCAGGCGGGCGACGTCCAGCGCTACTTGGCGGCCTTTGCAATTGGGGCAGCCGCGCTGGTCTGGGTGGCAGCTCGCCCGGCCAGTCCCGACGAGGTTCGCGTCGTGGTCGGGGGCCGCACGGTGAAGGTCGACCTCGTCGATTCCGATGTTGGGAAGGACACGCTCAGATACGCCTTCGATTTCGACGGCGACGGCACCGCCGACCGCGAAGGCACGGCACCATCCGCCGTCTGGACCTACGGCGCTCCCGATCGCTACACGGTCAGCATCACCATCGAAGACCCTCGCTGGCACACCCGGCGAGTCCTCAAGCGGACCCTCGATATCCGATAAGCCATTCGATAAGCCATGACCAGCCTAGCAATCACCACTCTTCTTCCCTTCCTCGGCGGCGCCGTGGCACTGCTTTTGCCGGGCCATCGCGCGCGGCTTTTGCGTTGGTACGGCATCGCCATCGCCATCGCCACCTTCGCGCAGTCTCTGCTGGTTCTGTTCGCGTTCGATGCAGGCCAGCCCGGCTTTCAGCTCGGCCTCGACTGGGCGTGGGTCCCGGCGCTGGGCATCCACTTTCATTTGGCCGTCGACGGCATCTCGCTGTGGCTGGTGATGCTCTCGACGCTGATGGTGATGGTGACGCTGCTGTCGCCGCAGGCCACCGGTTTCGTGCGCGACAAGAACCGCGGCTTCGTCGCCGCCATGTTGATGCTCGAATCCGGCATGATCGGGGCGTTCTTGGCCCTGGACATGTTCACCTTCTACGTGTTCTGGGAGCTGATGCTGGTGCCGATGTACTTCATCATCGGCAT
>CAZBIU010000515.1:0-3799 GCA_964491625.1 uncultured Myxococcales bacterium
TCTTCATGCTGCTGGCGGATTTTGCGTCCTATGTCGATTGCCAAAGCCGGGTGTCCGAGGCGTACAAGAACACCAAGCACTGGACGCGCATGTCGATCCTCAACACCGCACGCATGGGCAAGTTCTCGTCGGATCGGGCGATTCGCGAATACTGCGAAGACATCTGGAAGATCAAACCGGTGCGCGTCGTGATGAACGGCGACGCGAAGAAATAGCGGAGCATGGGCGAGACACCGCGCAGGCACTTTTCTATGGGCCGCGACTTCCACGTCGCCGACGTTTTGACCCTGGGCAACGCTGCGTCCGGGGCCGGTTCGGTCTTTGCCGCAATGGCATACCTAGAGTCCGGTACGCGCGGCTTGTTCTACCTGGCTGCCCTCTTGTGCCCGGTGGCCCTGGTCTTCGATGCCCTCGACGGGCGGGTGGCGCGCTTCCGGCACGAGCATTCGCTGCTGGGTCGCGAGCTCGACTCGCTGGCCGACGTGATTTCGTTCGGCGTCGCACCGGCGGCGCTCGCCTTCGCGGCGGGTATGCAGACTGCCCTCGACATTGCCGTGCTGCTCTACTTCGTCGCCTGCGGGGTCAGCCGCCTGGCCCGATTCAACGTGACCGCCGAATCACTGTCTGCTGGCGGCGACAAGGTGAAATACTTCGAAGGCACCCCGATCCCGTCCAGCGTTCTGCTCGCCATTATGTTGGCCGTCGCCATCGCGACCGGCCGCCAGGGGGACACTCTGTGGCTCGGCGTGGTCCACTTGGGGCCCGTCGGCTTTCATCCGCTGGTGGTTCTGTTCGCCATTTCCGGTAGCCTGATGGTAAGCAAGACGCTGCACATTCCGAAGATCTAGGGCACCGGTCGCCAGTTTGCCCCGTGTACGGATATCGCGTACTCTGCGCCGGTGTTCACTCTGCCTCCCGGCGACCGGTTCACATGGCCTTGCCGACGTTTTGACGTCGTCGTGGCGGGCGTCGCGAGCGCCGCCCTCGGCTTCCTGCTGGGCTGGATGGCGACAGCCCCCACCTGGTCGATGGGAGTGAACGGGGACACCGCGGGGTACGCCAGCGAGATCGCTCGGGGCAGCCCGTGGGCCAGGACCCCGTGGAATTCGCACTAGGGAGTCGGCCATGTGTGGGTTCGCGAGAGGGTGGGGTCGTTTCGCTGGCACCGGCAGGTGTTTCTTATCGGGCTCTCGGCCTTGCTAGCCGGCCAAGCGGTGCTTGCCTATCACTCGAATCGGCAATGGTACGCGCGCCTGGCTACCACGCCGGCGGGGCGACGCATCGGCAACGGCAACCAGACCTGGTTCGCCCTCATGCGCTCGCTGCGGCGCGGGGCGCCCGCCGCGTGCTCGTTCATCTTCACTTTCGGCGAGGTGGCAGCGGCCAAGGACAACCTCGAGACTCTGGCCGCGCTGGTGTCCGAGCTACCCGAGCCCGCGGTGATCGGCGCTCCGCCGTCGGCGCAAGCCTGGCTTCGTCCGCTGCCCCTCGCGTCCACGGCCGAGCTGACCGCCCACTGGCGCGGATGCGAGTGGGTCTCCGCTGCCGCTCGTCCGCTCTTGCCGGTTCACTGATCTGCCAAGGCCGCGGGGTTTTCGCCTCGGTCCGAGGTATTGCCGGGTTTTCGGCGAAGCAGCTCAAACCACGACACACGTGTCTATACGTTGCATAGGCCTGCGTGCTATTCAGCGTTGGTGGGCTTGTCCTTCGCCGGATTCAGATCACACATGACCTGGCCGCGTTTCCGCTTGTTTGTTCTGATCGGGCTGGCCGGCGCATGGCTTTGTGGGTTTGTCCTGTTCGCGTTTGCCGACGGACACATCGAGGTGTCACTGCCGCGCAAACGAACGCCGACCGGGCAAGTGGAAAATCTTGCGGCTTGGGACCTGGGACCGACCGTGCGGGCCAGCTCGTACTTCGCCGACTGGAGCGGCCATCACCATCCCGTATTTCTCCTCGACGGGCGCGCGCACCCAGGCGTGCTGGAAAAGTGGGCGTCGAGCGTGCACGACCGCCACCCCTGGGTCGAACTCCTGTGGCGCGAGCCACACGACTTGGAGCGCGTCGTGCTTCGCCACGCCGGCAGCGTCGAATCACAGGCGCTTACGGTTCATCGCTTCATGGCCTTCTGCCTCACCCAAACTGGGCTTGGGCCATCCGTGCAAGTGGAAGACAACCAAGACGCCGTGGCCACGCACGCCCTCGTCTGCGCGCAAGCCCGCGGGGTTCGGGTGGAATTCGAGCCGAACGACGCGAACGACATCGTCCGGGTCTACGAGCTGGAGACGTGGGGACGATGAGCGAGCGCAAGGTCACACTGGTGCTTGTCGCGATCTTCATTTTGGGCGCTGCCGCACGCCTGTTCGCGCTGGCCTTGGACGGTCCGCAGCATCCCGACGAGTTCTTTCAATACCTGGAACCCGCCTGGCGTCACTTGACCGGAGCGGGCGTGGAAACCTGGGAGTGGCGGCGTGGGGTTCGTTCTTGGGCGTTGCCCGGCTACAATGGATCGTGGATGGCGCTCCTGTTCGCGCTCGGCGTGCTCGACGGGGTCAAGGTCGTCACTCTCATGCGGCTGCACTGGGCGCTCCTGAGTCTAGCGCTGGTATGGGCGGGCTGGCGCGGCGGCCTGCTGCTGGCGCGGGGGCTTGTCCCGCCCGGGAATGAAGGCTCGGATGCGGCGCACGCCGGTTGGCAAGGGGGCGTCGGCGCCGCGCTTCTTTGCGCGCTCTTTCCGCTGCTGGCAAGATTCTCCGTCCACACACTAAGCGAGCTCGCCGCCACGCTTTGCCTCGTCGTTGCGCTGGTGATGACCGGCGAGCTGGCCACCGTGCCGGCGGGTCGTGGCAAGGCGGTGTGGACTGGCGTTCTCTATGGGCTCGGCGTGGGGCTGCGCGTGCAGTACGCGCCCCTCGCGTTGGTGGGCGGACTCTGGCTTCTCACAGGCCGACGCTTCCGTCAGCTCGGGTGGGTGATGGCCGCATCGCTTGCTCCGGTGCTGATGTTTGGAATCGTCGATCGCGTCACTTGGCACGGCTTCTTCGCCTCGTACGTCCGCTACGTAGAGTTCAATCTCTTTGAGGGTGGCGCAGCGTCCTTCGGCACCCTGCCGATCACGTGGTACGGCTCGCAGTTCCTGCATCGGCTGCCCTATGGATTTGCGGTGCTAGCGCTTGCCGGTCTTCTCGGCATCCGCGCCAGTTGGCCGTTCCTTTCAGCCGCGCTCGGCGTGCTGGTCCTGCACACCGTTCAGCCGCACAAGGAAGAACGCTTCCTGATGCTGTTCTGGCCGCTCGCCCTCATCGCCGCGGGAGGATGCATCGGCGCTTGGGCCGCCCGCGCTTCCTCGGAGAAAGCACGCTGGCCTCGCGCGGCCTGGTTGCGGTCCTCTGTCGCGGGGGCTCTCATCCTCGGCATCCTGCTCGACGGTGCGCTTCACTGCCGTGGCAACGATTTCGATCTGCCGCCCGCGCGCTACCCGGCGCAAGCGTGGGTCGGCCACCAGCCCGACGTGACGGGCCTGCTCTACGACGAGCCTCTCTACGTGGGCGGTTACGCTTGGTTCGGCCGCACGGTCCCGCAGGTTCAGTTCCAGGCCGGTCTGCTCGCCAATCCCATCTTCAGCCACGTGTTGGTCGGCCGCGATTCCGATGCCGCAAGAACGACAGAGCGCGCCGGCTTCAGCGTGCTTTACACCTCGGGCGACTTCGTGATCTTGCGACGGCAGTAACGCAATAACGGTTTCATCCGCGGCAGCGGCGGGCTAGCATCCGGAAATGGCCAACACCAGGCGCATCGG
>CAZBIU010000516.1:0-3789 GCA_964491625.1 uncultured Myxococcales bacterium
GTGTGTGCACGAACGAGTCCTCGTGGTCCACGAGCAAGATCTTGAGCCCCTGGCCCACCGGCGAGCGAACCACACGTACCGCGCTTGCTTGCGCATCGTCGACCAGAACCGCGTCGAGGAGCGCGGATGCTTTCAAGCGAGTCTCTGCCTCCTCGGCTGCGGGAATGGAATCGTAAAGCAGCGTGGCCCCGGCCCGGACTTCCGCGCGACCATCGATGACACGAATGGTGCGCAGGGTGAGGCCGGTGTTGAGGTTGCCGTCGAAACCGATCATGCCGATGGCGCCGCCGTACCACGCGCGCGGCGAGTGCTCGTCTTGTTCGATGCGCCGGATGGCGGCGGGCTTGGGGGCGCCGGTGACTGTCACCGCCCAGGTGTGCGAAAGGAATGCGTCCAGCGCATCGTAGCCCGGGCGCAGCAGTCCCTCCACGTGGTCCACGGTGTGGATGAGCTTCGAGTAGATCTCGATCTGACGGCGGCCCAGCACGCGCACACTGCCCGGCTCGCAGATGCGCGACTTGTCGTTGCGGTCCACGTCGGTGCACATGGTGAGCTCCGACTCGTCCTTGGTGGAGTTGAGCAGCTCGCGGATGCGCAACTCGTCCTCGATGGCGTCCACGCCGCGGGCAATGGTTCCCGAGATGGGACAGGTTTCGACCCGGCGGCCTTCCACGCGCACGTACATTTCCGGCGACGCCCCGACCAGATGCTCGCCTTGGCCGAGATTGATCAGGAAGGCGAAGGGGGCCGGATTGCGTCGCTCAAGTCGGCGAAATAGCGCGGAAGGCGGCGCCGAGCACGGCGTCTGGAAGGTTTGGCTCAGTACCAGCTCGAAGAGGTCGCCGCGTGCGAAGGCCTCTTTGGCCCGCGTCACGCTGGCCGCGTATTCGCCCTGGGCGTGATCGGCCTGGATGGGCGCGGGTGGCTGTACCTTGAAGCCCTCGGCCCTGCCGTCGCGGGCGAGCCCCCGCGTGGCGCGGCCAGCGTAGCTGAAGTCGTACTCGATGCGCCGGGCGACGTCCAAGTAGCGATCGACGACGACCAACTGATCCGGAAGGTAGAGGACCAGATCGCGCTGCTGCTTGGGGCGCTCATGCCGAAGCTGGACCGGCTCGAACTGGAAGCAGAGATCGTAGCCGAAGGCGCCGTAGAGTCCAAGGTGCGAATCGCGGCGCGAGCCGAACCCCTCGATCAGCGAGCGCAAGACCGAGAAGAGCGACGGCTGGCGGCTGCGCTGCTCCTCTGGGAAGTGTCCCGACGGCGTCACCACGCGACCGTCGATGTGCGAGCTGCCGGTGACATCGAGATGCTCAAGGTGCGTGTGCCCGCGCAGGATCGCAGCGGCGGCGGCCAGCAGGATCTCGCCGCGCTGATTGAGCGCCTCAATCTGGAAGTTGCGTCCCGCGCCTGACAGCACGAGAGGCGGATCGACGAACGCCAGGTCCCAGCGCGTGTAGCGCCCGGGGTATTCGTAGCCCGACGAAAGCAGCACGCCGCGCCGCTGGTCGAGCTCTCTCACCAGATCGCCGAGAGCTTGCTCGCGGTCTACCGGATGCTGGCGTCTGTCCACCACCAGGCCGCAAGGGGTTTCGTAGGAAGTGTCGCTTTCCAGGTTTGAGCTGTTTGCCATCGGGAGTCTCCTTTTGCGCCTCCCGGTTAGGCAGCGCAGATACGAAAAAGGCCGCCTTGCCGGGCGGCCTCGGTTGTCTTGTTAGCTTGCTGGGCTCAATGACTACGGGGTGCCGCCTCTGGTTCGTAGAGACGCCACCAACGGCGCTGCGAGCGGACGGAGCCAAACAACATGCTATCGATAACAATGGCGCGGTTTCGGCGATCCGTCAAGTGGTCCGGCGAGGATGCCGAGGTCGCGATCAAGTGGCGTCATCAGGCAGCTAAGCCGGTGGGGAGTCTCACTCTATTCCGCATGCCGCGAGCAGCACGAGCACCGCCACGCATGCCCCGTTGTTCATCCGGTCCGCATCATGAGGGTTGAAGACGGTGAGGGCGACGATCTTGGCACCAATGGCGCTTGCTTCTTCGGTTCGAGCCCAAGGCATATCAGGCGGGGAAGGCCTTGGCGGATGCCTAGCGGGCCGGTTTGAAGTATCTTGCAGCCCATGGTACAGAAACGTCGCGAGATTTTCTTCCTGCCGCGCCGGGTACCGTCTAGCCTCCGCTCGACACCTGAAGGGGTCGCCTGCGTTCTATCTTTATTGGCGGCGCTCTCGTGCGCTTCGGCGAGGAAGACGGCCCCACGCTACGTCTTCATCGACGGCGGCGCCCATCTGGGAGAAACGGTGGCCGCGTTCGAAAAGAGCAAGCTCTTCTCGAAGTACCCCTGGAGGGTGGTGTCGTTCGAGCCGAATCCCGAACTGGTTTCCCAGATTCCCAAGCGGCCTTTCCTCACAGTCATGGGTCAGGCCATGTGGGACCAGGACGCGCAGATCGACTTCCACGTTTCCCCGCAACAGACGCTGGGCGGGTCGGTCATGCCAACGTTCGTCCCACGACCGGAAATGCAGACCATCAAGGTCCAAGCTATCGATTTTGGACAGTGGCTCAAGAGGAATTACCGCAAGGAAGATGTCATCTACGTCAAGCTCGACATCGAAGGCGCCGAGTATGCGGTCCTGCGGAAGATGCTGAGAGATGGCTCGATCACGTACATCGACAAGCTATTCATCGAGTTTCATGGCCTGCAACAGGCGCAGGCGCGAGGCGCCTCCTTCGCGGAGCTACGCCAGGCCCAGACGGAAACCTCGGAGCTGATCGAGGCGGTCACTAGCATGGGCGTCGGTATGAGCATCCACTACACGGGAGAGCCGCAGGGCAAGTACTTCGACTTCGATCCCGAGAAGTACGGCCTGTCCTGGTAGGGGGCGTCGACGTGACGTGATCTCCGTTCAATTTGTTTCCGCCCGCCTGAGGACGCTCCCTAATCGAGGCTCTGGCGCTTCGGGGCGACACTCGGCATAGTACGTCAATGCACAACGAAGGTCGCGGAGCCGTTCTCCTGGTGGTGGCGGTAGCCTTCTTGGCCCAGGCAGGCTGTGGCTCGGACAAGACCTGTCCGGCCGGCACTGATCGCTGTCCCTGCTACCGGAACAAGACCTGCAACGCCGGCCTAGCTTGCTACTCGGATCGCTGCGTGTCGCAGTTGCCGGGTGGCGGGCTCGATGGTGCCGTTGTGGCGAGCGGAGGTGCGCGGGACGTCGGCGCCGGCGGCAGCGGGGGAGGTGCGGGGGGCGACGTCGTAGCAAGCGGCGGCGTGGGCGTGGACGCTCCGGGCGTGCCGAGCGGCGGGGCTGTGGGGTCGGGCGGAAGCTTGGGTCCGGACGGACCGGAAGGCTTCGGCGGTGCCGTGGCCTCAGGCGGCGCCTCTGGTCTGGGTGGTGTCCCGCCCACGGGCGGGATCCCGAGCTTGGGCGGACGCGTGGACGCAGGCGAGAGCGCGAGCTCGGGCGGACGCACCTCCAGTCCGGGCGGAATTACGGGGACTGGCGGAATCGTTACCTCAGGTGGAATCGTGGATGCAGGTGGAATCCCCAGCTCGGGAGGCACGCCCGCTTCTGGCGGCCGAGTGAGCTCGGGTGGAACGGTCGCCTCGGGCGGGACCGTCGCTTCTGGCGGTAGCGGTGCGGGGGGCGCAACCGGGATCGACGCGGGCGGCCCTGTGGACGACGGCACACTCAACGGTGTGATTGCGATTGACAGCTCCTACGGGTTCAATTGTGCGCTACTGTCCAACGCCAACGTCGCGTGTTGGGGCAGGGGCCGGTACGGTAGAGT
>CAZBIU010000517.1:0-3787 GCA_964491625.1 uncultured Myxococcales bacterium
GGGCGACTGCGCGGGTGCCCACCCCGAAGACAAGGACAAGTACAAGGTCGAGAACGTCTTCTGGGTCCCCAAGGAAGCGCGCCGGGCGCACCTGCAAGCCCCCACGGTCGGCAAGGTGGTGGACGACGCCGTGTTCGCCATCGAGCGCGACAAACCGCGCCTCAAGGGCGTCCTGCCCAAAGAGTGCGCCCGCCCCGGCTTCGACAAGCACCGCCTGGGCGATCTTATCGACCTCCTCGACACCATCGGCCTCGGCGACCGTGAGAACGGCGCCAAGGACAACCACCGCGAGGCGCTGCTCGCCCCAATCGATCCACTACTGGAGCAGTACGAATCTGAGTACTACTACATCTTCAAGAGGGTGTACGAAGCTTCTCAACCAGGGCCCGGCAGACACGCGCTCGAGCATTGCTACAGCATGCCGAACATCGCGCGGCGCCTGGTAGAGGCATTCCTGTCGTTCCGCTTTCCAGTATTCACCGGGAAGCTTGAGAAGCAACTCGACACGGTCGCCTTCGACCCCGCAAAGAAGGCGCGGATCCTTCGGTTCTTGCATACCCACTCGCATCACGGATATGTCGAGGAGTCCGGTCATGATCTTTCGACTCTCGCTGAAACGAGCGCGGTTCTCATCGACGTCCTTGCCATGATCGAAGCGACGGATGCCGAGCACTACCGCGGAATGAAGGAGCTTGCTTGTGGTGGAGCCAACACGGAGGACCATCGCGCTTGAATCCACCCATGGACCCCCGTGTAACCGAATTCCATTGCATCATGCCGATGGTGAATATCCCATCGGTGCTGAAGCACGGGATCCTCTCCTACGAGCGGACGGCGAAGGTTGCGCATGCCTCGGTCGCAATGCAACCGGTGCAGGATCGGCGGGATGTGAAGCGTGTCCCTGGCGGGCTCATGCTTCACCGATACGCGAACCTCTATTTCCATGCACGGAACCCGATGATGTTCAAACGACTGGCTGAGGCGTCAACCCTTTGCGTCCTGCGCATCTCCACGGCCGTAGCCAAGCTCGACGGCGCCGTCTTCACCGACCAGAACGCTGCCAGTACTTGGGTTCGCTTTCTCCATCCGTCACAGTGGGCTGAGCTGGACTTCGATGGCGTCTACGCCATGGACTGGCGGCACGAGGATCGCATCGAATATTGGCGGCGCAAGTCAAAGAAATGCGCCGAGGTACTCGTGCCCGAGCGGGTCGAGCCGCGCTTCCTGATCGGCGCCTATGTCGTGGATGCGGACGCCGCTGCTCGTCTCGCTGCGATTGGATTCACGCTCCCGATTGAAGCGGCCCCCGTGCTATTCTTCCGGGAGTCCAATTCCTAGTGGCCACCATGTTCAAAGCCCTCATCGGAGATCTCTTCGGCAGTCCGGCGCAAACTTTCGTCAACACGGTGAACTGCGTTGGCGTCATGGGCAAGGGCGTAGCCCTGGAGTTCAAGAAGCGATTTCCGGGCATGTTCGATGACTACGCCGCGCGGTGCGAGCGCAAGCTGGTCCGGCTTGGTGAGCCCTACCTGTACCGTGACCTTGCCGGAACTATGGTGGTGAACTTTCCGACCAAGGATCACTGGCGCTCGCCGTCGCGCATGGCCGATATCGAGCGTGGGCTCGACTACTTTGCTGCTCACTATGCGGAATGGGGCATCAGCAGCATCGCGTTTCCCCCTCTCGGCTGCGGCAACGGGGGTTTGGAATGGTCCGAGGTCGGGCCAGTCATCTACAGCAAGCTGCACAGCCTGCCCATCGACATCGAAGTCTACGCGCCCTACGGCACAGCCAAGCAGGAGTTGACCGAGGAGTTCCTTGCCGGTCCTTCGCAGATGACCCTGGGGGGCAAGGGACGAAAACACGAGAAGATGAATCCCGAGTGGGTGGTGCTGGTGGAAGTGCTGCGGGAGCTTGGTGCGCAACCCTATGGCCCGCCGGTCGGCCGCGTGATTTTCCAGAAGATCTGCTACGTGCTGACCGAGATGGGCGTGAAGACTGGCTTCGAGTTCGGCCAGGGCAGCTACGGGCCTTTCGCCGCCGAGGTGAAGTTGGCCCTGCACGACTTCGCAAACCGCAACTGGCTGCAAGAAGAACAGTTCGGCCAAATGGTAGCGCTGCGGGTCGGCCCACAATACGACAGCGACCGTCCCAAGTTTTCCGAGGTGCTGAAGACTCACGCGCGCAAGATCGCGAAGGCCGTCGATCTTTTTAGCCGCATCAAGAACACCGAGCAGGCCGAGGAGCTGATGACAGTGCTCTACGCCAGCCGCGAGCTAAAGAAGAAGCGCCCCAGCGAGGAGGTTGCCGAGCAGCAACTCTACGATTTCGTGCTCGACTGGAAGAAGACGTGGCGGACCGAGGAGAAGCAGCAAGCAGTGGCGAGTGCCATTCGCAACCTGGTCATGCTGGGCTGGATGAGATTGCAGTTCAGTGAGAGCCTACCCGAGGCCGTGTGAACGTGTAACCCTCGACGAATCCACCGTCGAAGATGCCGCGCTGACCTGATTCGAGGAGCTGGTCTACGCCATCGCACAAGCTCATCGCGGCCGAGCTAATCAGCAGGGTTCGCACCAGTGTGACCATCGATTGGACCCTGCGCGAAAACGCGCGGGCCAAGATCAGGGTCATCGTGGAGCGCATCCTCAACAAGTTCGGCTACCCGCCAGATCTTCAAGAGGAAGCCGTGAAGACTGTCCTGAGGCAGGCCGAGCTGCTCTGCGCGAACTGGGTGTAGTCTGGCACCGCGCTTCGCCCATTCGTAGCGGACCCGTTTCCCCCGCCCTTCCCCCGCGGGAACCTCCATTTGGGTCCACCCAACTCGCATTTCCGTTCAGGATCCTTCGGTGACCGCACCAGCGATAGGCCGGAAGCCGTCGCACTTTTCCCCGGCCAAAACCTCCAGCGATTGGATGAGCACCTCCTGAGGCTGCTGACCGACGAGGCGTGCGACCTCGTTCCCGGTGCGGTCCAGGAACAGGAAGGTGGGCACGCCCAGCACGCCCCGCTCGGCGGCGGCTGCGCGGCCAGCGGACGTGGCCACGTCGAGCTGGCGGACGCGAATGCCGTGCAAGGCGCAGCCACGCTCGGCAGCGGCCACGACCGGCTGCATGCGCTGGCAAATGGGACACGTGGCAGAGACGAATTCCACCATGGTCTGAGTAGTCTCGAAACGTGGCAGCCCCTCACCTCCCTTCGGGAGCTTCAGGACCTGCCCCACACCTGCCACCCCCGCTCGCTGCGCTCGCGCCCTCGCCGCCTCGTTGCGCTCGGCGACCTCTGCCCGCTGCGCGGGGCGAGGTGGTTCAGACACGCCGGCACTGCACGTGGCCGGGGCGGTCGGTGGCGTTTCTGTGGCAGCAGCGGCAACCTGATTCGCCGACGCGATGGTCGGGTTCATGATCGCGGCTTCGTTACCGGTGATGAACAGCAGGCCCATCGCTGCCAGCAAGGTCCCGCTGGCAATCTCGAACTTGCGCAGGTGCCGCCTGGCCCTGTCGAGCAGGCGTAAGGCCACGGGCGCTACCAGCGAGACCGCCATCAGGGGCAAGGTCAGTCCGAAGGCATAGGTGGCCAGATACAGCGCGGCCCTGGCTGGGCTTTGCGATGTGCTTGCAAATGCCAGCACCGAACCAAGCACCGGCCCCACGCACGGACTCCAGCCGAGTGCGAAAGCCCCGCCGAACAGAAACGGCCACAGCACTCCGCTGCCGCGACGAACCGAGCTCAGCCATGGACGCACATCGCGATCGAGGCCAGGCACCCGCAGGAAGCCCATCAGCTTCAG
>CAZBIU010000518.1:0-3783 GCA_964491625.1 uncultured Myxococcales bacterium
GAAACACGGCGCTGAGCGTGCGGTCGATCCATCCCGGCCCGCACGGCGTGAAGGTGATGCCCAGCGCGCGCAGGTTCGCCTTGCGTTTCCACCGCCGCCACAACATGCGCAGGTGGGTGAAGTCGAGCTCGTGCGGCAAGAAGCCGAGGGCGGTTTCCGGGTGGAACGCCTGGAAGCCGAGACGGTAGGGAGCCGCGCTATAGGTGCCGACGAACAGCGGCAGGAAGTGCTCCATGATCTTGATGGCCAAGTCGCCGAAGTACTTTTCGTCCTGCGCTCCGAATCCGCGGTCGCTTTCGGCGACCAGCCGGCCGAGGCGCTTGCTGCCGATGCTGATGTGCACGCCGTTATTGGCCAAGCTGAGATTCGAGGTGCTCGGCATGATGACGAGGTTGTTGAGGATGATGCCGGCATCGCGCAGCTTCTTGACCCCGTTCAATTGACTGCGCGACACGACTTCGTGACAGAGGCCCATGTAGGCGCTCTTTTCCTCGCCTCGGTCCCAACCCGACAGACAAGGGTTCATGAAGAGCTCCCGATAGAACGAATCTGAAATCAGGTCATTTAGCTCGCGCTGGCGCACCGGCGGCGTCGGCGCGTGGCACGCCGCCGCCTTCTGTCCGGTGGCTTCCAGCTCGTAACGACGATTGGCGTACGCGAGTAGAAGTTGTGTCAGCAAGAATCGGCGCGCCGCCTCGCGGGCCAAGGCACGCCCTCCTCCAGCTTCTGGCGCAAGGCTGACCACGTTGAAAGAGCAGGTCTCCGGCGAAGTGTTGTCGCTTAGGAAGTGCCCGAGCAGCCTGCGCCCCGCCCGTCGCACCGATTCGGGCCGTTCCGGCAAGCTGCCGACCGCGTCCGCCAGCGCCAGCTTGAGCAAGTAGCTGATGGGGATCCTCGCGTAGTCGATGCCCCGCTGGGCCACGACGAACTTGTGGATGTCGCTGCGGCTTCGCCCCGAGCTATCCGACTTGTCGGCGCGCAGATCCTCGGCGAACACCTGGGTGGCTGCCGGGCCCAACAGACGCTGCGGAATCCGGACCCAACTGTTGTCCCAAACTTGGTCCGCGTTGGCGTCGAGGAAGCCTTCGAGCGCATGCACCTGGCGCGGGGCCATGTCACCGACGGCGGCACGCCGGCAGATGTTGGCAAGAAAATCCGAATCGGCAATCGCCAGTGGCAAGTCCACCGTATCGCGACTGCCTTGCACGGACGCTTGCAGCTCTGCCTCGGCGCCTGCCGTGGCATCGTCGCCCACGAAGGGCAGGCGCGCGGTGTCGGTCGCCGAGCTCATGCCCAAAGCATCGCGCAGCCGTTCTACGGTCGGTGCCGCGGACGTCGGTGAAACGCCGAGGCTGGGAGCGGTGACGGCACCGGCTTGGCGGCTCATGGCGCGCGCCCGGTACAACATGGACTGACAACTTCTTCCACGGGGCTTTATCGTCGCCCGCGCGTGTGTCGATTTGCGCTCAATCTTCCGAACTTTCTGTGAGGTCTTGTTCCGATGCGCTTGCGCCATGACTGCTGGCGCTCGCCGAGACGCGCCGGCTTTGTCACCAATTTGTCACCTATCGTCGGCGACAATCACTTCCGCTCGCGACCCGATCGCCTCGTGATCGCCCTGGAGAGCAACCTCCTGTCCGCAGCCACGAGGTTTCGTGACTATCACGGCTTGGTGTGACGGCCCGGCATTGCACGGTTGCCATCCGCCGGCGTATCCTTACCTTGGTCCGCAAAGCTGGACATCCCGTAGGGACATGAATCCGAACGCCAAACCCAGGCCCAACGACACCGTCATTGCGGCCATCGACATCGGTGCGAATGCGGTTCGCCTGGAAATCGCGCGCGGGTTTCCCGACGGAAGCATTGAATCCCTCCATCAGGAAAGAGACCCGGTTCGCCCCGGTGAAGGCCTGTTCCAGACCGGCGTGATTCCCGACCACGTGGTCGACCGCGTGATCGGGGTCTTGCGACGCTACGCCATCATCTGCAAGCGCCACCAGGCGCGCGTACGCGCGGTCGGAACCAGCGCGCTTCGCGAGGCCAAGAACCGCGACGATATCATTCGCCGGGCGAAGAGCGAAGCCGGGCTGGTGCTGGAAGCCATCTCGGGAAAAGAGGAAGCGCGCCTCATGTGCCTGGGCGTCTTGTCGGGCCGTCCGCCCAAGGCGCGCTCGCTGTGCATCGACATCGGCGGTGGATCGACCGAGGTGGCCGGCGCTGTCGGCGACCAACCGGTGAAGTTGTGGAGCGTGGCCATCGGCTCGGTTCGATTGACCGAGATCTTCAAGAGCCATGGCGATGTGTCGCCGAAGCAGCTGCGCCTGCTGCGCCAGTTTGCCCGCGAGGCGGTGGACGACTCGCTGCCATCGGGTATTCGCGGCTTTCCCAAGATGGCGCTCGGCAGCTCGGGATCCATCCGAGCCATCATCGCCCACGCCGCCGCTGACGGCACCGCCCACGCCACCGCCGAGCAGATCTCGCACGCGGTGGAGAAGCTGGCGCGCATGGATTCAGAGGAGCGACGCAGGCGTTTCGATGACCAGCGCGCCCAGGTCATCGTGGCCGGCGCGGTGATTCTGGAAGCCCTGGCGCATCACCTTTCTCTTCACGCGGTGACCGCCGTGGACCGCGGTTTGCGACACGGCGTTCTGGTGGATCTCGTGCGCCGCCGGTTCCGCAGCTTCGACGACTCCACCCTGCTCGATGCTGCCCGTGCCCTCGGTCGCCGGCTGTACTTCGACGAGGCTCATGGCGTCCAGGTCGCGACCTTGGCGGCCGCGCTTTTCGACCAACTGGCGGCGCTCCATCGCCTGCCGATGGCGGCGCGACCCTACTTGGAAGTCGCCGCCGTGTTGCACGATATCGGCCATTCGGTCAGCTACCCGAAGCACCATCGGCACAGTGAATACCTCATTCGGAACGGCGACATCCCGGGCCTTGCCGATCACGAGCGCGACATCGTGGCCCGGATTGCGCGCTACCACCGCCGCAGCCCCCCGGATCTCGGCCACCCCGGGATGGAAGGTCTTGCGCCTGGCGAGGCGCGCCTGGTGCGCAAGCTGGCCACGCTGCTGCGCGTCGCCGATGCGCTGGACCGCAGCCACGCCCAGCCGATAAGCAAGATACGCGCCGAAAGACTCGGTCCCGGTGTGGCCTTGCACCTCACGACTGAGGGCCCGGCAGACCTGGAATTGTGGGACGTCGCTCATGAATCCCAGCTCTTCCGCAAGGTTTTCGGCTCGAAGCTGGTCATCCGCGCCGTCGCCGCACGCCGGAGGCTGGGGGCGAGAAGCGCACGAAATCGTAACCGAAAAGTTGCATGACAGCACAGCAGCCTTGGGCCATAGTTCGCTGCCTTGAGTCCCCGCGCGCCCAGCAAAGAGAAGCCTCAGGCCGATCCGGATCGATCCGAACCGCAACCCGGGACGTTTTTCAACCGAGAGCTGTCTTGGCTGGAATTCAATGCCCGCGTGCTGGAGGAAGCCTGTGACGAAAGCGTAGCCCTCGCGGAACGGATCAAGTTCCAGGGCATCGTGGCCAACAACCTCGACGAGTTCTTCATGGTTCGCGTGGCGGGCCTCAAGCAACTCGACGCGGGCGGCGTGCAAGAGGCGAACGCCGATGGCATCCTGACGGCGGAACAGCTCGCGCGCATCAGTACGCGAACCCACGAGATGATTCGCCTCCTGTATCAGAACTGGCGCGACTGTCTTGCGCCCAGGCTGGCCAAGAGTGCCGGCATCGATCTGCTGCGGCCCGCGGATTTGACCCAGGATCAACTCT
>CAZBIU010000519.1:0-3780 GCA_964491625.1 uncultured Myxococcales bacterium
GCCGGATGTCCACAATCAGAAGCAGGAACGCAGCGAGGAAAGCCAAACCGATGGCTATCGCTGTAAGTTTTTCCGCGTCAAAGACACCTTCCATGTGCCGCGGACCTTAACAGGGCCGGGGGGAAGCGTGCGATCTTTTTGATATTTCTCGCATCCGCGAAGAGAATCGAAAGGTCAGGTCACAAAGCCTTTACAGAGCGGTGCACGGGATGGTACCTCTTTCATGTCACGAAGTGGCTCGTATGGTCACGTAATGTCATGCCATTAGGTGCTTGATGAGGATAAAGCGGCTCGAAATCTGTGGGTTCAAGTCCTTCGTCGATAGGACGGTGCTGACGTTCAACGATCCCATCACGGGTGTGGTGGGACCCAACGGATGTGGCAAGTCCAACATCGTCGATGCGATACGCTGGGTCATGGGCGAGCAGTCGGCCAAGCACCTGCGTGGTCGCGCCATGGAAGACATCATATTCAATGGTTCGGAATCTCGCGGACCGGCGGGCATGGCCGAGGTTTCTCTTACCTTCGACATGGCCCATCTGGCAAGCGACGCAGCCCCGGGAGGCGTGCCGTGGGGCGCGGTTGGACCGTCTGACGTCGTCGTGACTCGCCGGCTCTACCGGGGCGGCGAGAGCGAGTATCTCCTGGGTGGCGTGCCGTGCCGGCTGCGCGACATCGTCGAGTTCTTCCTTGGGACAGGCGTCGGATCGAAGGCGTACGCGATCATCGAGCAGGGCCGTATCGGGTTCATCGTGTCGTCGCGACCAGAGGACCGGCGTGCACTCATTGATGAAGCAGCCGGCATCACCAAGTACAAGGCCAAGAAGAAGGTGGCCGAACGCAGGATGGATGCGACCCGCCAGCATCTGCTTCGGGTTACCGACATCATCGGCGAGATCGAGACCCGTCTGCGATCACTGAAGCTTCAGGCGCAAAAGGCGGAACGTTACAAGCGTTACAAGGCCGAGCTCAGGGATCTCGAGCTGTGCGCGGCCACGCAGAGGCACTTGGGGCTCTTGTCCGAGCAAAAGTTCCTCGCGGCTGCGCACGTGGATTTGCAGCAGCAGCACGCTGACGAAAGTGCAGCGCTGGCAGGCGAAGAGACAGTCGTAGAGGCGGAGCGTCTGACGGTTTCGCAGGAGCTGGCCGAGATCTCCGTGGCCAAGGACGATCTCTTTGCGCTGGACAACAAGGCGCAACTCTCCGCCCAGCGGGCCGAGCACTGCCAAGACGAGTCCGCGACATTGCTGGTGCGCGCGGATCACAACCGGAGGGAGAGCGCAGGACTGGCCGTGCGGGCGGCCCAGAACACCGAGGCGCTGGCTGAGGTCGAGCGCCAGGTTGCGCTGCTTGAAGACGAAGCCGAGACGCGCGCGCAAGCGCTCGATGAAATGGAACGGACCAGCGCCGATGCGCGCAGCGAGCTCGCGACCGCCCGTCGGGAATTGGATCAAGCCGTGGCCGGCGTCGGTTCGGCACGGACCCGGATCGCACGGCTCGAATCCGACATCGAATCGGCGCGGGTGCGTGCGCAGGATCTCGCGCATCGACTGGACGAGCTTCTGCACGATGAATTGCTGTCGAGCGAACAGATCGATCGCATTGGCGTCGAGGTGGCCGAGGTCGACGCGCGGGTCGAAGAGCTCCAGGCTCGGGCATTGACACTGGTCGAGAAGAAGACCGAGTCCGAGGGCACGGTGTCCTTGCTCCGGGCCGAGGTCGCTCGCGGCGAGATCGAGCTCGAAACCTTGCGCGAGGAAGCCCACCGTCGGCGTTCGCGTCTTGAATCGCTGGCTGAGATTCAAAATCGCTACGAAAGCTTCCAGCGCGGCGTGCGGGCCATCATGCAGCGGGTACACAAGTCGACGGACGAAGTCGGCACCGATGACAGCCAAGCGAATACCACGTGGACGTCGCAAGGCGTGCGCGGCCTGGTCGCGGATATCGTGCAGCCTCCTCCCGAGCTCGAAACCGCGCTGGAGGCGGTTCTTGGGGAGCGCTTGGGCAACATCATCGTCGAGTCGCACGAGGTCGGCGTCGAGGCGATCGATTTTCTCAAACAGCGCAGCGAAGGTCGGTCGAGCTTCATCCCCATCGCCCTCCGTTCCAAGCCAAGCGCCGGCACCGTGATCTACGACGCCAGCGGTGGCGCTACCGAGGAAGCCGGCGAAGGCGCCATGGCGATTCCCGTGGAGTGGCCGAGCGGGGAGGGCGTGCGCGGTCCGATGCTCGATCTGATTGGATTCGACCGCCACTACGATCGTGTGGCAGCCTACTTGTTGGGTGACGTGCTGGTCGTCGAGGATCTGCGTAAGGCGCTCGAGCTCTGGCGGCAGACCAAGACCGCGAAGACGCTGGTCACGCTCGACGGCGAGGTGATCGATCCGCAGGGCGTGGTCACCGGCGGTTCGCGCGAGTCGGCGGTGGCCGGAGTGCTTTCGCAGAAGCGCGAGATGCGCGAGCTGGAAGAGGTCGTCGCTCGGCTGGACCAGGACTACCAAGCGACCCTGCAGCGGCACGTGAGCAACAAGCAGGCGTTGGCCGACGCGGTCGTGGCCTTGGACGAAACCGTGGCGGAGATCCGTCGCGATGAGCTGGATCTATCTGCGCTGAGGAAGGATGCGGATCGCCTGGCGCGCGAGCGCGCGCAGGCGGACGCCCGCCGCATCCAGCTCGCCTCCACGGTGGAGAATCTCCGATCGTCGGTGACGCAGAACGATCTGCGACTTGAAGAGTCGTCGGCGCAGCTTCTGACCGAGCAGGAGTCCGTAGCGGAACGTGAGACGGTCGGGGAAACCCTGCGGGCTCAGGTCGGCGCGCTGTCCGAAAAGGTGGACAGCCTGCTGAGTGAGCTTTCCGCGGCGAAAGTTTCGGCAGCACAGGCCGGCGACCGCAAGCGGATGGCGCGTGAGAATATGGAACGTCTGCGTTCCGAAATCGCCGATCACGAGACGAGGCGGGCCCAGCTCGACCAGGAGACCTCCGCCGACTTGGCGCGTGCCGAGGGCCTTCGTGCCGAGGCCGAGCAGCTTCGCCAGGAAGCGTCTATGTTGCAGTCCGAGCTGGGCGAGCGTTCTCGCGCCTATGCGGAACGCCAGAGCGCAGTGGAGGAGCGGAGCGGCGCGCTCGCCCGGCGCGACGCCGAGCTGAAGGCGGCGCGTGCCAACGTCGCGCGTCTGGCGCAGGAGCTGGCCGGGCTCGACTTGCGCTGCCAGCAGGTGGCCATGCGCCTTGAATCGCTCGACGAGCAGATCGTCGAGCGCTATCCGGAGATCGGAAGCATCTCGACCGTGATGACCGACTTCCACATGCGTGAGCTCTCCGGCGACGACGAGGAAGGCCGGATTCGCGAGTTGCGCGGTCTGGTCGAGCGCATGGGCGACATCAACCTGACCGCCATCGAGGAATCGGCTGAGCTGCAGAAACGCTACGACTTCTTGACTGCGCAGAAAGCGGATTTGGAATCGGCCATGAGTCGCTTGGAAACCGCCATCGACAAGATCAACCGCGCCTCGCGCAAACGGTTCCGCGAGGTGTTCGACACCATCAACGTCAAATTCCAAGAGGTCTTCCCGCACCTGTTCGGCGGGGGCAAGGCGCATCTCGCTCTCACCGACGAGAGCGACATGCTCGAAACCGGCGTCGAGATTATCGCCAACCCGCCCGGCAAGAAGATGTTGCAGAACATCGAACTTTTGTCAGGCGGTGAGAAGGCGCTCACGGCCGTCTCGCTGCTGTTCGCCATCTTCCTGGTCAAGCCGTCGCCATTCTGCGTGCTCG
>CAZBIU010000520.1:0-3752 GCA_964491625.1 uncultured Myxococcales bacterium
ATTCAGGTTCTGGTGGCTTTACGGCTGTGGGAGTTCGAGTCTCCCCGACCGCACACTCAAACCCCCGGCAAACACGGGGGTTTTTCTTTGTGCGGAGATCGCATCGAACTCGCTCTCGCTCGAATCCGTCGATCCCCCACTCGATCCCCCACTTGGGGGTTGGGCGGGGGATTTCGAGAGGCCCGGGACCAACCTGACGAGGCGAACGCCGCCTAGCCTAGCTAGGCTCTGCTCTGGCGGGCGACCAGCTTCTCGAGATCAGCTTTGATCTTCTCCCAGCTCGTCTTCAGAAGCATCTCGGGCATCCGTGCCTTGTCCACGTCGGCGAAGTAGACGAGCGCGCGGAGCGCGAACCCGACGTCCTTGCCCGGATACTTGCGACTCCACGCGTTCACCAGATCGCCGATACTCACGCCGCCACTCGTGAGGATGGCGTGCAGATCGACGTAGTCGCGTTTGACCGAGCGCTGGCAGATGGCGGCAAGCTTCATAGCGCCGATGTCTTCCAGGGATGCGACCTGACAGCCTTCGATTTCCTTGAGCGCAGCGACCACGTCGTATCGGTAACGGAAGACGCTGTATTCGAGACCTCCAACCTGCCCAAGGAACGTGCCTTCATCGTTCTGGCGTACCGCGACTGTGAGACCGGTGGCCGTGATGTCGTCGAGTAGCTTGTCGGGCGGAATGGTATTGGCGGTGAACCAGTCGAAGTCAGCCGAGACTCGGTGACCGAGTTGGAGGGCAACGGCCAGTCCTCCAGCGAGGTACGCGCCCCAGGTTTGCGCAGGCCTGGCCGACGCTGCGAGAACCTCTCGTTGCTTCGGGAGTAGCGTTTCGAAATGGATGCTCGTCGGTCGACCTTTCACCGGTTCTCCCAAATGGCAGCGCCGGGGTTGTCGCGCTGCCACCGTCGGATTGTGCCATCCTCGAACCATTCGGAGAGGCGCGCGGCCGACACCCCGCCGCCGCGCCTCTTGCGCAGCCAGGCCCGTACCGTATCGGCGCCAACTCGCTCCACAATCCATGCTCGTTGCTGGGCGTCACCGTGGGCGAGCACCTGGTAGAGGATCAGATCGAGATCCTCGGTCCGGTTCAACGAATCGAACGTCGTCGGGTGCGTCCAGAAGAGCGGCTTCAGTCTGTCCGGTAGACCTCCCCACCGTACCCGAGCCGCTTCGCGGGCGATCTCGCGAAGTCGTGCTGGAGCCAAACGTCGCGCGCGTGCCAAGCCGCCCTTGCGGCCACCGGCGAGGCCGCCGCGACGACCAAGAAGGGCAGCCGCACGGGTAACGTCCATGAAGGCCATTATGAGCCAAAAGAAACAAAGCGCAATGCTTAGAGCGCTATAGGTATATCCACAGTCCGCCGAGACGGAAAGTTACCCAGGGTTCATGTGCAAAATCTTGATGATGCAGCGGCGTGGGTAACTAACTGGCGCTCACGTGCGTCCGTAACCAGTGGAAATTGTTGTGCAATAGTCCGGTCATCTGCAGATTCAGGTTCTGGTGGCTTTACGGCTGTGGGAGTTCGAGTCTCCCCGACCGCACTCTAAAGGCCCTGTTTCTGCGGGGCTCTTAGCTTCACTGATCCTCGCCAAGCTGGCCTTGACATTGGTACCCGGCCCTGCCCAGGAATCCTGTGATTGCCGTCGAGGAATGGCGAGCCTGCAACCAGAAGGGCTGCTCTGGCGCACATTTGGAGATGGCTACGCGCTGATCCGCTATTTCGGGGCGCGCAGTCTTCGAGCCCGTTGGGCGGGAAAGGCGGGCCGCAGCGGCACGACTTTCCCTTGGCGACCATTCCGCCGCGCATGACGACAACGTGCCGGCTGACTCCCGCGAAGCAGATCGGCAAGGAAGCTTGGCCGCTCCGGGAGGAAGGAGTGCTGCAAGGCGGACGCCTCGTTCGAAGCAACGACGAAATGGAAAAGGCGACCAAGCGGGGGGCCGAGTCGCCTTTCGCAAACAAGGCAAATTAATGATGAAGCCTGTGTGCGGAAAAGACTCTCGGCAGATTGGGGCCCGGGCTTGAGTGCTGCTTTGCTCGCACGAGTTGCAGTTCCGGGGAGAGCTAGAACTGGGAGAAGAAGGGCCAGGTTTCCGAGGGCATCCAGGACGTGCTCTTTCCGGAATCGGTGGGCGACGGCGTGTGTGGGCCGTCGTAGTTGCACCAGCGAACCGGATCGGCCGCTGGGCAGCCCGAGTAGCTCGAGCAAGCGTGCCCGCCCGTGGGCGCCGTGGCTAGCGTACTAACCGTGCACCCGTTCCACTTGGCGAACTGGTCGGTCTGGGTTGTCTGCGTGACGTTTTCCTGCTTTCCGCCCGATCCGAAGTAGGGGATCGGCTTGCAGCTGCTGGGATTGGCCACGCCGCCGCCGGAGTGGCCCACCACGGCGCGGAACACGCCCGTGAGCCCGCAGGCAAGCGTCCAGGACATGGCCGCCCCCTGGCTGAATCCCTCCAACATGATGCGCGTGGTATCGATACACAGATCGGCCTCGACTGTCTTAAGGATCTCGCTGACGAACGCGGTATCGTTCGTGGCGTCCCAGAGCCCGCCATCTGCGGAGGGCGCTATGAAGATCGTGCTGCCCTGCGAAAGATCCCAGAGTCCGAAATAGGGGCCCTCGCTGCTGCTGGAACCCGCGACGTCGGCCCCTTTGCCCGTGGCCCCGTGAAGACCGATGATGAGCCGGGACGGGGTTTGTTTGTCGTAGTTGTCGGGCCACCGAATGATGAACTGCCGGCTCTTGCCGGAAATCGTGAGCGTGTTCTGCGTGAAGGTCGTGTTCGAGGGGCTGTTCTTCAGCGTGGGCGTCTTGCCACATCCGGCGCTGGGCACCGCGGTCGCGCTGCCACCATCGATGTTGCTGCCGCTGCTCCCGCCAGCATTGCTGCCGCCGGTCCCCGATGCTCCGCCCGTGTTTCCGCCACTTCCGGGACCGCCGTCCCTGCCCGTCTGGCCACCCGTCTGGCCACCTGTCGAGACCGAGCCACCTGAGCCCGAGGTGTCACTGGCGCCTCCGGCTGATGAAGCGCCACCGCTTCCGCTCTTTCCGCCCGAGCTGATGGTTCCGCCAGCGCTTGTGGTTCCGCCCTTTGCAGTTGTTCCGCCAGCGCTTGTGGTTCCGCCCTTTGCAGTTGTTCCGCCAGCGCTTGTGGTTCCGCCTTTTGCAGTTGTTCCGCCAGCGCCTGTGGTTCCGCCTCCCATTCCTCCGCTCGCCGTGGTTCCGCCCGAGCCGATGGTTCCACCCCCGCTCGTTGCTCCGCCGCTGGCCGCCGTGCCCCCGCTTCCTGTTCGGCCACCGGTGCCACCGCCTTCACCGTTGCCGCCGCACCCGAGTGCGAGGGCCAGGCACAACCCGAGACTGCCGAGGGGCGGCCACAACCACCCAGAGCGACGGAATAAAGACTGAGAATTCGAGGCAACTATTGGCGACATGGCACCTCTTTCCCTCGGTTGAGATCGACCGACGCCGTGGGTGAGCCCAGGCACGCTGTTAACCCGTCAACCCATCACTACTAACTGGCTTCTTCCATATTGACCGATGAGATTCAAGGGCCAAACGCGCCCTGCGACGGAGAAGATCCCGCGAAAACGGTGGCAGCGATCTCGCCCAGCGCGGTGCCATCCCTCGCCTCCGCCAGCCCCGCGGTCCTGCCTCGGGGATCCTCGGGGAGCGTACGGCAGCTGCCAGACCCGATGCTTGCCATGGTGTGGCAGGGTTCTCTGCCCCGGAGAACCTGCTTCAT
>CAZBIU010000521.1:0-3726 GCA_964491625.1 uncultured Myxococcales bacterium
ATTAACAGAAACTCTTTCAAAACAACACGCTCATCCGAACAAGTCGCAAGTCCCTGTTCCTTCCGCCGCTGCATTGGCACCAGCGCCAGCTCCATCTACATCAACGGAAATCACTGACCGCAACTCGGGCAAGCCTGGCCAGCCAAGCGGGCGTGTCCCTGAGGGCAAAGGCGGCCCCCGAATCGGCGTTCCTTCAGCGTCAGAGCCCAAGCGCGCCCGACCACCTCGTCCACGAGCGGTACCAAGGATGATTGAGGATCTCTAGTTATGGTTGCGATCTGCGCGAAAAGCGTCTTGTTGGCCGCCCTGCTGGCGCAAGCGTCACCCCCGTCTGCTGGCGCGGAGGACAAGGCCAAGGCAAAGCTCTTGCTTCACGAGGGCTTGGACTTCACCCGACAGGGCCAGCACGCGCAGGCGCTGGAAAAGTTCCAGGCCGCATACACTGTGTACCCTTCGCCGAAGCTGTGGTTCAATATCGGCCAGGTCGAGCTCGCGCTCGACCATCCGGTGGAAGCTGCCGAAGCGTTCGAGAAGTTCATTGCGCTGGTTCCGGATGCCCAGCACGAGGACAGGAAGGTCGCAAAATCAACGGTGGCCCAGCTGGGAAAGAAGCTCGGACGCCTACAAATCGAGTGCGAGGCCACGGGAGCAGAAGTCGCTGTTGACGGAAAGAGCGTCGGGCGAGTTCCTCTACCGGGACCGCTTTGGGCGCCCCCCGGAAGCCACCAAGTGACCATCACCCACGAGGGTTCTGCCACGGCGACCGAGACGGTCGAGATGAGCGCAGGAGTTAGCGCACTTGTGGTGATTCGCCTGGTCCCGATCCCGCCGCCGGCACCGGCGGTGCCAGCGCCGAGCGTGGTCACGCCTGCCGCAGAAACGGCAGTCGCGCCGTCCGAGGGAACGGGTGCCGCAGCGCAAATAGCCCCGACCGGCGAAGCACCAAACGTCCGGCCGCAATCTCCAGAACCTGCTCCGACTCCCTCGGCAAGCGTCGCTGCACCACCACCGCCGGCCACCCCGGCTGCACTCGATTTGTCCGCGCAACCGGCCGAGGCACCGAGCGAAGCTCGACCCGTCTACAAGACTTGGTGGTTCTGGACCGGCGCCGCAGTCATCGTCGCCGGCGCAGCCACGACCATCTTCCTGCTCACCGATAGGGGCGGCTCGAACGTACCCACGAGCCAGCTAGGCAACCACGGAGTCTTCCAATGAAGCGTGGGGTCCTGTTCCTGCTGGCGCTCCTTGCGCTTGCGGCATGTAAGAGCAAGACGGTCGAGCAAGGTGTGCTCGTGACGGTCAACGCCGACGCGGACGTGGCTGGAATCGTTCAATTGGAGGTTACGGTGACCAATGCCGGCAGCGACGACCACTTCCTGGTGCCCGATGTCCGGCGGAGCAGGCCGATGACTTTCCCCACCGAATTCTCCATCAGCACGCCGTCGAGTCGGACGGGAAGGGTCACCATCGTCATCGACGGAATCGACTCCTCGGGGCTCTCGACGGCCAGCGGAAGTACCTTCGCGGACCTGGTAGCGAACACCTTCGTCCCCAAAGCTGTCGACCTACAACGGACGGCTTCGCCATGTGGTAACGGCGGGTCCTGTGCGGACGCCTCGGTTGGTCCAGCGGGTGGTGCTGATGCAGACTCCGGTGGAGAGGTCACTATCGACACAAGCGCTGTATCGGTCCTCCCCACTGGAGCCGGCGGCGCAGAGGGTACGGGAGACGCGGTTGCGTCCGCCACCGGTGGTGCAGTCGTTTCCGGAGGTATCCTGGGCGGCGGAGGAAACATCATAGGTGGCACGGTCATCATAGGTGGCACGGTTAGTTCCGGAGGAATCACCGCAAGTGGCGGGTTGACGAAATCTGGTGGAATCACAGGCGGCGGCGGCCGGCCTGGCACGGGCGGAATAATTGGTACGGGCGGACTCGCGGGCACTAGCGTTTTCGTCAACGGCGGGGCGGTCGGTATCGGCGGCGCCACCATCATGGGCGGGGCCGCCGGACTTGGTGGAACGGCCGGTGCCGGTGGCGGTACCACCACCGGTAACTGCGGCACCGTCGCTGGTCTGGAGTGTTTCGACGGCCAGTTCTGCGACCTAGCGTCGAACTGTGGAAAAGTCGCTAATGCTGAAGGCGTGTGCGTGGCGAGCGGCGCGTTCGTTCAATGTCCCGCCACCTATGCACCGGTCTGTGGCTGTGACGGCAAGACCTACGTAAATGATTGCGAACGGCAAATGGCAGGTATTCTCAAGGCGGCCGACGGCTCTTGTGGAGGTGGAACGGGGGGAGAGAGCGGGGCAACCGGAGCGACCAGCACAGGCGGCATGCCAGGGGCAGGCGGCGCGAGCAACATGGGTGGCGCAGTTGGTTCTGGCGGGATAATTGCCGCCGGCGGCGTGGCCGGTACCACTGGCAGCGGCACTGGCGGAATCACCATCGCTGGCGGCATGCCAGGGGCGGGAGGCGCGGTTGGTTCTGGTGGGAGTGTCGGTGGCGGAGCCACAGGTGGTCTTTCGGATGCCGGAGCGGACGCTGGGCTGGACACCGATTTTTGCACTTGGCAGCCGGATTTCACCCCCTGCGAGCTAGTGACTACCCCAGACCGAGCCTACGATATCTGTGTCGGTGGCGTCTGCGTGTCGCCCGGCTGCGGCGACCCGACCTGCAATGTACCTGGTCCGCACTTCCCCCTCCCTGACACAGACCAACGACTGTGCTACGACGACTCCGATCAGCTGGCCTGTCCAACCACAGGAACACCGTTCTTCGGTCAGGATGCTCAGTATGGCTGGGATACGCGCAATGCGGAATCGGCCCGTTTCACTAGGGATTCGCCAGTGGCTGGCGAGCCCGTCGTGCTCGACAACGTCACTGGGCTCTCCTGGCAGGGGTGTGCGGCCGGAATGACTGGAAGCAGTTGTGAGACTGACTCCGGCGAACAGTATGACTGGCCGAGTGCTGTTGCGTACTGTAACGATCTCGTCTGGGCTGGCTATGCCGATTGGCACTTACCCGATCTGCATGAGCTTGAGTCAATTGTCGATTTGGGAACACGCGAACCAGCTATCGATGCGTTGGCATTCCCAGCGACGCCATCCCAGTTCGCAATGGGTGCTTTCTTTTGGTCGTCGACGTCCATCGCAGACCTCTATTCAGGGCTCTTCGCCTGGTACGCCGATTTCTATGAGGGGCAATTGGACTACGCGTATGGAAAGAAGCAACCCCACTATGTTCGATGTGTGCGCAAAGGAAATGCCGCAAACACTCCCAGATTTACGCGCGACATCTCCGTGTCCATGGAGCCAATTGTGGTTGACAACGTAACAGGGCTCATGTGGCAAGGCTGTGCGGCTGGGCAGGCTGGCGCGACTTGCAACGCGTTGCCAGATGCGGGGGTTGCCGCAACCTACACGTGGCAAGACGCTCTCGCCTACTGCGAAGGGCTCTCCTGGGCCGGATACTCGGATTGGCGTTTGCCCAATAGGAATGAGTTGCGTTCTATCGTGTGCGATAGTTGCAGCGACCCGGCAATCGTTGCGAGTGCGTTCCCGGCGGCACCTTACTACACGAATGGCGCCCCCTATACCTGGACTTCCTCGACCTACTTGAGCTACACAGCACTGGCGTGGTACGTGAGCTTTTACGAGGGCACTGTCGATGTTACGACGAAAAGCGAAGCCAGCTACGCTCGATGTGTTCGCAGGATGCCTTGAGTGGCCC
>CAZBIU010000522.1:0-3707 GCA_964491625.1 uncultured Myxococcales bacterium
GCTATAGACCGTATGCAACTCGCCCTGCGAGGAATCCGCCTTGCGCGAAAACTGGCCCAGCTCCGAACCACAGCGCAGCGGCTGCGATGATGGCCTTTCTCACGGCCGTTCCTCTTGCACGAGCGCGTGTTGGGCAGCAGCGGCCAGGATGATGATGCGCACAACGTAACCTTAGCAGTAGTGCGTAAAAGTCTCTACCGACCTTACGATGTGGTGACAGGCCGGGGTTTGTTAGGCAGGATAGGCGGACTCATGAGTAACGACGTTCTTCGTATAGGCATGCCCGCGGGGTCGCTGGCCGATACCAACCGCGGCGGTAATCTCGTTCAGCTACTCGAACAGTCCGGTTTTCGTACTTCGGGGTACCAGTCGGGCGGGCCGAGCAAGTTCTCGACGGTCAACTTCCTTTACGGGTGGGACGGCCGGCCCCAGGAATTCGCAACCCAGCTCGGCATCGGCGAGCTGGACGTGGCCATCGCGGGCGACGATTGGATCCGCGAACGCGTGCTGGAGCTCAAGTTCGAATACGGCCGCGACATCGAGCTTCGTCGCGTCTTGCCCTTGGGTCGAGGCGGGGTGCGGCTTGTGGGCATCGTGAAGCCCGAGCGGGATTACGCGGATGCGGTGGCCTTTTTCAAGGACCTCGGCGCGCGCAAGCCCCTCATCACGGCCGTGGCCGAAATGCCGTACCTGGCGCTGGAATGGATTTCCAAGCGGCTCGCCGAGGGCGGCCTGGCGGACGCGTTCGCCAAGTTCTCGGTGCAGAAGTATTCGACACCGCCCAAGATCGACAAGGGCATCTTGATTTTCGAAACCTGGGGCAAGACCGAAGCCAAGGTCAAGAATGGCGGCGCCGATCTGGGCCTGGAAATCACCCAGAGCGGCAGCGCCATCAAGAACTACGGCCTGCGCATCATCGACGAGGTGATGGAATCGGGCACGTCGATCTGGGTGAACCCGAGCATCCGGAGCCAGCCGCAAAAGTTCGAGCTCCTGCGCATGTTCTTGCTCAACCTCTACGGCGCTATCAACGCGGAGAACAAGGTCCTCTTGCTCTTCAACGTCCCGGTCAAGAACGCCCCCCAGGTGGAGGCTTACCTCGAACGCAACAACCTCTTCGCCGACGAGCCGAGCCGAATCAGTGGCCAGTCGTACACCGAGTACAGCATCGAGGTGGACACCGCGAACGCCAAGCAGCCGCTGGCCAAGATCCGCTACGACCTGGCGGTCATGGGAGCCCGCGGAATCGACACGATCCCCCTGACCTCGGCCATTCCCGGCATCAGCGTGATCGACAATTGGTAGTCACGGTCGCGAGGTGGAGTCACACGAGGGGTAGGTGACGTAGATGCCATTTTGTTGCATGTTGAGGTAACTATCGCAGTATCTCCCCAACAGCGTTATCTGGTTGTGATTCGCGCTTGGGAAGCACCAGCCATCCGCGGGACCGCAGTCGACTCTTGGGACCTGGGTGTAGGTGTACGCGAGCCACACGCTGAGGTTGGCGTCGACCGGCACCGGGTCGTTCGTGGAGAGCGTGCAGAGGCTGTCGCCAATTCCGTCGAACAGGTTCAAGATCGTCCCATCGAGCAAATCGAGGTTGGTGGCGGAGCTCAGGCGCGGGACGGCTCCCGGGACGGCTACCTTCGATCCGAGGTTGCTTAGCGTCACCAAGCAAGAGCTTCCACTCGGTTGGTAGCCGACGGTGAGGATCACCAAAGGAATTTCCTGGTCGACGACCAACCCGGTGGCGGCCGTGGTGGCAGTGTGACAGGCGTCGTTGGCGCTGCCCTCGCTGGCGCAGGCAGGCTCGCTGGCAGTTATCAGCAGAACATATTGCTCGCTGTCCTTGGTAGGGTTTTGCTTGTTGAAATAGTCGTTGGCGACGCCGAGTGCCTTGTGGGAAGGGGAATCCGGGCTTCCGGACAGACACTCCGGATCGCTGCAGTCCAAGTACCCCATGTCCTGCTGGAGATGCTTGAGCACGTTGTACTGCGGATCGACAACCGCGCCGGCGCAGCAGCTTGCATGCGAGCAAGTGCTGAATGGGTAGTCCGTGTCGGGAAACTCCTCGAATCCGAACTTGATGTAGTTCTGGTGAGTATTGATGTACTTGGTTAGGACATTCTGAACGCCGGCAGCTCTGCTGGTGGCGCCGGAAAGTGGGCCTTGCATTGCCGACGATCGGTCGAGGAGTATCAGGACCTCGGCCGATTGCGACTTGAAGTGAAGCTCCTGCGTCGTCCTGCACACCGCATCGGGATCCCACCAGGCTGAATGATCCGCGCCTGCATCCGGCCCCGACCCTCCATCCCAGAGGTCGTGCAGGAGTATCGGATCCTTGCATCCTCCGAGCGCGATCACAACGGCAAGGCAAGCAGCGCGCCGGATCATGGCGGCTAGCGGCTTTCCGAGCTGGCCTCCGCGGCGCGAAGGCGCTCCGCCAAGCGTTGAACGTCGCCCCGCCGCTCGCTCGACGGGTGGCGCGAAATGAACGCATTGGCCTCGGCCAAGGCAGCCTGGACGTCGCCCAACTGCGACAGCGTTTCGACGATGGAGAGGTCGGCCTCGGTTCGCAAGAGGCCGTTCGGGAATCGACTGCGATACTTGTCCCATAGGGCGACCGCTTGGCGCGGCTTGCCCAGATTGTAGCGCGTAACCCGCGCGAGCTCATACGAGGCGTTCTCGGCGGCCGGGCCCGTGCCCTGGGCGGCCCGACTGAGGATGTCTATGGCGCGGCTGGTGTCCCCGGAACGCAGCGCAGCTTCAGCCTCGGGCAGGCTTCGGCCAATCAAGGAGGTAGGCTTGCCGGCAAGCGCCGGGGCCGGCGAGACTTGCGCACGTGCCGGCGCGGGCTGTGGCCTTTCGGACGGCGGCGGGGTCACGCTCGCTGCTTGATCCTCTGAGCCAGCCGACTCTTCGGGATAGAGCGGGCCATGCCACGCGTCCCCAGCAGCCAGGCGGGTGGTGTGAGATCCCCGAGAGACCTCAACCACGCCCTCGCTGACTTCTACCCCGACGGTCCGGCCGCCTACTTCGACCGTGAATTTGGTGCCGACCACCGTCACTACGTACGGTCCGGCCGTCACCGAAAATCGCCAGCCCGGCGGCTGGTGCGGAACCGAGAGCCGCGCGCTGCCATGCTCGATCGCCGGGCGATGCTGGCTGTCCCAGGTGACTGCGGAGCTCTCCGCGAGATCCGCGGTGGCGCCGCCGCCCAGGGCAACCCGCGCCCGTTCACCCTTGCCGGTGCTCACGACGTTGCCGGGTGCGCGTTCGGATTCCTCCGGAGCGATCCACTTCGGCTCTGGGGCGGCCGCAAGAGACGAGGGAGATGCTGTCGCCTCGGACGAGGGAGCCTTGGCTAGCTTCGTCGTGGCCGGAGCGGTCAACGGGCGCTTGCTGCCGACGTACGGGTAGACGACAAGCCCAACAACCGCCAGCACCGCCACCGTGGCGCTGGCCGTTGCGAGCACGAGCCGGCCGGAAATCCGGCGCTCTGGCTCAAGCAGTGAATCCGCGACCTTGGCCCAAACGCGGCGATGCGAGATCTCGTCGCCGGTCTGCTGGGCGGCCAGATCCAAGCTGTCTCGCAGAAGCTTCTCAGCCTCGTCTTGCGGGCTCTCCAACCACTTCATGGCACCATCCTCCTGGCCGCCTTGACCATCTCTGCGCGCGCATGGTGGAGGCGCGACCAGACGGTATTC
>CAZBIU010000523.1:0-3705 GCA_964491625.1 uncultured Myxococcales bacterium
GTGGACGCAGAGTCCTTGTGTTGAGTGGTATATCGTCGAAGACTCGTTCAATGGCATGCCGACACAGACGAGCAGTGTCACACAAACCATTGAGGGGGGTACGTACTATCTGAAGTCGAACTCGACCAGCGGAACCGGTGGCAATGCTTGCGAAGCCGGTCACTCGGGCAATTGGACGCAGATGTGGAGTGTGCGGAAGACGGCTCGCAATTGCGGGACCATTACCATCAGCGACCACTTCGCGGCGTGGAAGGCCCAGGGCTGGAGCCTGGGGAACCTGACCTCGGTTCACATCAACGTGGAGGCTGGGGGCGGGAACGGAAGCATCAGTTTCCCAATCGCCAACGTAACCGCGAACTGAGCCAGGCCAAGGGGCCGAATTGTCTTCGGCCCCCAACGACCGCGCTTCTGACCTCTACGGACGGTTCACGAAGTAGAGGTCGTCGATCCAGACGTCGAACGAAACGGGGGCCGGACCGCCGGCACAGACGGCCTTGGGATCCGTCACACAACCCGGCAGAGCGACCTCGAAGTTCACTGAATAGACCCTCGTGAGATCGAGCGGAACCCCATTGGCGCCATTTCCCCAGCTGGGATCCTGTTGCAACGCGGAGAA
This sequence comes from uncultured Myxococcales bacterium, assembly GCA_964491625.1. Lineage (GTDB taxonomy): Bacteria > Myxococcota_A > Polyangia > Fen-1088 > Fen-1088 > Fen-1118. The sequence continues at coordinate 617 of CAZBIU010000523.1, forward strand.
GTCGACCCGGTACTGGGTGAACGTGGACGTGAGCATCAGGTCCTTCTTGTACCCGTTGTAACAGTCCCCGTTCGCTTCGTTGCACTGACCCCCGCGTGGATCGGTGTACCAGTCGTTAATCTGAACCCGGAGGCTTTGCCTGCCGTCTGGCTCGGCCATAGCCCAGAACGTAAAGCCCGAGTAGGCGCTTAGGTCGACCTCGACGCCACTAAAGTCTCGGGATGACCCCTGCCGGCACGGCTTCCCGTCGGCAGAAGTACCGGCGTCTACGCCTGTGGCCGGAGGCCAAGCAGCCCCGCCGTCGGCGTCCGTCTGTTCGGCGAAGTCAAAGCCCATATTGGCACCCCACACGTTCTCGAGTACTTGACCAAACTTGGTCCTCAGATGTGCGGCCTGCACGCTGGTGATTCCGGCCATGGTTTGATAGGGCGTAGGGACCAAGTCGTAAGACCATCCAGAAGGGACGTCGAAATACGGCGGGGGCAGAATCCGATCGGCCTCGGTGCAGTCGGTCGAGCTCGCCCAGAAGCCGGGCTCCTGTCCTGAGGGCCACCCACCTAGCGGCGACCATCTGATGCTCCCACTCTGTCCCTCCATGTCGTCGATCAGGGTGCAGTCGGCCACTGCACTTGCGCTGTTGCTTCCTCCGCAAGCAGAAGGAGCCACAAACAAGAGCCCAGCCAGGAGAACGCGAAGATTGGAGCCAACCATGACAAGCATCCCCTACCTGAAGTAGACCTCGTCGAGGTGCAGGCCGAAAATCCCTGTCTCACCATTGGGGAGTCCGGCGTTCACGCTGAAGTGAATGCTGTCGACGCTTTCAAGACACGCTGTCGTCCCTCCAGGGATTCTTCCGTAACGGAATTCGAACTGAGAAAGAGGAATAGCGAACATCTGCCAATCGCTCGACTGCCAATTGGGGACCGGATATTCGATGACGACATTTCCACCAGAGCAGTAGAGCTCGACGTACAATTTCGCAGCGGGCGGAATCGCTGGACTGCCGGGATCAAACTTGGAGCTGAACACAACCTGGCTCATGTCCGAGAAGTCTTCCGGCACGACTGCTTGCGTGTAAAGCTGCGCGCCGGCATTCTTCTGGTCACTCGTCTCAACGACGGTGTCTTTCAGGTAGATTGAATACGGTGGACTGAGATACGTGGCAGCGTCGTAGTCGCAGGTACTGCTCTTCGGCGTATTGGTGTTAGTCTCCCCACAGCGCCATTGATCAAAGTGACGGTCTCGAGGAAGGGCATCACCGCTGTCGAAGTCATCGATGAGCACGGGCGTCGAGTGGTTGGAGGAGACGTCGAAGCACCCGCCGGCGGCACCAGCAACAGCCGCGAGAACGGCAACCCGCAGGCCAGTCATCACCACGAGCCCCCCCAACCCGCCGTGACCGACGAGCCCCCGGCCCACGCGACGGAAAAACCCGTGGACTTACGCGCCGACGACCAGTCGAAGAGATACAGCGAACCGCCGGCCGCGACCAGCACGCCTCCCGCGATGGCGAGGCCCAAGATGGTGTGGTTGGCGGCGGTGAGCGACCCGGCCAAGCGCTGATTGTCCGCGGCGCGCGCCTGGTAGGTGGCGGAGCCTGGTGTCTCTTTCTGTAATGCAGCCTCGCCAGCCTGCCATTGTTCGTAGTCGCCCCGTTTCCACAGGTAGACCCCCAGGGCGCCCGCACCCAGCGCGACGCCGGCGCCGGCCAAGGCGTAGGGCAAGGCTGTTCGGACCGCGCTACGGGCTCGTGCTGGCTTCGCGGGTGGCTGGTCTTGGAGAGCACGACTCGTGGTAGCGGCCGGGCATTCCGCCGCCTTTGCGAGCGAGGTCGTTGCGGGTGTGCTTGGCGCGGATTGGTCGACCGTGGCGGTGATCTTGTGCGTCCCGGCCGTGAGGCGAATTGGCTCGGACGGCGATGTCGTTGCAACCCTCCGCCCATCGACGCTGATGGTGGCGTATGGCTCGGTGGTAACGTCAAGCTCGACCATGAAAGATTCGAGTAGCTTGATTTGCTCCTCGACTTGACGGCGTCGCTCGGCCGACACATTGCCCTGACCTTCTTGCAGGTAGCGCGACAGACTCGCGGCGGCGTCCAGCGGGCGGCCGAGCGCAACCTGGGCCTGGCCGATGTTGTACAGAACCGCAAAGTTCGGGCTGGCCAAATAGGCATCGCCGAACGATTGCAGCGCGCCTTGGTAGTCACCCTTGCCGGCGAGCTCGAGCCCGCGGTCGAACTGGCCCTTTGCGGTCTCTGCCATGGGCTCGTCGGCAGCCCACACATTTCCTTGCACAATCAGGAAGATAAAAGCGGCCAGATGCAAACAGATGCGCACGATTGACTGTATTGTAGGCAGGCGGCGTGCCAGCGGCGAAATTGTTGAGATCATGTCAAAGTGGTAGCTCAAGGTCTGCCGTAGGGATTGTCTGGATCAAAAGTTGCTCTTGGAAACGAGTGTTTCCCGGCGGGCGAGCTGGCCTTGGGGGCGCCTGGCCGAAGCCCGTCCCGAATGCTTTCGGCCGAGGTCACGCTTGGACGTCCGATCGGACGTCCAACTGCGCGGGCGGGTTGGGTCGCCAAGGCCTTGGCCGGTGTGCGCGAAGCCGCGTCCGAGCGGGCCGCGGTTGTCTTGTCCACGTCAAGGGGCGGTGCGGGTATCGAAGCGGTCTCCACGAGTCGCGGCGCAGCCTCGGGGATCACCGGGATGCCGGCCCCAGACGTTGGTCGTTGCACGTCCATCAGCGGATGTGCGCTGCCAGCAGGTTCCGCCGGCTCTCCACGCGACGTCGCCGCCGGCTTGAGCAATCGACTGGAGACCACCCCAGCAGCCGCGACCAGGGCGACGGCGGCGGCCACCACGATGATCCGCACCCGGGCTGGGTGGCGACCGTCGGGGCGGACATCCATCGCCTTGGCAAGACCGGGATCGGGCGCAGGCGAGGCCGGCGCGGCCGAAGGCGCCTTTCGCGGCGTAAAGACATCCCCCACCGGCAAGTTGGGTGGCGTAAGGCGGCGGGGAGCTTCCGGCCATACAGCGCGCTTGGCGAACGGAGCCAGCTCCCCAGCAAAGGCCTTCGCCGACTGGAGC
>CAZBIU010000524.1:0-3667 GCA_964491625.1 uncultured Myxococcales bacterium
GTGGGACACTTACCGTTTACAACAACCTCATCAATCCCCCAGAGGCTTCGGTCTACACGGCGCAGCCGTGAGGGGAACCTGAACCGACCCCATTGAACCTGTGTTTCGCATATCCGGCGAGCGCGGCTCGTCGAGGAATCGTCGCGTAGGTGCAGAAGGTACTTGAAAACAAGGCCTGGCGCGAGCATCCGTGTTCGTTACGATGCAAACTCGGCCGCCGTCTTCGGCCTGCCCTGCCCTCGCTGCTGACTGCCATCGTACTTCTTGGCCACCAACTCTCGGTACCAGCGCAGGATGGTCTCGGGCGATGCGATCGTGGCCACTGCTGCCAGCCCTTTCCTTCCCAAGCGCTTGCCCAGCACTGCCAACCTTGCTGTGTGCGCAGACATTCAGCACTTTATGTTCGCAACATCGGCATAGCTGAAATCATGGAGGATTTGGCAATGAGGGAGGGCTGGCTTGCTGACCGAAGCACTGGTCGCAAGTCATCGCTCGGTTGGCAGCAAGCCGCTCCGCGCGTGCATTGCTCCGGGCCGCGGCCAGTTGCGCTGGCAGGTAGACCGCCGTGCCGAAGTACATCTCGTCCGGGGTCTGACCGGCGAAGGGTGAGCTCGGACACATTTGGGACAGATCTGCTCGACAGATTCGCAGACATCCGACCACTGTGGGGACGGAAGGGCGCTATCCTGGACACGCAAAAGGAGCCGTTATGTCGAATCGTCACGCGTTGGGGACCGTTATTTTCGCCCTGGCTGCTGGACTGGCTGGCTGTGCGAACAAGACCGGCCAGCACCGTAAGGATGCCAGCGCCACGGGCGGCACGACCGGCGTCGGCGGGAGTGGGACCAGTGTGACCGGCTCGGGCGGTGCCTCCGCCCCAGAGATCAAGCCCGAGGCTGGCCGCGATGGTTCCGTTCTGTCCACCGGTGGGATGGCCGGCTCTGGCGGTGTCCCCGCCCAGGACGTGCCGGCCACGTTCGAGGCCGGCCGGGACAGCCCCATCGTGGGAAGCGGCGGCGCGACCGACTCCGGCGGTGTCTCCACCGCGGACGTGAACAGCAAGGCCGAGGTAGCGGGCGGAACCGGCGACGTCATAGGCAGCGGCGGCCAAGGCGGCGGGACCGGAGGCGGCAGTTTCGGAACCGGCGGCAGTTTCGGAACGGGTGGTTTAGGCACGGGTGGCAGGTTCGAAACCGGCGGCAGCCCAGACTCAGGCGGGGGCGGGCAAGCCGGTTCGGGCGAAGCACCGACAAATCATCGTCCAAGTGACGCTCAGTGCTCGGAGCCCGCAGGTCCAGGCAATTGCGAGTGCAGCGACTGCAGTGGCGGTGGAGCATGCGCGAGTGACACATCATGTAAGCAGGGTGCCAATGGTCGATGTAATCATCTCGGCGGGAGTGCGGAATGTAGTTGCACATACGATGAATGTGCCGGTGATAGCGATTGCCCGAGCAGCAAGACCTGCGCCTGTCACGGTTCACCGTACATGCATTCCAGCAACAATTCTTGCGTTCCCGGAAACTGTCGCGTCGATTCCGACTGCGGTAAGGGTGCTTATTGCTCTCCGTCAGGGGATGCGTCGGTCGTGGGATACTATTGTCACACGCTGCAGGACAGCTGCACCAACGACAACGACTGCCCAACTCAGGGTTGTTCGGGCGGTCTCGCCAATCAGCCGAGGTGCGTCTATTCTAACTCGGCTGGACGCTGGCAATGCCAATGCATCGTGGTCGGTAGCGGTTGAGCGAGGAACCTGTTTGGGGCTCATGAAGTTGGAATCGGATGGCCGGACGTCGCAGGTTGCCGGTGGGGATTGCACTGCTGTGAACGCTGCTGCGAACGAAGACATTTTGCATTTCTCGTTCGCAACTGCGCCACCCTGGAAATTACGGCGAAAGTGTGGCTTCGGGAGGCTGGGTTTTCCGCCCGAGACAGCGCTCGCAAGACATCGCACGATTGGCGGCCAGGCGTGCGGCCCGTGCATTGTCCTTTGCCACCGCGAGATCCTGGGGCACGTTGGAGCCGGTCCCGAAGAACATCTCGTCAGGGGTCTGTCCACCAAACGCTGGATGCGGCATCTTGGTGTTGTGCTTGTTCACGTAGAATTCCACCAACGTGCGAACACGCGCGACCGAGTCCAAGGTGTTCAAGAACAACCATTGATGCTTCATCGAGCGCCAGAACGCCTCGATCATCGAATTGGAAAAGGCAACCTCGACCTGGGCAAGCACGCGGTCCAGGCAGGCGGTGGTCAGGACGGAATCCACGGCGCCGTTCACGTTCTCCACGCCGGAATCCGCATAGACCAAAGGCCTACCCGCGGTCACGAGATGCTTGCCAGCTGCGAGCAGGAGCTGGCACGTGCTCGTCGGGTCGAAGCGCTCTGATACCAGCCACGCAAGGATCTTCCGCGAGTAATTTGTCCAACACCGCTTGAGACGTGTTCGCGAAGGCGATGGTCGTAGGCGCGCCGAGTCTGCGGCTGGGTCGAGATCCGAGGAATCATTCCAGAAGGTTTCCCTGCACCTCGGAGGGTGCCGCAACTGCGAACAAGAAGTTCAGAATGTCCTCGTTCGCAGCAGGGGTGCCGCAACTGCGAACAAAAAGTTCAGAATGTCTTCGTTCGCAGCACTGTTGCGTACGCCTTTCTACTAAAGGTCTGCGCACACAGCTCGGTTAGCGGGTGCGTACCCAGGTCAGCCAGGAGCACCGCCTCAGGAACCGCAGGCCGCGGTGAAATGAAAGTTGTCGTAGGCGACCGAGATGTTGTCGTTGCTGCCTGTTTGGAGCTGCAAAACGAATTGCACCTCCGTGAGCGGGCTCGTGGAGGTCGTGGAGTAGATCAGTGTGCTTCCAAAGTAGCCAGACAAGGTCGTGCCGACGCGCGAGATGCGGAAGGTCCCGCCGGTGGCCGTCGTCACTGTCTGCCCATTGAGACTGCCCGTCCAGACGTGCACGTTGAGACCACCCGGTGTTAGCGAACTCGCGCCACCGATGTTGTTGTCGTAGGAGTCGAAGAAGTACGAGCTGTCCGCAAAGTTCGCGTGTAACTCGACTTGGTCGACGCCGCCGGGCCCCAACATTGCGTTGCTGAAATCGACGCTGTACTGAAAGTCGCCTGCGATTGGACCGCCAAACGCTGCGAGATTCAAAACTATTCCGACGTCCTGGAACGACCCTGAGGCGTTGCTGCCGACCTTGGTCAGTTGGACGTTTCCCTGTGTCGACCCGATGGTGAAGAGACCGTCCGTCGTCTGGTTGACGGTCCAATACTGTGATCGCAGACCGGCGCTAAAGTCGTCGTCGAACGTGACGGTGCCGCCATCCGGGCAGGTCCGAGTCGTAGCGCCACCAGCGCCGCCAATTGCCGCAGATCCCGCCGCACCGCCTAGCCCACTGCCTCCGTCACCTCCGGCTTGACCACCACCGCCTTGCCCCCCGCCGCCGTTTCCGCCCGCGCTGGCGCCCGCGGCTCCCGACGCACCCGCAGCGTCCGTGTCGAGGGCGATTGGCGCGTCATTCCCGATCGTGCCCGCATCGGTTGCGCCAGGGAAGGTCACCAACAAATTGGAGAAGGTCACGCTGTACGGTGCCGCCGGTCCCTTATTCGCTGCCGAGTTGTCGCCTTCGTACAAGACAAGGACCCAGGGTGTGTTGGTCAGGGTGG
>CAZBIU010000525.1:0-3610 GCA_964491625.1 uncultured Myxococcales bacterium
CGGCCAGCTCGACCAAGAACGCCGTGCCGATTTCCGCCCAGAGAGCGCCGAGGACGTCAGTCGTCAGGTATTCGGCGCCCGGCATCAACGGCGCCGCGGCGGCCAGAGAATTGATGTCTTCTGGCGGCGACGGCAGCTCTGGCTGTGACGAGTCGACGCTAGGTCGGGCACAAAGCGCGGTAACGAATCGACCAGCGAATTCCCGCCAGTAGGCGAAGACCGGAGGAACCACTTCCTCCACCTCGGCCGCGCCAAGTCTCAAGAGTCCATGCCCTGCTCCACGAGCAAACGCGCGCTCTACGCGTTCGCCGAACTGGGGCGCAAGCACGGGCGCGTCCTCCGACGGAGAAAGCACCAGACGGCCGTGCGGCGTCAGGCGGGTGGTCAGGCGAAGGTCATTCAAGACGGGCGATGATCTCCGGATTTGCGCGAGGCCGCAATGCTGTTTCTTGCTCCATATGGGGTCAAACACGGCTGAACGCTGTAATCGGCCGCGCCAGACTCCTTCCACCTTGCCGGCAGCTGGCAGAGCAACATTCCATCCCGAACCGAGGCGCGGTAATGTAACCGTGATGAAGGATCCCTTGGTTCGCTTTGGTGTTGCGCTTGAAGGTTCGCTGCTGCGCGACCTGGACGCCGTCGTGCGGGAACGCGGCTGCACGCGGTCGGAGCTGTTTCGGGACTTGGCGCGCGCCACGGTCGGACGCGCCAAGGTGGCGAGGGCGGTGGACGCCATCGCGACCCTGACCTTGGTCTACGACCACCACGTGCGCGACCTCAGCGAGCGCCTGACCGAGCTTCAGCACGAGCTGGGCGAGAAGGTGCGCGCAACCTTGCACGTTCACATCAACCACGACCTGTGCCTTGAGGTGATCGTCATTCGCGGCCAATCGGATCGCCTACAGGGCATCGCGGATCGCCTTCTTGCCCTGCGCGGGGTAAAGCAAGGTGGAATCGAGATCGTGACTGGCATCGACGGCGAACCGCTGCACGGACATGCCAGCCCGCCCAATTCAAAGACGGCGCCAAGACGGTCCGCGAAAACGGGTTAGTCTCTCGGCGAAAACGCCGCCCCCCTACTCGCGTGACAGCGAAAACCGAACCGGGACGACGACGCGGTCTTCAACCGGCAGTCCCGCGGCGCGTGCGGGCTCGAACGTCCATCCAGAAACGGCCTCGATGGCGGCCTGGTCCAGCAGTGGATGTCCGCTGCTTTTGAGGATCGATACCCGCAGCGGCCTCCCCTCCGGGCTGACCGTGACACTGAGACGTACTTCACCTTCTTCGCGTTTGCGTTTCGCGGCGACGGGGTATTCGGGCGCGGGGTTGCTGCGGTAGCGTGGGACGGCCACGACGGTGATCGGCCCGGGCGACCTGTTCGCGGTTGGGCTGGGCGGTGCAGCCAGCGAGGGTGAATCGACCGCCTTGTGCGGCAGCGGAACGGCGGAAACCGGCAGCGCGACCTCGCTCGCGTCCGAGCTCGGGCTGTCGGGAGCAAGGGTGGCGATGGGTGCGGCAGGCGGAGGAGGCGCCGTCGTGTGCACCAACGGGCGAACCCTGGCGCGAGGCTTTGCGAGGGATTCCTGGCGAGGCAAGGCTGGCGGCTTGGCGGGCTGATCGACCAGGGGTGGCCTGTGAACAGGCTCGACGCGGGCCTGAATGACCTGCACCTCGACGGCCTCGGCCGCCGGCGGTCGGTCCACTGGATGAGCCAGCACCAGCGTCGCGGCTCCCGCGACCAGGGCATGGCCGGCCAGCGACGAGACGAAGGCCAGCAACGCTCGCCTGCGTCCAGACGAGGCCGAGCCCGCGAGGGAGATACTCAACGCCATTTGCGTCAGTAGTGTACTGTGACGCCTCCCCGGATCTCGAACGGTTCGGCGGGATGGAAGTGGACGTCGTTCACGCCCGGTCCGCCCGGCGTGCTGCACGATGGTGGTTTGTAGTTCGCTCCCCCTGGCAAGTCGCTCCGCAGGCACGATGGGTAGTAGTAGGCGATGTCGTCGCCCTTTGTATCGAGCAGATTGAGCCCGTCGATGGCAACTTCGTATCGGCCACGTCGGTAACCGACCCTGGCATCCACGATGGTCAGCGCCGGTTGGCGCACGCTATTATCCTCGACCAAGGGCTGCGAGCTGAGTGCCCTCACGCGCGCACTGGCGAAGATGCCCGTAGGCGACTCCACGGTGGCCACACCCGACACCACCATCGGGATTGAATTCGGAATGTAGGGCCCAACTGACTCACAGTCTGGTGTCGATCCAACGCAAGCGTAGCGTGCGTGGGTTAATGCCACATCGGCGGACAGGGTGAGCCACGGCAGCGGCTTGTAGAAGTTGGCCCACTCCACACCGTACCTGCGACTTGCTGCCGTGGGCTCCGTGTCGCCGGCGTCTCCGGCAAAGGTCAGCTCAGAGTTGGACCGGAGATACCAAACTGAGAGCGTGCTGACCAGCCCTGGCAGTATAGACGTGCGGGCTCCGACTTCGGCCCCTTCGGTGCGCACGAGCAGCGGAACTTTCACATCCGCCGCTGCGCTCTCGGTGGCGGCAACGCCGCGCGCGTCGTTGCTGTGAAAACCAGTGCCAAGGCTGAGGTAGAATTCTGTCTTGTTCCAAGGTCCGGCGATAATGCTCGCCTTGGGGCTGACGATCGCTGAGGTCGCGCTCCCCGAACTCGCGGGGTCGTCGCTGTGCACGTCGATGGCGAAGACATCCGCACGAACCCCCAGATGGGTCCGCAGCTTGCCAGTCCACTGGATCTGGTTGCGGACGTAGATACCACTCGTGAATTCCTCGATCCGATCGTTGATGTACACCCCAATCACCTCCCGCGCCTTGGTATGGTCGAGCCCGGACCACGGCAGGTAGTCGTTGCGGATCTGCAAGCCGATGGTGTTCTCGACGTCCTTGCCGAACCAGGTCTGATTCCAAGTGCGCTTCAGAACCGCGCCGGCAACGTAACGCCGGTCGATCTGTTCGAACTGGTCGCCATTGACGGGATCGGCGAAAAAGTAAGTGAAATTCGAGAACAGATTGAGCCGATAATAGAACCCGTACACAGTCAGCGATGTTGTGCCGTCGTCGTGGGTGTGCAGCCAATTGAGCGACAAGCCGCCGCGCCCGGTGTTGCCACCGTCCGAAGGGTCCAGGGTGCCGAAACGGGTGATAAGCCCCTCGTCCACAGCCCGCTCGGCGACGTGATCGGTTGAATGCCAGTTGGGCGCGACGTACACGCTGGCGGTGATGCCAAGCTCATCCTTCGCGTGGACCCAGTGGTAGCGCAAGAGCCCATTGAAGCGGTTGGAATCCTCGTGAACCACCCAGGGACCGTCGTAGTGATTGTATTCCAGGGCATAGAGCAACGTGCCCGGGCCCAGCTTGGATGACGCCGCCACCAGCCCGCGCAGAAAGCCATACTCGCCGCCTTGCAGGTTCAGCGTTCCCTGCGGGAGGGTATTGACCAGATGGACATTGGCCGCCCCCGCGCCCGAGAAATCCCCCACCTCGGCGTAGAACTGCCCTTTCTAGTAGTCGATGAAGTCGACGAGCTCAGGGATCATGAAGTTCAAGTCGGAATAGCCCTGTCCGTGCGCGTGCGACGGCAGGTT
>CAZBIU010000526.1:0-3581 GCA_964491625.1 uncultured Myxococcales bacterium
ACGGCGGCTTCATCCCTGGCATCCGTCCGGGCAAGGCCACCGCTTCCTATATCGACAAGGTCCTCACTCGAATCACCGCGGGCGGCGCGCTCTACGTGTCCGTCATCTGCGTTCTTCCCAACCTGCTTTCCGACAATCTTGGTGTTCCCTTCCGCTTTGGCGGGACGGGCTTGATGATCGTCGTTGGCGTTGCGCTGGATACGGTGCAGCAAATCGAATCCCATCTCATCACCAGGAACTATGAAGGCTTCACCGGCCCCAAGGGTCCACGCATTCGTGGCCGTGGCGGGCGAGTGACAGCCCCAGTCGGCGGGTAGGCTTGCAATATCCAAGTCCACATCTTCATGGCGACAAGCCTTCTTTTTCAAGTCAGCCGAAGCGGCGTTGCAGAGCATCGCTTCGTCGCAGACCCGTGGGGGTGCGTGTGAAGGGGATCGATCTCAAGACCCCGGCTCAGATCGCCAAGCTGCGCGAGGCCAATCTGATCGTCTCGGACGTGCTTGACGCCATCGCGGGCAGTGCAGCCATCGGGGCCAGCACCTGGGACCTAGAGTTGGTGGCGCGGCGTCGCCTGAAGGAGCTGCACGCGGAGTCGGCCTTCCTTGGCTACCGTGGGTATCCCGCTGTCCTCTGCACGTCGGTCAACAGCGTCATCGTGCACGGCATTCCTCGCAAGGACGTCGTCCTGAAGGACGGCGATATCCTCTCGGTGGACTTCGGCGCGTTCAAGGACGGCTGGTGCGGCGACTCGGCCAGGACGCTTCCCATCGGAAACGTGTCCGAAGCAGCCCACGCGCTCATCGACGCAACTCGGGCTTCCTTGGAAAAGGCGATTGAGCAGTGCGTCCCTGGCAGCCGGCTGGGCGACATCGGTTGGGCCGTGCAGTCCTATGTGGAAGCGCGGGGCTACTCGGTGGTCGAGCAGTTCGCCGGTCATGGCATCGGGCGGCATATGCACGAACCGCCACAGGTTCTGAACTACGGTCCCGCCGGGCGGGGACCGCGGCTGAGCGCCGGGATGGTGCTAGCCATCGAGCCGATGGTCAACGCCGGCGGAGCGGATGTGGTCATCGAGGACGACGGGTGGACGGCTGTCACGAAAGATGGTAGCCTCTCGGCCCATTTTGAGCACTCGGTGGCTATCACCGAGAACGGCCCGATGGTTCTCTCGCGGGCATAGAACGGATGAGGGTCCTATGAAGGTCAGAGCATCAGTCAAGAAGATCTGCGACAAGTGTAAGGTGATCCGCCGCCGCGGCGTGGTTCGGATCATTTGCGAAAACCAGCGCCACAAGCAACGGCAGGGCTAGGCGTAGTCGCCGGGCAAAGCTAGGAAAGGAACTGGAATCGAATGGCACGCGTAGCAGGCGTTGATCTCCCCCGAAACAAGCGCATGGAATTCGCGCTGACCTATATCAACGGCATCGGCCGTACCAAGGCGCGCGAGGTGCTGAAGGCCGCCGGCATCTCCCTCGACAAGCGCAGCGACGCTCTCGATGACGCCGAGTCTCGACGTATCCGTGAGGTCATCGAGCAGATGGGGCTCAAAGTCGAGGGCGATCTGCAACGAGAGATTTCCGTGAACATCAAGCGTTTGATGGACCTCGGTTGCTACCGTGGGCTCCGGCACCGCAAGAGCTTGCCGGTCCGCGGGCAACGAACCAAGACCAACGCACGCACGCGCAAGGGGCCGCGCAAGGGTCAGATGATCAAGCGCAAGGTGGAAGGCACCGGGGCATAAGAATTTTGGGCATTTCAATCGACCTTCAATAGAACGGAAAAGAAATGGCGACAGAGAACGACGCAGCAGCAGCCAAGCCGAAAGCCAAAGTCAAGAAGGCTCGCAAGAGCATTCAGAGCGGCATCGCTTACATCACCGCCTCCTTCAACAACACCATCGTGACCTTGACCGATGTGTCCGGTAACGTGGTGTCGTGGTCATCCGCGGGCGTGAAGGGGTTCAAGGGCTCCCGCAAGTCGACGCCGTTCGCCGCCCAGCTTGCGGCGGACGATGCGGCCCACAAGGCGATGGAGCACGGCATGAAGTCCATCAACGTGTTTATCCGTGGTCCCGGCTCGGGCCGGGAGTCGGCGCTGCGTGCCCTGGCGGCTGCCGGTTTCAAAATCAACGTGATTCGTGATCTGACCCCGATTCCGCACAACGGTTGCCGGCCACCCAAGCGGCGCAGGGTCTGACGGGTTTGGTTTCTTAGGACAGTACGAGGAAGGTAGAATCTGATGGCGAAGTACTCCGGTCCAGTTTGCCGCCTTTGTCGCCGAGAAGACACCAAGCTCTTCTTGAAAGGCGACCGCTGCTACACCGACAAGTGCGGCTACGAACGCCGCGCCTATGCGCCCGGCCAGCACGGCCAGGCGAGGCGGCGAAAGCTCTCCAACTACGGCTCCCAGTTGCGCGAAAAGCAGAAGCTGAAGCGCATGTACGGGCTCGCCGAGCGCCAGTTCCGCGGGTACTACCAGAAGGCGACTCGGATGAAGGGCGTGGCCGGCGAGAACTTGCTGCAGCTTCTGGAGCGGCGTCTGGACAACGTGGTCTACCGGCTGGGCTTCGCATCCGATCACGCCGAAGCACGGCAGCTCGTGCGCCACGGGCATTTCGCCGTGAACGGGAAGAAGGTAAATATTCCTTCTTTCCTGTGCGGCCTGAACGACGCCGTCGGTGTGTGCGAACCCTCGAAAAAGGTCGCGCGCATCATGGAGAGCTTGGGCGCAGTGGATCGCCGAGGCGTGCCCAAGTGGCTGCAGCTCGACAAGGACAACTTCCAGGGCAAGCTCGTGACGCTTCCGTCGCGAGAGGATCTAACGATGACGGTCAGGGAGCAGCTCGTCGTCGAACTCTACTCGAAGTAGCCAGCGCCACCGCGAAGCTATTCATACCGCACCCAACAGGAGAACAGGATGTCGACCGCTAGTGCTCAGACAACCGCTGCTACACCGTCCGCATTCATTGCGAAGAACTGGCGCGATCCCATCAGGCCGCGCAAGCTTGAGGTGGACCCCGAGAGCCTGACCCCGAACTACGGCAAGTTTGCTTGCGAGCCGCTTGAACGTGGTTTTGGTACCACCATAGGCAACGGCATCCGGCGCGTGCTTTTGTCGTCGCTGCAAGGCGCGGCTATCACCGCCGTGAAGATCGAAGGCGCCGTGCACGAGTTCACCTCGCTGCCGGAGGTGGCCGAGGACGTCACGGACATCGTGCTGAACCTCAAAGAGGTCATCATTCGCTCGCTCGATGGCAAGCCGCGCACGGTGCGTCTCGAGAAAGACGGCGAGGGCAAGGTGACCGCGAAGGACATCCAGTGTCCCGACGGCATCGAGATCCTCAATCCCGACCACCACATCATGACCTGCTCGAAGGGCGCCAAGGTGCGCATGGAGCTGGATGTCGGCGTGGGGCGCGGCTATGTTCCTGCAGAGCGCAATAAGCTGGCCACCACGGCTGTCGGCGTGGTTCCCATCGACTCTCTTTTCTCGCCGATTCGCAAGGTCAATTTCAGCGTCACCAACGCGCGCGTCGGACAGCAGACCGACTACGATCGTTTGACCCTGGAAGTGTGGACCAA
>CAZBIU010000527.1:0-3580 GCA_964491625.1 uncultured Myxococcales bacterium
GCGGGCTCTGGCGGCAACCAAAGCGGAGGCTCGAGCGCGGGCTCTGGCGGCAACCGAAGCGGAGGCTCGAGCGCGGGCTCTGGCGGCAACCAAAGCGGAGGCTCGAGCGCGGGCTCTGGCGGCAACCAAAGCGGAGGCTCGAGCGCGGGCTCTGGCGGCAACCGAAGCGGAGGCTCGAGCGCGGGCTCTGGCGGCAACCAAAGCGGAGGCTCGAGCGCGGGCTCTGGCGGCAACCAAAGCGGAGGCTCGAGCGCGGGCTCTGGCGGCAACCAAAGCGGAGGCTCGACTGCCGCCTCGGACGGCAACAGTGGTGGTTCGGGCGGTACGAACGCGAAGGGCGGTTCAAGCGGCAACGGCGGTGTCTCCGGCGGAGGCGGAGCTGGCGCTGGTGGCAGCGGATCGGGCACCGGTGGTACCTCCGCGGCATGCACGACCACGTCGACCGGCACTGCCGCGAACACACTCACCGTTGATGTCGACTCGGCTCAAGTGGTCATCGGCAAGGAGATCTTTGGCGTCTTGATGGAGAGGCTTGCCAGAGGCATCCAGGGCGGCCTCTACGTCGGTACCCAGTCGAGTATCCCCAATACCAATGGACTGCGTAACGATATTATCCAGGGATTCAAGGACATTGGAGTGGGAGCCATTGAATGGCCAGGTGGGGGCGCGGCCAATACCTACGATTGGACCAATACGAACCCCTCAAACGACATGGGCACCGATCTCTTCATGCAGTTCATCTCGCTGGTTGGAGCGACTCCAATTCTCGTCGGAAAGTATGATGCCTCGTCCGCCAGCAGCAACCTGAAGTGGCTCACCTATATCCAAAACAACGCCAATCACCCGGACTGGTATGTTCCTTTCTTCAAGGTGGGAAACGAAGCCTGGTATGCGGGTGACACCGAGGCCTCCTATGAGGCGAAGTTCCTTCCCAACTCCGATGCCCTGTCGCCTCCCATCAACGGCAAGCAATTGACTCTCATTGCGAGTACCGGCGACACCGTCGTCGGCTCAAACGGACAAGCAATCCCAGACCTCGTCTGGCTGGATACCGCGCTCACCAACCTCGGGAGCAAGATCGGCGGGGTTGAGATACACGAGTACATCTATCACCACCTCGACATGCCAAACCTCGGCTTCACCGACGATCAGTATTACGGTGTTATGAATGACTCCAATCAAGGCCAGATGGGCCCGGATCTTGACGACGTCATCGCTGTTCTGGACAAGCGCGACCCCGACAAGCGGATCAAGATCATTGAAGATGAGTGGGGAGTTTGGTTGGAGCCTCTCAGCAGCTCGGACTCCTGGCTCGAACAGGGGACGCTTATGCATGCGCTCGCGTCGGCAGAGACGCTCCACCTCTTCATGCAGCGTGCAGATCGGATAGGGATGGCAGGCCTCGCTCAGGCTGTCAATGTCATCCATTCGCTCTTCTTGACCAGGGCCAGCGACGGAGTGCTGGTCAAGACGCCGACATTCTACGTCTGGAAGATGTTCGTTCCCCATCATAGCTCAGGCGCCAAGTGGGCGCCGAACACGCTCGCCAGCGAGAAGATCAGCGGAAACAACACCACCTTCCCCGTGCTTTCGGCCGGCACGACCGTCGACAGCTCCGGGCACATCAACATCAGTCTCGCCAACGCAGACTTGACGAAGACTCGGTCGATTCAGATTACGCTGAACAGTAGCCTGGCAGGTTACGCTGTTGCGAGCGCGCAGTACGTGACGGGTGCGGCCAAGGACACCTACAACGATTTTGGCAAGCCCGAACAGATCAGTATCCAGGACTTGCCAGCCGCGAACTACAGCATCTGCCAAAAAGCGCTTAACGTCGCCCTGCCGCCCAAGAGCGTCGTCATGCTGGTTCTAAGCCCGCAGTAGCTCTTGAACCATGCCTTCTTCGCCGGCAGTTCCTAGGTTGGCGAAGGACAACCATCACGGCAGGGTGTACTTCTTGAGCACGGGCCAGCTTACGCTGGCGGTGCCGGGATCATGACCGCCGCCCTGCTTCGTACACAACGTCACCTGTACTCCGCCCGCGCACGACGCATAGGTCGAGCACCCGTTGCTGTCCGCCGCCGATGGCGACCCGGTGCACTGATCGATCTTGGCCCAGGTCTGGAAGGTCGACAGGGCACCGATGTTCGTCAGCCCGCTGATCGATCCGCCGCCGTAGGGCACGGAAGTATCGGCAGTTCCGCGGAACGTGAACACAGTAATCGGGCGCGCAGGAACGCAGCTGTCCACGTTCTGCTGCACCAAATCCGCTGCGGCGGGCGAAGCCGCGGCAAACACGTCCGCTGCCTTGCACGCGAGGACGTGGACCATGCCGCCGCCGAGCGAATAGCCGACCGCATAGACCCGCTTGGCATCGATGCAGGCCATTTTCTCCACGTCTTGCACGAGCGCCTTGGCAAATGCGACATCGTCGGTGCTGGTGCAGCACGGCCCCAGGTTCCATCCCGTACCGTTGGTGCCGTTGGCGCCGTCGGGATATGCGGAAACCACGCCTTCCGGGTCGATCACGGGCCGATAGGGATTCGAAGACTCTTCGCTGGTGCCATTGCCGCCCAAGCCGTGGAAATCGACGAGCAAAGGAGCCGCCTTCGTCCCGTCGTACGCTGCCGGAATGTGCAGATAGTAGGTACGGCTGGTCGTTCCCACCATGACGGTCTTCTTGCCCTCGGTGGGCTTCGCACCAGCGGGACAGGTCGTGGTCACGCCGCCGTCTGCACCGCCCGCCGCGGTGCCGGAGCTGCCGCCGCCTGCACCGCCGCTGCCGTGCACAGTGCCTGCGTCGGGGCCGGCGCCAGCAGCCCCGCCCGTCGCCGTGCCGAGGCTCGTGCTACCGCCGGTGGCCAGAGCGCCGCCGGTTCCTGGACGACCTCCCGTCTCGATCGTCGTCCTGCCGCCCGAGGCCGGCAACGTCCCGCCGCTGCCTCCCAGCCCCGAGCTCCCTAGCGCACTGGTGCCGCCCGAACCCTGCGTTCCACCGCCACCCACCGCAGAGGTACCGGCAGCGCCGATACCGCCCGAGGGCGATCCCATCCCACCGCTGGCGCCCGACGCCAAGCTCCCTGCCATACCCCCCGAACCTTGCCTTCCGCCGCTGCCGTTCGCACCGCCAGTCGAGGAGACGCCGCCATTTGGGGTCGCACCGCCCGAGCCGAACGCAGTCGCTGAGCTTGCGGGAGTTCCGCCCGTGGCCCCACTGGCGCCGGCACCGCCAGCGTTGCCACCTCGGCCACCGTCGGTGCCTGATTGGCTGCACGCCAGAGAGACAACGACAAGAACACCGATCGTGAACCTCATCTCGGTCAGAAAGGGCATGAACATTGGGTTTCCTCTGCGCTGTCGGTTTCCAGTTTGCACCCTAGACAGTTCCGGGTCGTGCCGAAAATGGTGCACGTCGGGGCGCCGCCGCCAAGGCACTGCGCGCGCGGCGGTCGTCGGTCAAAGGATTGCCTCTGCGCCCGCAAACCGCTACGCCGCCTTGGCTTTGTCGGCGTTGAGGATGGGCACGCCGTAGATGGGGCTCGCCTTGTTGTTGCGGGCGGCGGGGTTGACCACGTCGTTG
>CAZBIU010000528.1:0-3577 GCA_964491625.1 uncultured Myxococcales bacterium
GGGCCATTTCTGCCGATGACTTCGAGGCACGTTCGACTCTAACAGCTGGAGGGAGTTCCAAATGAAGGCTGTATTTCTTCCTATTGCGTTCGCGGCAGCGTTGGTCGGTGCTGGCTGCTCGGACCCCAGCCCCGGCGGGTCCAATTCCTCTGGCGGTAGCCATGCCGGCAATTCTGGCAGCGGCGGCGCAAAAGGTACTGGCGGCGTGAGCGGCGCCACCGGGTCCGGCGGCAGCGTGGCCAGCGGCGGGACGACCGCAAGTGGCGGATCATCCGCAGCCGGAGGCGCCAGCGCGACGGGTGGCGTCAACTCCAGCGGCGGGAAGACCGGCTCCGGTGGAACCGCGGGTAGTGGCGGCAGTGGCGCAACTGGCGGCAGGTCTGGAACGGGCGGTGGCGGCGGCACAGCCGGCAGCTCGTCGACCACAGGCAGCGGCGGGGCGGGAGGGCTTGGCGGCGCAGGCGGGGGAACCTCGCCCGGTGACAGCGGCGGCGCGGGTGGCTCTTCAGGTGGCGCAACCTCGGGCCGAGATGGCTCTGCTGGCAGTGGAGGCGCAGCCAGCGGCGGGGCAACCGGGACCGGCGGTGCTCTCACCGGCGGAGCCACGGGCTTAGGCGGCACCTCGGCGCGTGATGCGGGCTCGGCCGGCGGAACAGGAGGCTCGACCGGCTCGACTGGCGGCAGCAGCGGCTCGACCGCGGTCGGCGCGACGCCGCCCATGGGCTGGAACTCGTGGAACAACTTCGGATGTAACCCCAGCGATTCTCTGATCAGGAAGACCGCTGACGCTATGGTTTCGAGCGGCATGGCTGCGGTTGGCTATCAGTACATCAACATCGACGACTGCTGGATGAACGGCCGCGATTCGAGCGGAAACCTGCAGCCGGACGCGTCCAAGTTCCCGAACGGCATCTCCGCGGTGGCCGACTACATCCACGGCAAGGGGCTCAAGCTGGGAATCTACGAAACACCTGGCCCCACCACGTGTGCGGGCAAGACCGGAAGCCAGGGACACGAGACACAGGACGCCCAGTCCTTTGCCAAGTGGGGCGTCGATTACCTGAAGTACGACCTTTGCTCGGGACAGCGGAGTGGCTTCGCCACGATGAGCACCGCCCTCAAGGCTACCAACCGGCCCATCTTCTACAGCATCAACCCGGTCTACGGTGCGGGCTCGTGCGTGCCTCCCAACTGTGACGTCGATGAGCTGAAGGTCTGCAACATGTGGCGCATCCAGTTCGACATCACCAACACCTGGGCATCGTTCACTGGCCTCATCGACTACGACAAGCCATTGTCTCAATACGCGGGTCCGGGGCACTGGAACGATCCCGACATGTTGGAGGTCGGCCGGGGTATGTCGGCCGACGAGGATAAGTCACACTTCGGTATGTGGGCGATCCTGGCGGCACCGCTCATCACCGGCAACGACATCACCACCATGACTGCGGCCACGAAGGCCATTCTTACCAACCCCGACGTGATTGCAGTGAATCAGGACCCGCTCGGCAAGCAGGGCACGCTGATCGCGTCTTCGAGCTCGAAGGAGATCTGGTCGAAGCAGATGACCGGTACCAACGTGCGCGCTGTGGCTCTGTTCAACCGGTCGAGCAGCGCATCGTCGATGTCGGTCACATGGACGCAGATCGGACTTCCGTCCGGCGCGGCCACGGTTCGGGACCTGTATGCCCAGAAGGATCTCGGCTCGTCCACCGACTCCTACACCGCGAGCAGTGTGCCGTCGCATGGCATTGTCATGCTCAAGATCGTAAGCGGGCCCTAACTTCGGTCTCGCCCGAAAACATGCGACTCGCGGCGGGGGGAGTAAGATGAGGCCGATTGCGATCAGGGTTTCCTCGGCCGTTTGGCCGGTATGTGCTACTTAGGCCGCTCGGACAGGGCGGCATGGGGGCGGTGTATCTGGCGATGTCGGGGCATCGCGAGCTGGAAACCCTGTGCGTGGTCAAACGGCTGCTGCCGGCGCTCGCGTCGCAGGCGGAGCATGTGCGGCGCTTTCGGCATGAGGCGGATCTGGCGCGGCGGCTGGTGCACAGCAACCTCGTGAACACGCACAACATCGGCGAGGTCGACGGCGAAGTTTTCCTGGTGCAGGAATTCGTGGAAGGGCAGGACGTGACCGCCTTGCTCGACGAGCTGGCCAAGCGGCGGCGGGCGCTGCCCATTCCGGTCGCGGTGCACATCGCCAGCGAGATCGCGCGCGCGCTTGCCTACGCACATGCGTTCGAGAACCTGAAGCTCGTTCATCGCGACATCAACCAGCCCAATGTGCGGCTGACCTACGCGGGAGAGGTGAAGCTGCTCGACTTCGGCATCGCCTCGTCGAATCTGCACGGCGAGCGATCGGGCGAGCAGGCCGTGCGCGGCAAGCTGTGGCATCTGGCGCCGGAACAGCTTCGGCCGGGCGGCGGCATCGATCATCGCACCGACATCTACGCAGTCGGCGTCTTGCTATGGGAGCTTCTGACCGGGCGCCCGGTCGGGACCACTCGCGCCGGCGGCAATGAGGGCAGGACGCCGGAGACCGAGGGCGAGGTGATGGTTTGGATCACGCGCGGCCAGCACCAGGCGCCGTCGGCTTTCAACCCCGACGTGCCGTCGGACTTGGACGCTTTGGTTGCGCGGGCGATGCACGTCAATCCCGACCAGCGTCACCCGAGCGCAGACGAGCTGCGCCGCACGCTTATGCCGTTCATGGCAACCGAAAATGCCCCCGAAGGGCAACTTTCGGCCTTGATGAAGGAGTTCTTTTCTCCCGAGCAAGAGCGGCGTGCGAGACAGCGCTTGATCGAATCGGGGCGAGGACTGCTGGTCAGCGAGGGTGGGCCGTCGCGCGAAATGGACGCGCACGTTGGCGTGCGAGCGAAACAGATCGCGGGTTCTGGAATTGACTGGGTGAAAAAGAATCGCGCCTGGGTCGCCCCGGTGGCGGTGGGCGCGGCGGTGGGCTTGGCCTGTCTTGCCTACCTTCACACGGTGAGGAGGGAGCCGGAGGCTGACTCGCCCGGGGCGGGCTCGAAAGCAGCGAGCGTCAGCTCGGTAGATGCGGCCAACAAGGCCCCGAGCGCGCTCACGGGGTCGTTGCCGTCCCGCTCAGGGAGCTCGAGCTCGGCCGAGCGCGCGCAAGACATCGTGCGAGATGCCCAGTCGCCGTCGGCGCCGGCCATGCGAGCGGGAGCTGCCGCGCTCACCGCGCAGGGCCCGGCGCCGTTGGCCGTGCCATCGGCAGCCTCACTGCATGGTTCCGCGCCGGCCGGCCCGCTGTCGGGCACTGTGCGGGCCGACGAACCGACTGCGCCGGCGCCGGCCGGCGCGATGCCACCGACGGCGCCACAAGCACCCAGCGCAGGCGGCAAGCTCGACCATCTCGAGCTCGGCCGCGACGCCTTCAATCGACGGGATTGGGCGCGCGCTCTCGCCGAAGGCAAGGCCGCGCTGGCGGCGGACGGCGGCGCCGAGGCCCATGCATTCCTCGGCAACACGCTTTTCAAGATGGGCCGATTCAACGAAGCAGAGCAAGCCTACCGCCGCGCGACCAGCCTCGATCCGAAGAACACGC
>CAZBIU010000529.1:0-3566 GCA_964491625.1 uncultured Myxococcales bacterium
ACTGCCGAGGGGGACGTGGCCCTGGCTCATGAGATCGAGCAAGCGACCGGGCGTGGCCACCAGGACATCGACGCCTCGGCGCAGGGCCGATACCTGCGCCTGCTGCGAAACCCCGCCAAAGATGGCCGCGCATCGGTGAGGAAGGTTGCGTCCGTAGACGGTGAAGCTTTCACAAATCTGCACGGCGAGCTCGCGCGTGGGTGCAAGCACCAGCACGCGAGGGCCAGGGCGGCGATCACGCCCGGGCTCGGACAGGTGATGAAGCAGCGGCAAGGCGAATGCGGCCGTCTTGCCGGTGCCGGTCTGGGCGCAGCCGAGCAGATCGCGTCCCTGCAGGACGTGCGGAATCGCCTGCAGTTGGATGGGCGTCGGCGTGCTGTAGCCTTCGCTGGCGACGGCGCGCAAGATGGGCTCAAGCAGGCCGAGCGCCGCGAAACCGCTGGCGTGGGCCGCCTTGCGGCTGGGCAGCGCGGCAGGAGCGATGGCGATGGAAGACGAAGAATCGGGAAGGCGTGGTGTGGACGTGGTAGCGAGCATATGGGCGGTGACCTCTATCTCCCGTCCTCTCGTTGCGCCCGTCTGCGGATGAGACGTATGGTCGAGGAATCGGGTGTGTGAACGGCAGTCCGTGCAAAAAACCGTTCAGACGTAGAGCCAACCGGTTCCGGCGCGCTTCGCGGATGCGAAGGCAGGGACAACTGGCGGGCAGTATGCCCTCTTCGCGCCCGAAGCGCCAATGAAATGCGAGGAACCGAAACCACGTCGACAGAACGTGCCGCTCGCTACTGGGCGAAGCACACGCGGGCGAGGTGCAGGGTTGTCTGGCCCGGTCCGTTGGGACCGGTGATCACCTGAGAGTAGTCAGGCGTCGGATTCACGAAGGCCCACGCCACGCTTCCGTCAGGCAGCACGACCGGCTCGGCGTTGGCGGTGGTCGGCGCGCCTTGGATCGGATTCTCGGTCTGCGCCAACGTGGTTCCGTCGGCCGCGATGATCTTCATGCGGAGCCCGGAGTAATTGCCCAAGTACATCGCCCAGTCGGTGTCGTCCGCAGGACCCGTGATGGCGATTTCGCCGTAGATCATCAGGAATTGATTGTTCCCGTACGGCACCACGTGAAGGTTCCACTCTTCCACGTTCGGCGTTCGGGTCAGCCAGGTTGGCCCGGCGACGAGATTGAAGCTGTTGTCGAATCTGGCCATGCGAATGTCGTGGCCGGTGTGGTCGTTACTGGCCCCAAGCGAAAGCCAAAACACGAGATATCCGTCGGCGGTCTTGACCAGGCTGCCCAGCTTCGCCCCCGAGTATCCTGACCAGTGGACTTCTTGATCCGACACTGTCTGGTCGTTTTCGAGCGCCGTGAGCTTGACCGCGACGCGCGACTGCTGCACGCACAGCCCGGTCATCTCGGGCTGGTTGGCGGTCCCGGACAGATTGACTTTGTTTGGGTCGGGAATGAGCCGAACGCCGCCATTGTTGCTGCAGCCGTGCGTGACACTCAACGGTGCCGGCTGACCGAATGAATCGCGGAATACCAGCGCATCCCGCCAGAAAGCCGGATTGCCGTCGGTTGTGCCGCCCCTGACGACGAAATATGCCCCGTAGGTCGAATCGCTCCAGACCAACTGACCTTCGAGGAATGGCGAGTAGACGGTCTGCGTCTCCGCGGCATCTTGCGACAGGCTTCCGGTCAAATAGGCCTGCCAAGCCTGCTGGCCGTTCTTGTAGCGCACGAGCGACGCAATGGTTGGAAAGTCGCCAGTGTCGCCAAAGGCGATTGCCTGTCCCGGGTCCAGGACCCGCACCAGGACCGCAAACCCGTTGTCGTGGGCCACAAGCCCCGACACTTCCAGCCCATCCGGCAGGATCACATCGGCGCCGGCGCGAGCAAAATTGGCGTCGACCGGCGTGACGTGCACACCCAGCGGGGATGGCGCGGTCGGATCCGTCGCCGCCTTCGGGTTCACCTCGCCCCAGGCGATGTACCCTTCGCCAGTGGGCTGCACCGCCAGAGCAACCCGTTCGTCGAACGGGAAGCCATCGTAGCCGTACTTCTGCCACGCGATGCTCTTGCCGACGGATATGTCGAAGACCCTGAGTCGGTCTGCCAGATTGGACGAGCAGGTCGCGGCGCCCGCGTCGATACCAGCCTCGCCATTGGGAATGGCGCTGATGATCTCAACCTGATCGCGTCCGCAGCCCAAGGCGCCCCACGCCAGGCTTGAACCAACCAGCGCGGCGACCAGTCCAGCGCGGACGGGGATTCGAGCTCCCTCGGGGCAGCGGCCCCTCGCCAAGAGGCCGAATCTGGAATCATGGGGGCACACGTGTGTGACTGTACCACCACGAGGTCGCGCCTCCTCGCCGGCGCGGCTCAGGATTCGGCCCGCCGGCATTTACGCTGTGAACATTTCCTCCCCGCGGGGCTCCAACCAGGCAGACGTGACCTCGCGTCACGAGCTCGGACGAGAGATCGAACGACCGAACAGCGCAGGCATCGATATGCGCCCGTTGTGGTCGTCGAACCCGGGAAGCTCATCGTCGCCAAAACCGGTGCGTAGGATGCCAGCTTCGCCGACCAGCGCTTTCAGGGCGTCGGCAACCCGCCTGCGTGCCGACCGGACCAAAGGCGCGAGTCCGTCGCGACAGAACACGGCCTCCAAGGGCCCCACCATCGGATAGGGAATACGGGTCAAGTTCAACCGACGGAAATACACCATCTCCCTGACGTCTTCGCCGATGACCACGCCGCCGTTGGTCTCGCGGAAGTAGCGTCTGTGGATGGCCCCAGGCACGTCGCGGAGTTGGTCGGGGTGGAAGATCCCGCGCTTGCCGCGCTCTAGAATTGGCTTCGAGATGTCGGTCGCCAGGATCTTGATGTCGACTTCGTGAAGGCCAACCCCGGACGCATCCAGGGCAGCGAGCAAGGTCAATGCCATCCCGTAGGCTTCCTCACCGGTGCCGCAGCCCGCGGACCACAGACGAATTCGCCGCTTGCCTTCCTTCAGCCAGCGCACGAGGCCCGTGTGCAAGACTGCGTGGTCGTCGCGGCGAGCGAAGAAGCGCGGGGGTCTTGGCCGCAGGAAGTCCAGAAAGCCCACGACCTCGCTGCACTCGTGGTCGGTGTTGAGCCGCTCTACGTATTTGTCCACGTCAAGCTGCAGCGTCAAAAGACGCTTGGCGACCCGGCCCGCGACCAAAGTCTGGTACTTGTCGCCGATGCCCACCCCCAGGCGACTGGAGGCAATGTGGCAGAAGTGGCGGACAACTTCTACGGAGACGGCTTCGTCGAGCATCACAGACCTTCACTCTTCGTATGCCACGGCAATTCGCAATCTCAAGCACGGATTACGGGTCCGCCCGGGATTTCCCTGTCCAACCAATGCTATTTACTGGATCGAAACGGACCGTCGGAGCGCCGCCGCAGAACGCGCTGTCACCGGTTCGAGCGGGAGCGGGACGACAATGTTGCGCGCCCAAGCGTTTCAGTCTAGGCAGGGGCGATGGATCTTCGCGAGATGCCCGCCCCGCGGGAGGATCGACCTTCGGGGCAATCCGGGTCGCGG
>CAZBIU010000530.1:0-3559 GCA_964491625.1 uncultured Myxococcales bacterium
CCAGCTCCTCCACGCGTCCCTGTTGCAGCACGCGTCCCTGCCGCATCAACGCCACTTGGCCCTGATCCCGCGCGAAGAACGCCGCCTCGGAGAGGTCATGCGTGACCAGCACCACCGCCTTCGCCGTCTGCTGGAAGACCCGCACCAGATCTTGCTGCAGCTCCGCCCGCACCAGGGGATCGATCGACCCCAGGGGCTCATCGAAGAGCAGCAGATCAGGGTCCAACATGAGCGCGCGCATCAGGCCCACGCGCTGTCGCTGGCCTCCCGATAGCTGAAACGGATAACGGCCAAGGGCGCTGATGGGAAGACGGGTCAGCGCGGCCAACTCCGCCTGCCGTTGCTCGATGCGCGCGCGCGGCCAGCGCAGGTGCCGGGCCATCAAGCTGACGTTCTGCCCGGCCGTGAGGTGCGGAAACAGTCCTCCCTCCTGCACCACGTAACCCATCGACCGCCGTGCCCGCTGCACGTTGGCGGGGGATAGCAACTCGCCGCGAAAGCGCACCTGACCGGCGTCCGGCCACAGCAGCCCCAGCGCCATCCGCAGCACCGTGGTCTTGCCGCAACCGCTGGGGCCGATCAGCACCAGCGTATCGCCAGGGGCCACCGACAGATCGAGCGGCGCGACCGCCACAACCGCCTCGAAGGTCTTCGAGGCGCCCACGAATTGGAGTAGGGGCGCAACGTTGGTCATCATTCGCGCAAGGGGCCAGGTTGCCTCGACTGCCAGCAAGATACGACGGCAACCGCGGGATCGCCCGCGAAGTTTCATCTACGGGGCGGTGGCTCGCTGCTGCGAAAGTTGCCTCGCGCGGAGGGAAACGGCGGGCATACTTTCTCGGTTGGCAAACGATGACCGGCACCTCAACCTGGAGACCCGCTCATGAAGAAATCAGACCCGTCCTGTCCCCATCTCGAAGCCATCAACCCGCACACGCGTCCGAAGTCTCACGGCTGCGCCGAATGCCTGGCGATGGGGGACTCGTGGGTGCACCTGCGCCTGTGCATGCAGTGCGGGAACGTGGGCTGCTGCGACGACTCGAAGAACCGGCACGCCACGAAACACTTCCACGCCACCCACCACCCGATCATGCGCTCCCTGGAACCCGGCGAGACCTGGGGCTGGTGCTTCGTCGACAACCTCGGCTTCGACCCGTTGATCGAATAGCGTCCGAATAGCCTCGCAAACGAGGCGCCAGCAACGCTCCCGCAGTCACAGATCCTGCAGGGCCTTGAACACCATCTGGATCGAGATCGACCCTTCGCCGACGGCCGAGGCGACGCGCTTGACGTTCCCTGAGCGCGCGTCGCCCGCGGCGAACACCCCGGGGATAGTCGTCTCGAGCAACTGAGGTCCGCGCGCAAGCGGCCAGTGACCGTCCGTCAGATCGTCCGCATTCAAGTCGACCCCTGTCTTGATGAAGCCATGATCGTCGAGGCGCACGCAGCCCTTCAGCCAATCGGTGTGCGGGTCGGCGCCGGTCATTAGGAAGACGTGCCGGACGGGCAGCGTGTCCGTCTTTCCGCTGGTGACCTCGCGGCAACGGACCCTATCCAGCCAGTCCGTCCCCTCCAGCGCATCGATCTGGGTGTGCGTCTTCAGCACCACGTTCGGGCTGTCGGTGATGCGCTGGATCAGGTAGCGCGACATACTGCTCGCCAGGCCCTCGCCCCGCACCAGGATCTGCACGCGCGAGGCGATCTGCGACAGGAACACCGCGGCCTGACCAGCGGAGTTTCCCCCTCCCACGATAGCCACCTCCTCACTCTCGCACAACTGCGCCTCCAGATGGGTGGCGCTGTAAAACACGCCGTTGCCCTCGAAGCGGGATAGCTCTGGTAGGTCAGGCTTGCGATAGCGAGCCCCTGTTGCGATGACCAAGGCGCGCGTCAGAACCTCCTCTCCATTCTCGAGGATGACCTTGTAAGGGCGGCTGTCGCAGTCCAGGCGTACTGCCCGTCGCGCGATAGCTACCTCCGCGCCGAACTTTTCGGCCTGGGTCAAGGCGCGGCCGGCCAGCGCTTGTCCGGAGATCCCGGTGGGAAATCCCAGGTAATTCTCGATCCGAGAGCTGGTGCCAGCCTGCCCGCCTGGGGCCGTTCCTTCGAGCACCAGCACGTCCAGCCCCTCCGAGGCCGCGTACACGGCGGCGGCCAGCCCGGCCGGGCCTGCCCCCACCACTACGACGTCTCGCACCAGCTTCGCGTCGAGCTCCGGGCGGAGGCCCAGCTCCGCCGCCAGGGATTCGATCGACGGATTCTTGTGCACGCGGCCGCCCGAGCACACCACTACCGGCACCTCGGCCACGCCGATCTGAAAACGATCCAGCAAGGACTGCACGCTGGGGTCGGTCTCGACGTCCTGATAGGTGAACGGCTGGTTGTTGCGCACCAGGAACTCGCGCAGCTTGAGCGTGCCAGCCGAGTGGCGCGACCCGAGCAGGACCAGCCCTCCGCCTCCCTGCGCGATCAGGGCGACCCGCCGGAGGATGAACGCACGCATCAGGATCTCGCTCAGTTCCGAGTCCCGTTGCACCAGCGCGCGCAGATGTTCCCGATCGACGACGACCACCTCGCCGTCCTCGACCACGCGGCCCTGCACCAAGCTGCGTCGGCCTGACAGCATGTTGATCTCTCCGGTGAACTGCCCCGGCCCATGCCGAACGATCCGCTCGAAGCTTTCGCCGACCGGGCGCAAGATCTCGATGGCCCCGCTGACCACCACGTAGAACCACGTCTCGCGATCCCCAATCTCGAACAGGATCTCACCCGCCTTGACGTTGCGTCGCTTCCCGATAGTGCAGACACGCCTGATCTGCGCCTGGCTCAACTCGGGAAACATCTGCTCGCGGCGGCTCTCGTATCTATCAGCCATTTGACTTTGTCCTAGGATGCCGGAGGACCGTGATCGGGAACGACCTCCGGTGAAGCGGTCCACCGAATTTCGCCACGTCCTTTTCTGCGGTGGCCCGCCAGCATGGCACGTCAATCCTGCCATGAGATCACGGCGTCGCAGCGGCTGACCGGGACGCGTGCTTCCACTCGCTTGCCCCGCTATCCTTCGACAAGAGCTGCCCCATGCTCTGCCCTCCCACCATGCCTACCTCCCCATTCTACGTCCCGTTGCCCAAGTCTTGGCCTAGTGCCTCGACCGCGACGTTCTGCAACCATCTGGCTTGGTCTTTCGCGCGCTGGCGTCGTTGCTCGTCGGTTGAATACGTCGAGTTCGTCGAGGAGCGCTTCATCCGCACCCTCAAAGAAGAAGGTCTTGCACACGAAATGGTGCCTCTCCGGCACAGCACCTTCTGCGCTTCCCTGGCGCGGTTCGAGTGCTGATGCGACGTAATGATGTTTCCGGATCCACCGCCCTTAATCTGAGGAATCAAGCATGAGATTTATCGCACCGACGTCTACCCATACAGTATTCAACTGGAGGGTTCGCACCTTGGCTTCCGATTTCAAATTGGAGGATACCTGGGAGTTCCCGTACGAGTTCGGCGCGGGGGATGGGGTCGATTTGCATGTGTTCCAGAAGCGCGCCATCGAGCCCATGATGAAG
>CAZBIU010000531.1:0-3535 GCA_964491625.1 uncultured Myxococcales bacterium
ACCTTCCACCTCGGCCGTTCGGATGAGTCCTGACCCCTACCATGGTAGGGGGGAGCCACTTAAAGTTGGCCGCTTCGGGCTTCCCGACTCTAGCGGGCGTGCTCATTCCATCGGCCAGAGGCGGCTCCCAGTTTTTTGCTTGTAGGGAAAAGAAACTTCGTCCGGGTGTCGAACCGCGCAGAAGGTCCAAGCAAAAGCATGAACCCCCGAGCCCAGGTGGTCAAGAGCGTGGTAGATGCACGACAGATGCAAGAAGAAAGTCGCGTCGAAAAGCGTCTCGCCGAGCTGGTCGCCTTTGACACGCGCAACCCGGATGGAAACGAGCGACCGATGGCAGACCAGCTTGCGCGCGATCTCGCCGAGCTGGGTGCACGCAGCGTCGAGGTCTTCGAGAGCGAGGGCCACTCTTCAGCCTTCGCGCGCTTCGGCAGCGAGCCGTCCGAGCTGCTCCTCAACGCGCACCTCGACACCGTCCCGGCGAACGCGGGCTACACGTCCGATCCGCTTGTGCTGGTCCGGCGAAACCGGCGCCTCCACGGCCTCGGCAGCGCAGACACCAAGGGCTCGATCGCCGCCATCCTGGAAGCACTCGCCTTGCGCAAGGCTGCCGGAAAGGTTCCCGACAAGCTTGCCGTCTTGTTCTCCGGCGACGAGGAGCTGGGTGGTGTGAGCATCCGCGAGTTTTTGGCCAGCGATCGGATCCGCGGGGTCGTGCGTGCCATCGTGTGTGAGCCTACCGGCTGCCGCGTCGGCACCCGACATCGAGGCGTGTACGCGGCGAGAATCAGCGCGCGCGCACCGGGCGGACATTCGTCGCTTGCGGACACGATTCCCAATCCGCTGGCCGCGCTCGCGCACGCGGCGGTGGCACTCGACGAGCTCGGCGCGCGCAGCAAGGATCTCGGTCCGCCCGGCCTGCAAGGGATCTGCATGAACATCGCTGCGCTCGACGGTGGCATGGCCTTCAACATCATCCCGGCCCAGGCGACACTGACCTTTTCCATCCGTCCTTCGCCCGGGGTCGGGGTCGAGCCGCTCGTGGCCGAGGCTCGCGCGCGGGTCGAGCAAGCGACCCAGCCCCTGCCAACCGAGTGGCAGGCCTTCGCCAGCAATCCCGCCCTCGCCACCCGTGACGTTGCCGGCTTCGCGCCACTTCTCGGCGAGGCCGCGCGCCATCCGGTCGACCTGCCGTTCGGCACCGAGGCCGGCCAATTCGTCGAACGAGGCGTCGACGCCGTGGTGCTCGGCCCCGGTCGCATCGAGCAGGCGCACAAGGCGGATGAATTCGTGGCCCTCGACGAGCTCATGCAAGCTGTGCGAATCTTCGAGAGGGTCATGACCTGATGGATCCCGACATCATTCACCGATTCCTAGAAAGCGTTGGCCAGAAGGCCGACGTCGATCTCTATCTCAAGCACTTTCGCTCGCAGCGCAAGGAAAGCTTCGCCATCATCGTTGCCGACGCGCAGATCGTGCGCGCGGCGCTGGATCCGTTCCACTTTGATCTGCGCATCCTGGCCGGGCTCGGGCTTTTTCCTGTGGTGCTGGTTGGGCTGGTGGACGCGCGCGACGCCGACAAGCAATCGCAGCGCGTTTTGGAATGGCTGCTGGAGGACGAGGTGCCGGCCAAAGTGATCGGCTCGGGCACGGATCTGCCGCAGGAGATCCAGTCGGCGGTTCGTGAAACCCTGCAAGAGAACACGATTCCCATCGTCTCGCTCGACGCGGCCAAAGAATTGGCCATCGACGACCGTTTCCGGTTGCTGCGCACGCTGGCCGCAGGATTGCAGACCCAGAAGGTCATCTTTCTGTCTACCAGCGCCGGCATCGAGCGCGAGGGCGCACCCCGCATCTCGCTGGTGAATCTGCTCACCGACTACCAGCACCTCATTGACTCGCCCGACTTGCCGCGCCGGCATGCCTCGTTGCTCCGGCACGTGAAGACCCTGCTCGACCAACTTCCCCAGCGCATGAGCGTGGCGGTGGTGAACCCGCTGCACCTTCTGCGCGAGCTATTCACGGTCAGCGGCGCCGGCACGCTGATCCGCAAGGGCTCCCGCATCGAGAAGCTGAGCGGGCTCGCGGCGGTCGATCACCCGCGGCTGACGAGCCTCCTCGAATCCGCCTTCGGACGCGCGCTGGTGCCGGGCGCGATGGACGACGGCGGCCTGGTGGTCGCACAGTCGGAGTTTGTGTACCTGGAAGAGAACTATCTCGGCGCCGCGCTCCTCGGCGCCACGCCCATCGCGCCGTACCTGAGCAAGTTCGCGGTCGACCGGCAGGCGCAAGGCGAAGGCATTGGCGGCGAGATTTGGTCGCTCTTGGCGCGCGACTTTCCCGTCTTCTTCTGGCGCGCGGTTCCCACCAACCCCATCGCGCCGTGGTACGCCAAGAATTGCGACGGCCTGGTGCGCTTGCCCGAGTGGCACGTCTTTTGGCGCGGACTGCCGCCCGACAAGATTCAGGCGGCCATCGAGTACTGCGTGTCGCTGCCGCGAGCGTTCGTTCCCGAGCGCGCCGGGTAGGCGGTAACTCGGTGTCGTCGCGACTACTTCCGACGACGCCGCAGCAGCAAGGCCGCCAGCGCCATGAGAGCGGCGCCGGCAAGACCCGGTCGCTCGACACTGCCGACGCTGCAAGAGAATACACCGCCACCCGAAACGCGGGCGGTGCTGGGGATGCCGGTCACGACCGGAGATTCGCAATCGGGCGATCCGTCGTCCAGCACAACGCAGGTCTGATCCGCCCCGCAGCTCACCTGCTCGCAGGGATTGCTTGCGCAGTGGCCGGTCGAATTGAGGCACAACATGCCCGGCGGGCAAGCGATGCTGGCGCACGGCTTCGTCACGCACTTGCCGGAGGATGGGTCACAAAAGGTATCGCTGTCACAAGTCTCGGTACATGGCGACTTCACACAGACACCCTTGGAACAGATCTGTCCGGTGCCGCAGGTAATGCCGGCACAACTCGGCAGGCACGCGCCCGCGCTGCAGAGCTGCCCGGCTGGGCAGGCTTTGCTCGCGCATGGATTCACCTGGCACTGGCGCTGGATACAACTTTGTCCGCTTGGACAACCCTGCGAGTAGCAGTCGGTGCAGACACCGTGCACGCAGGTCTGCTTGTCGAGGCACTGACGATTGGCGCAGGGATCGACGCAGGTTCCGTCGCTTTGGCAAGTCAAGCCCGCCCCGCAGGGATGGACGGCGCATTCCTTGATGATGCACGCCCCGTTGCTGCAGTAGCGATCGGCGGGGCACGGGTACTGTTCGCCACCTTCCACACAGGTGGCAACGCATTCGCCGCCGATGCAGACAAAGCCGGCGGGACAGGGAGCCTGGTTGTCGATGGTGCCGTCGCAGTCGTTGTCTTTGCCGTCGCAGATTTCGGGCGTGGGTCCGACGCCGCCGTGGCACTTCCAACCGTCGGCGCCTCGGCACACAAAAGTCCCTGGTTTGCATTCGCCCTGCAAGGACACGCCGGAAGGAATGCCGTCGGGGTTGCACTGCGCAGCCGGGGGAACCAATCCATCATCGAT